>JALOAR010000046.1 GCA_023228665.1 Candidatus Colwelliibacteriota bacterium | reverse complement strand
CTGGAGCTGTAAGCACGACTGTTTCTTACGACAGCGCTACGGTTGTTACTCTTGATGTAACTGATGACTTTACTGCTGGTGATGTCGTCGTAATTTCCGGACTTAGTGTTATTGGTCATACTGGAGCCAGCGGAGCTGCCACTATGACCTTCGCTACTGACGGCGCCGATACTTACGATACTGACGACTCTACTGCCAATATCACGGTTGCCGACGGAGCAGAAGATACTCTTACTGCCGCTACTGTTGTTCCTTACGATCCGGTAAAGGATGCTACTTCGAACTACACGATTAATTTCACTATTCCGGCAACCGGCGTTATCCCGCCTAATGGCAAGATAACTCTTGCTTTCCCTGCCGGATTCGATATTTCCGCAGCTGATATTGATAGTGCTACTGGCATAGACGGAACTTTCGCTGCTTCTGCTGTTGGCCAGGATCTTACAATCGAAAGGCAGAACGACGGGACCAACGCTACCGCTGGAGCCAAAGTTCTTAACTTAACCGGTATCGTTAACCACGCAACCGCCGCTGATACTTATGATGTAATCATTAATACGACAACCGCTGATGACGAATTGCTTGCCACTGTTACTACCGACGCGTTCAAAATACTCAATGCTCCTGCCGCGATAAGCGATCTTACTTGTGAAGCCTCTGGTCAAGCCGGCGCTATCTGGCTTCGCTGGACCACTCCTGTCGGCGCTTCTATCAGCTATACCGCTAAGCATGCCCTTGCAGCAATAGACGATAACACTAAGTTTACTGCTGGAACGGCTATTACCCAGTCTTGGGCTGTTGGTACTCGCGGTTCGTCTGTTCAGCAGCTCGTTACCGGCTTGAATCCTAATACCCGTTATTATTTCTCGGTTAAGTCAACCGGTTTTGGCGATACTCTTTCAGCCATTTCCGCGCCGACTTCCACGAGCTGTATAGCTCCTGCGGGTGTTTCTGCTACTCTTGATACAACTGCTCCTAATACCCAAATAACTTCTCCTGCCGGCGGTTCCACCGTTCAAGCTGGGCAAGCTTTGGTGATAAAGGGTACTGCAATTGATTCGGGAGGCTCTTCCGTTCAAAAGATTGAAGTTTCTCTTGATGGGGGAACTACTTGGAATGATGCTACTGTTACCGATGATGACGGCACTAATGTCATTTGGGAATACACTTGGGCAAATGCCCAGGCTGGCTCCCAGACTATTAAAGCCCGCGCTACCGACTGGACCAGCAACATCGAAGATACCCCTGCAGAAATAACCGTAACTATTTCTTCGTCTGCTACCACTCCGGCGGAATCTGGCGAAACAACTACTCCGGCTACTGGAACTACAGCTGAACAGCTTCAAGCCCAGCTCCAGACCTTAAGAGTCCAATTGTTGAATTTGCTACAACAGCTTCTTGTTAAGCTCCAAACCCAGCTTTTGGCGAATCTTCAAGCCCAGCTTTAGTTGTAACGAAGCAAAAAAAAATAAATATAGCGTAAGCCCCAAAACCCGCCGAAAAGGCGGGTTTTGGTATATATTGACAATAATGATAAATGTATTAATATGAACCTATCACGACGAAAGGGGATCCGAACGGTTAATTACCTAAGGAGCCCCTTTCTTTTTTTTATCTTGCGCTGAATATCTTTTTCCGAAAGAGAACTAAAATATTCTCCACCAATACTGTTATAAAGAGAGGATCTATTATCACTATCTGGAAATAATATCTTTTTAAATCTTTTTTCTTCAATCAGAAAATCAACTAGTCTTTTATAATCTCCATCGCCGGAAACAAGAACAATTTAATAAAATTGTTCTTGTTTATAAATTCGCCTCATAGCGTCAAAAATAATATCAGAATCAACATTACCTTTTTTCTTTCCCAGCATAGAGGAATTATGTTATCGAAAAACTAATATATATCCAGCATTTTGAATTTCTTCATAAAGACCATTTTTATCACCCATTAAGCACCCCATAAAGTAAAAAGCTTTTATAACATTATATTTTTCACGCAGATATATGCGAAACTTATATAAATCAACCTCCCAAGAAGTATCTTTTCTATTGGTAGTACTTAAATAAAGATTTTGACCATCAATAAAAGCATAATTGCCATCCATTTTTTAGTTATAAAACATTAGAGGCAAAAACTAAAATATATATAGCGTAAGCCCCAAAACCCCGCATTTGCGGGGTTTTGGTATAATTACTCAAATGGGAAATAGCTATAAAATAATAGCTATAGACGAAAGCGGTAAGGCTAGTTTTAAACACCCGTCGCCTGAATTTTTATTGTCTGGATTAGTAATATCAGAAAAACTTTTAAAAAAATTTGATTCAGATATTAAAAATATCAAGAAAAAGTTCTTTAAAAATCCCGATATTGTATTTCATTGTCGAGATATGTTGAGAAAGAAAGGTAAGTTTTCTATTTTATTAGATCCGGATATTGAAGAAAAATTTTAGAACGAGTTTATAAAAATAATTTCTATATCGGAAATATCCATAATTATGACTATAACTGACAAAAATAAAGCTAGAAAAATAGGATGGAATGATACAGCTATTTTAAAAAAATCTTACGCTA
>JALOAR010000045.1 GCA_023228665.1 Candidatus Colwelliibacteriota bacterium | reverse complement strand
GGGGTATGTAACTATTAATGGAGAAGTTTATCCTTCTAAGGTTTGGAAATCAGGACTCCCCTATAGCAATGCTCCAAGATGGGAAATTGAATGGGGTACTGATCTAGTTCAAACTGCTAGTTCAGCAGTAATAACATCAGCTAATGCTCACTTTGAAGATTATGGGATTAAAGCTGGTGACGATTTTTGGATATTAGACGGAGATAATGCTGGTCAATATATCGTTTATACAGTTGATTCTAATACTCAAATAACCTTAACTGAGACTCTAGATTCAAACGATTCTAGTAATTCCTACATTGTTGGTTCTAACTATATTGATGTTAGAACTGATGATAATGATTATATAAGAGGACTTGGAGAAAACTCTAATAGATTGCTTATTTTCAAACTTTTATCACTTCACAAATACAATGGTTCTTCTTTAGTAGAAGTAACGGGAGCACCAGGAACATCATCTCATAGATCAATAGTTAATGTGGGAGGATATACTTTATATTTTCATGGAAGTGAACCTAAAACAACAGGTATTTATCTTTTTAATGGATTAGAATCGGTAAAGATTTCTAAATTAATTCAACCCTATATTGACGGAATTTCTGCCTCCATGTACCCTTCTATAGTTGGCTGGCAAGAAGGAGATTGGTATAGGTGCTATGTTGGGGATATTTCTAATCCTCAACGTAATATCTCGGTTTCTAAGGCTGTTATTTCTTACAATGTTTCCTCTAATAAATTTAGTATTGATCCTATTAATAAGACTATCAAGTGTAGTACTAAGTTCCTGGAAGATAATCAATTAAAAACATTCTTAGGTGATGATAACGGAGAAGTTTTTTATACACCTAACGGATATAATTATGATGGAGATCCAATTCCCTGGGCTATGGAAACAGGACCAATCTATCCAGAAGGGTCTGAGCTTAATTTAAGGTTTACCAGAATACAGGTTATCGGAAGAGATGCTAGGAGCGTAAGAGTTAGATATAAGTTATATAACAGTCCTCTTAATATTGATACTCAATGGCAACCCTTAGATGATTTAGAGAATGATAAGACTGAACTAAGAGTTCCCAGTAATCATAGACAAGGTTGCGGAATTAACATCAGATTAGAGGATAATAGTAATAGAGAGAATTCCTTATCAATAGAAAAGATTACCATTTTTTATGAGATAATAAGTTCAAGAACAAAATGAACTACTTAGATTTTGGTTATGACAATTTTTTACAAAAACCAGTTATTAAGCTTAATGGTCAAACAGCCTTAGCGTTTGATGCTACTTTAGAAGATGAGGGAGTGATTGGAGCTAAGATAGCTACAGGTGCTATTAGTGCTGATAAGATTCAAGCTGGGGCTGTGACTGCTACTAAGATAGATGTGGTTAATTTGCAAGCGATTACGACTAACACAGGAACATTAAATGTGGATGAACTAATAACAGTAGGAGATGATAATATTAAAATAGACGGAGAAAATAAAAGAATTTTAATTGGTAATAACGTTCTTTTAGGTCTTTTCTAATGCCTACATATGGTTTTAAAGTGGCTAGGTTAGGTTTTAATGTATTAACTACTGATGAATTGGTTTTTAGTAGTGAATTTTTGGATTCATTTAAAATTAAATATTCTGGCAGCACTACAGTTGTAGTACCAGCAGGAGCAACATCAAGTACCACCTATGTTCACAATTATGGAGTTAGACCCTCTTTTGTTGTTTATTACAAAGACCCAACTGATAATAAATATTTACTTTCATCGGGAAATAATAATAGTTGGTGGATTTTACCCTCTTCTAATATTTACTGTACAACAAGGGTGGCTACTACTACCATTACCTTTTTTATCAGAAACAATACAGCTTCACAAGTTTCAGTCCCTATTTACTTTGATTTATTTTATGAGGCTGATGGGGAGATACAATAATTAATGGATACATATGGTTTAAAAATAACTGTTGAAGGAGAATCAGTTTTAGATGATTCTCTTGAATTAAATAAATATATTATGCACTCTAGTTATCCTTTATTGGAAGTATATTCTTATGGCACATTTACAAATAATTTTGTTGGTCCAGGTGAAGATACATTCATAATAAATCATGATCTTGAATTCCCTTTTGTTTTAGTATACATGCAAAATTATGATGGAATTTCAGATACAATTTCATCTGAATATTATCAACTAGATTGGAGTACTGCTGGAGCTACATATGAAAATTATGCAGAGGCTAGGACTGGAGATGGAACATTAACCATTGTTTTTAATGACTCTAATCTAAACAAATTTGTACAATTAAAAGGATTTTATTATATATTTAAAAACATTCTTATATAAATGGAATATGGATTAAAGGTAGCTCAACCTGGAGAAAATGTTTTAACAGCTTCTGATAATAAACTTTCTTTTAAGAGTTCTATCCTTACCATGCCTATTTATACTATGCCTGGCTTTGATGTATCTTCATCTCCATATATTTATACACATAATTTAGGTTATGCCCCTAAAACATGGATTTTTTATGATGATCCTTCGAACTTGTACTTTGTTAGAGTTCCATTTGAAAAACTTTCTGGATTATCTGTTGGTTCTATTGATTATGAAAGT
>JALOAR010000044.1 GCA_023228665.1 Candidatus Colwelliibacteriota bacterium | reverse complement strand
GCGGTTATAGTTCAAGCCGCAGTAGTCCCCGCCGATTGTCGTCACCGCCGCGACCTTGGACGACAGCCCCGTGGAACGGGTGCGATATAAGCCACCGGCCTCAACTACCACGGCGTCGCCTGCCGCGATGTCCTGTCCTGCGTTGACCGGCACGGTGTAATCGCCGCCGCCTCCGGTGGAAAGTTCCGCCCACGCCGTCGTCCCATCCGTGTTGACGTAGAGCTTCCCGTTGGTGGACTGGCACAAGTCGCCCTTGGCTCCGGTGAGCGTCCCGTTCGGGGTCGTGTTGTTCGCCACCCACTGCGACAGGACAGGCGTCCCGTCGCCGTCCATCGTCACCATCTTGTAGTAGTTGGTCGAGGTGGCCGCGCCCTGCCTGAAATAAGCCACCTGCAGGCCTTCCGCAAGCCCGTAATAGGCAGGTCCCTTGCCTGTCCCGCTGACCTCGGCCATGACTACGCCTATCGTGTCGTCGGGGGCCCCGCTGTTAATGCCGCCGCTGATGGCCCTCAAAATGCCGTGGTCTCCGCCAGAATACATGTAAGAGCAGATACTGTCGTTCGACGTCACCTTAAACGAAGCCTGGCCGCCGGCGTAAGCGCGGTCATCGACCACGCTGAAGGCGCGAAGCGACGATGAACCGGAAGGAAGCGTGATGGTCGTCAGGCCCGACAAGTCAATCCTGAAAGGGGCGGAGGCGCGGTTGGCATAGGTGTCTCCAGCCCAGAAAGCTATGTCCGTGGAGGTGTTGCCGGCATTCAGGCCGGCAACGCTTGACCCCGTGCCGACGGAGATGTTGGCGACGTTGGCCGCGCCCGAAGTCAAGGCGAGGTTGGTGGCTGAAAGCGTCGTCGCCCCGATGGTGAAGCCGCCGATTGTGCCGGTGGGCGCGGAGAGGGCACCCGCGAAGGTGGCCGCGCCCGTGGCGGCGTCGATGGAGAAGGTCGCCACCCCGGCCGCCGCCCCGACTATCCCGCCCCTGTAGACGACTACGCCCGAGCCTCCCGTGATGGCCCCCGTCGTCGTGTTCCATGCGATGTCGCCGGACTTCACGCCCCCCGCGTAATCTGACGCCCCGAAATTGAAGTCGGAGAGTATGGTCTTGGCCGAGCTGTCAATGCGGGCGTTCACGATGTCGGTCACGAGGTTGCCCGAGGCGTTGACGGCGGAAGCCAGCGTAAGGGTGGAGCGGCTGGAGACGGTGCCGACGAAGTCGAAAGACCCGTCGGCGACCGTGTATTTGAGCTTGGAGGCGTCGCCAGCCGCCCCGACGTAGATGCCAGCGCTTGAGATGTAATAACCGGCGTTCACGGAGTCGGTGAACGACGTCTTTCCGTAGGAGAACGTCGGGGAGACAAGGCCTACCCCAAAGATAGTGAGAGTCCCCGCCGCCGTCACGTTCCAGTCGATGGAGCTTGAGGCGTCGCCGATGAGCCACTTATACCTCGTGTCCACTGGGTCGAAACCCTGTATCCACCCGTTCACGGTGTCGTCGAACGAGGTCTTGGCGTAACGCATGATAGCCCCCACCTCCTCGCCGGAAAGAGCGTTGCCCAGGTTAACGCCGGAGCTTACCGCGTTCGCCACGGCAGCCGTCTCCTGAAACGCCGAAGACCCCGAAAGCGGGTCTGCCCCGTGGAGCAGTCCGTCAAGCGGGTTGGAGGGAGACGTCAGGACGTCGTAGCCTAGGCTCATATTAGATTATCGACACGTTCTTAAGCTCAACGCCGGAAAACCGGCAATCTGCGGAAGGGGCCGTTCCCGTCACGCGGAAACGCAGCTTATTGCCCCGCACGGCTTCGCGCAACTTGAACTCCGTCAAGCCCCCCTTAGCCTCCCCTATGGCCTTCCATTCCTTGTCGTCGGCGCGGCATTGGACAGTGAAGCCCGGCAAGTTAATGCCATAGGCATAAGCCTCGCCGGAAACCTCCTTCTTGAATGCCCTCGACCCAAAATCTAGGTCATGGCTCTCAAGCTCTATGCTGATGGGCGTCCCATCGTCGTCATGGGCCGTCGCCAGCTCAACCTGCTGACAGGCGGCGTCGCTCGTCGCCCCGACCAGCTTGACTTCCGTCCCGTCCTTGTAAGCGGTCAGGAAAGTGAACCTCTTGGCGTAGGAATATACCGACCATTCGGTCGTAGCGAGCGACCACCTGAACACTACGTTACTGTAAGTTACGCCGTCCTTGGTCACGTCGCCCACGGAAAAGTAGAAGTGCCTCCCGTCGGTCCCCGTGGCCACGGACGACAGGTTGGCCGAACTCACGGCCTCGACCCACGGCCTTATCGGGTCGCTGATGTTGACGGGATACTCGCCGCGTGTCACCCATGCGCCCTGCTTATTCCAGAAGGTGAGGTAGTTGCCCCCGTTACAGACGCTCTCCTGCGAGGAACAGCCGACGTCGATAATCTTGTCGGGGTCGGTGGAGCTGTTCGTCCACCTGAACATCCCGTCGTCCTTGAAGACGAGGCAGACCCCCCCTATCTTGCCTAGGGCGGTTATGTTGCCCCCGTCGTCGGGGTTGACGGTTATCTCCCTGTTCCCAGAAGTCCACGAGATGAACCCCGTTGACGAGCTGGGAATTGAGCTAATGTAGAGGGTATCGGGGTAGCCGGAGACCCCCGCGACTATCACGGTGTCCTTGAAGACGATGGCA
>JALOAR010000043.1 GCA_023228665.1 Candidatus Colwelliibacteriota bacterium | reverse complement strand
CCGTTTTCCAAAGTCTTAGCAAACTTTTCCTCTTCTTTTTCCAATTCAGTGATAACAAAAAGCTTATTCTCTTCAAGCTCCGGATAAATTCCTTCATATATGCCAAGCACAACTGGAACGACAGATTTGGTCCAGCCTGGTTCGGTTATGCCGATCTGCCTGCCATAGCGCACTGCGCGCCTAATAAGGCGGCGAACTATATACCCCTGGCCGATATTCGAAGGCGTCAATCCGCGCTTATCTCCCATTATGAACGTTGCCGCTTTTAGGTGATCGGCAATTATTTCAAACGAGCGGGAATCATCGGAATATTTTTTTCCTGACAATTCTTCAAGCTTCTTAATTATCGGCTCAAAGAGATCTGTTTCAAAAATATTAGACTTGCCGTTTTCTGCCATAAGCAGGCGTTCAAGCCCTCCGCCAAAATCAACATTGCGGTTATCAATCACTTCCCAGCTGTTTTCGGCTTTGCGGTATGACATAAATACCGAATTGCCAATCTCTATAAACTTTCCGCAATCGCAATTAAGGTGGCAATGTTCGCCGAATTTCGGGTCATGCTCCTTGCCCGTATCATAAAAAGTTTCCGAGTCGGGTCCGCCGAGCTCGCCAATAGCATCTCCCCTTTTCCACCAATTTTTATCGCGATACGCCATTATGTGCACTTTAGAAAAATCTATCGGCATACCCGGACCTTTTTCACCGTCGCCAGAAGTATCCGGTCCGATCTCCGCTTCAACGCCATATTTTTTAAATATTCTTTTAACGATATTAATAGAGTCCTCATCTTTGCCTGCGCCCCCAATCAGCTTATCGCCAACATACACGGTCTGGTAAAGGCGGTTTGGATCAAGCTTAATCTTCTCAACTAAAAATTCGTACCACCAGTTAAGCTGGTCTTCTTTAAAGTAGTCCCCGAGAGACCAATTGCCCAGCATCTCAAAAAAAGTGTTATGCCTATTATCGCCAACCTCCTCAATATCTTCGGCGCGAAAACACTTTTGGCTGTTTGCCAGCCTTTTTCCCCCGGGATGCGTTTCACCTAAAAGGTATGGCACTAGTGGAAACATCCCGCTATTTACAAAAAGGAGGGTCGAATCGTTTTCCGGAACTATCGATGCTGAAGGAATAATCGTATGGCCTTTTTCTTTATAGAAATCTAAAAATTTCTGCCTTATCTCTCGGGAAGTCATGATTAAGGTAATTATAAATATTTAAGCTATATAAAACAAAAAAGCCCTGAACCGAAAAGCCGGATCAGAGCCTGAAAATTAAAGGACTTCATCAAGCAAGTCGTTTTCAATATTGCTTGCCACGTAGTTAATTACGCTAGAATCCCATTCTTTACAGCCAAAACGAGAGATATTCCTGTTGCCGAAAACGAACCTATTATCGCCATTAACATAAAATAAGGCATTATTTCCGAGGGACATTTTAAATCTATTCCAGCCGCAATCAAATTCCCTTTCAAGCTTTTCCGAAATAATCGATGATAAAACTTTTTTTCTTGCACTATCCTTCATTGGCTCGGAAATCAGAATAGATAAATTCCCTAAATCAAATAGCTGCGCAAGCCACCTGATTTGAGCGCAATCCCGGCCCGTTTCCCACCCGGAACCAATTAAAATGAATTTTTCTTTTTCTTTGCCGGTTTTAAGAGCTATCGCTTTTTCATAACTAATACCCGATGATCCGCTTTCATATGCATCTTTCCAGAAATTAATTTTGATGCTTGGGGAATCCTCAATTTCCATCGTAAAAAATATAATTTTCCTTGATGTTAATTCTTTAATTATTCCCTTAAAAACTTCTCCCGATGAAATTATTTTTTTGTCTTTTTCCATAGCCAGACACTCCTTCCAAAAAAAATTGTAAAGTACTTGGCTAAAGCTTATTACTAAGCATATTAAAAATCAAAAAGACCGCCATAATATATGGCGGTCTTTATTTTTAAATTTTAGTACTCTTTAAGCTTGCTCGAACCTTGATGAGTTCTTATTTTCTCGAGAGCTTTTGCTTCGATCTGCCTGATGCGCTCTCTGGTAACGCCAAATACTTTTCCGACTTCCTCAAGGGTGTGGGTTACGTCATCCGTAAGACCAAAGCGAAGTTCTAATATTTTCTTTTCCCTGTCGGTAAGTTCGTCCAATACTGCGCGGATCTGATCCTTTAAAAGCTCTCTTGAAACAGCTTGATCCGGAGAAAGAGTTTTTTCATCTTCTATAAATTCCGATAGTACGGAATCCTCTTCTTCTCCCACCGGAGATTCAAGAGATACGACTTCTTGGGATATTTTTTGGATATGGTGGACTTTATCCACATCTATTTCCATTTCGGTAGCAATTTCTTCAGCAAGAGGCTCTCTGCCCAATTCCTGCATCAGCTTTCTTTTCGCTTGGGTAAATTTAGAAATAGTCTCAACCATATGCACCGGGATGCGGATAGTGCGGGAATAATCGGCAAGAGCTCTAGTAATAGCCTGTCTTATCCACCAAGTAGCATAAGTAGAGAACTTAAAACCTTTTCTGTAGTCGAATTTTTGTACGGCACGGAAGAGGCCGAGATTTCCTTCCTGAATCAGGTCGAGAATAGATAGCTGCGGGGATCTGTTTACATATCTCTTAGCAATAGAAACAACAAGACGAAGGTTTGCTTTTATAAGCTTTTGCCTCGCTTCTTCATCCCCTTGGCTCACTTTTTTAGCTATTTCT
>JALOAR010000013.1 GCA_023228665.1 Candidatus Colwelliibacteriota bacterium | reverse complement strand
AGAAATAGTCTCAACCATATGCACCGGGATGCGGATAGTGCGGGAATAATCGGCAAGAGCCCTAGTAATAGCCTGCCTTATCCACCAAGTAGCATAAGTAGAGAACTTAAAACCTTTTCTGTAATCGAATTTTTGTACGGCACGGAAGAGGCCGAGATTTCCTTCCTGAATCAGGTCAAGAATAGATAGCTGCGGGGATCTGTTTACATATCTCTTAGCAATAGAAACAACAAGACGAAGGTTTGCTTTTATAAGCTTTTGCCTCGCTTCTTCATCCCCTTGGCTCACTTTTTTAGCTATTTCTCTTTCATCAACGGAGTTAAGAAGAGGGGTTTTGCCTATTTCTTTAAGGTAAATCTGGACATTATCTGGAAGTTCGGCGCTTACAACAGATGCCTGTTCCAATTCCCTTTTAGATATTTCATCTCCCGGAAGTTCAATAAGATTGCCTACTTCTATTATCTTAATACCCGCTTCTTCAAGCTGATCATAAAGATATTCCAGAAAATCGATATCAGTTTCTATGTTTTGGAAAGATTTTAATATTTCAACGTCGGTAACAAACCCTTTGGATCGGGAGCTATTTATCAGCTCTTCAAGCTTCTGGGTATCAAATTTAAAATTCTTTTTTTCTTTTTTTGTAAGCTCAATTTTTTTCTCTTCCTTTTTTTTGGCTGCCGGTTTCTTTTTTTCCAGTGTTTTTTTGGCAGTTTTCTTTTTTACGGAAGCTTTCTTAACGGAAGGCTTTTTTGCTTTAGATTTTTTAGTTGAAGTTTTCTTGGTTGGTTTCTTATCAGCAACAGCTTTCTTGGCGATTTTATTCTTGCTAACAGAAACTTTCTTTGCTTTAGCCTTTTTTGCAACTTTTGCCGAAATATTTCCGCCGGATTTTTTAGTTGCAGTTTTTTTAGCTGATTTTTTATTAGCAACAGCTTTCTTTGAGGATGAAGTAGCTTTTTTATTTTTTGTTTCTTTTTTTTGCGCCATCTTATTTTTGTTTTTTTACGCCTTCTATTTTTTTAATTATTTCCAGATTCTCGAGAGATTTTTCAAACTTCTCTTCTTCGGAAAGCTTATTTGATTTTATGAGGGCGGAAAGAGCATCGCGTTTTTCTATAAGACATTCGATCTCCAAATTTTTGGAAAGATCCTTTATTTCACGCTCTATATTTTCCTCTTTATTATCGGATCCGCTACCTGACTCATCCTCCAATCCTGATTTAAGGGATAGTTCGGCTATTTTTTGCCGCGTATCTTCATCTTGGGAGGGGTCGGTAGAAACAATGGCATTATAGATTCGTAACTGCTCCGAAGGCAAATATTCCTTAATTTTCTTTATTTCTTCTTTAGCAAAATCCGAAGCGAAATAAAGGGCAAGGAGGCGCTCGGCGATCATTTCCTTGCGGCTTTTTTTAACTTCTTTTTTGCTATTATCTTCTTTTTCGAAGGATTCTCTTTTTGGCGCTTGCGAAGAAATCGTCATTCTCATTTCAGATATTAGATCAGTTTCGCGGATATTGGATCTGAAAGAAAGCTCTTTTAGCCAATGACCGCTCTCAATAGCGCTTTTAATATTTGATATTTTTCTAAGTATAACCCGTACATTCTGCTTTTTATCGCCAATATCGCCGCTCACCGGATGCCTTAAAAAGTAATATTCCATTGCAGGCATTGAGCGGGATATGAAGTTTTTTAAAATTCCCGGCTTGGAAGCGACTATATCAGCAGGATCTTTCAACCCGTCGGCCTCCGAAATAGCGCTAAAATCAAGGACTTCTACTTCAAAATCCTTGGCGTAGGCAAGATCAATACTCCTTTCCATAGCCATTTTCCCAGCTTCGTCGTTATCGAAATTAAGTACGAGCTTATCTGAATATCTCCTAAGTATAGAGAGTTGCTCATCGGTAAGCGCCGTACCGGAAGTCCCAATGACATTATTGACTCCGTCTTGATGAGACATAATGACATCCATCTGTCCTTCAACAAGAAGAGCAAACTTTTTTTCACGGATACCTTCTTTGGCGCGAGAAAGGCCATACAGGAGGCGCGATTTTGAAAATATCGGCGTTTCCGGAGAGTTCATATACTTAGCAACATCGCCAGTATCGAATTGAGGCAATATTCTTCCGGTAAAACCGACTACTTTTCCGAAGTTAGATTCCAATGGAAACATTATTCTTCCGCGGAAACGATCTATGTATTTTCCTTTTTGAGTTTTATGTACCAAGCCTGCTCGGGCAGCATCCGCGATGTCAAAGCCTTTATTGACCAAATACATAACCAACCCTTCAAAATCATTAGGGGCAAAACCAATATCAAATGTATCTATAGATTCTTTCGAAAGCTTGCGTCCGGCAAGATATTCCAAAACAGCGGGAGCTTTGATTATGGATTCTTTAAAATAAACGGAAGCGGCATTATTAATATCATAAAGAACGCCGAACTGCTTTTGTTCCGAAGGGCTGACTCTGCCAAGATCTACGCCAGCCTTTTCAGCAAGCACTTTTAAGGCTTCGTAAAATTCCAAATTTTCATATTTCATAAGGAATTGGAATATATCCCCTCCCTCGTTACAGCCAAAGCAATGCCATATCTGCCTTTCGGGAGAAACCATAAAAGAAGCTGTTTTTTCCTTATGAAAAGGGCAATTTGCCTTGAAGTTGCTGCCTGCCGGCTTTAATTCCAAATAACCGCGCAAAAACTCGACCAAATCGAGTTTTTCTTTTATTTTCTGTGCCGCATTATCTGACATTTATAAGCGTATTATACAGAAAAATGCCAAAAATCGTTATTTATTTAAAAATTAGGAATTATTAGAGTACCTCCTTATGGCAGAAGCGATTATTTTATCCAAAAGGGTGCTATTTGAAAGGCCGATGTTATTTGCCGCTTGAGGAAGAAGGCTCGTGGGAGTAAGTCCGGGCAAAGTATTAGTTTCGAGAACATATATCCTGCCGTCATTGCTGATTATCATATCAGTTCTTGAAACGCCTGAAGCGCCGATTATTCTATGGGCGGCAACAGCTATCCTTTGAACTTCTTCAGTTTCTCTTCTGGTAATAGGAGCAGGCGTTATTTCTCTAGACGCTCCCGGCTGATACTTGGAGTCGAAATCAAAAAGGTGCGAGTTCTTCGGAATTATTTCTGTCGGAGGGAGGGGAAGCTCTCCGCGCTCGTCTTCGATTACCGCGCAAGTTATTTCCCTGCCGGAAACATATTTTTGAATCATGGCGTTACGGCTAATCTCAAAAACCTTGCAGAGGGATTCTCTAAGATCAAATTCGCTTCGCGCAATGCCAACGCCTAAGGAAGACCCCCTATCAGCAGGCTTGACGACAGCCGGATAGCCAAAAGGAGTTCTAAAATAAGCCCAATCTCCATGGCGGGTAACTTCGTCCCAATCAGGAACATCAAGGCCATAGGCGCGAAATAGTTTCGAAGAAGCAATTTTATTCATTCCGAGAGCGCTTGCGTGAGAAGCAGAACCGGTATAAGGCAGACCTACGTCATCTAAAAATCTCTGCATTGTTCCATCTTCTCCGAATTCGCCATGAAGCGCCAAAAAAACCAGATCAATATTGCCTAATAAATCTTCAAAAGAAACGGCCCATTCGCCGCCTCGGTCTATATGTACAGGAATAATATCGTACCTGCCACTATTAAGATTTTCGCAAACCATCCTTCCGCTTGCGAGAGAAACGTCGTATTCGGAGGAAGGTCCGCCCATTAGAACGGCTATTCTTAATTTCTGCATTTATTGCAATTTAACTATAACCCAAACTTTTATTCATTGGAATTACCAGCTCGGACAGCGCCATAGCCGCCGGTAAGCGGGTCGGCAAAAAGCTCGTTTTCCGGAGGGCGGAAAGTAAATATCGTAAAAGCTATAGCCATAAAGACAATGATTCCTATAGCCACCTCTCTGGACCTTTTTTGAACCATTTTATGCGTCATTATGTTATAGCCGATTTTAGCGCTAATCCCGGCGCTAATAACAAAAATACCGATGTCGGCGACAAGAAAATTACCCCCAAGCAAAGACGAGTATGTATAAAACATAGCCACAATAAAGAGCGGACCGAGAAGAGAAAGAGAGCCTTTGGTAAACCAAAAATTTTTAATCGGCCGGCCGATAAACCGATATTCTATAAGAGCGAACAATAAGAAGGGAAAAAAGAAAAGCTTTAAATGCTCCCAGACGCTTTCATTAACCGGAGCAATCAAAGCGACGGCTAAATTATTACCGGAAGCAGCAAAAGCAAAATGCAGGGCGCTGCCGACGAGAACAACAAAGAAGAAGCCGGCTGTTTCCCAAAATGCGAGTGAACGCTTCATTGCTTTGAATTATAACAAAAAAAAGACCGCTCTGTATTAACAGAACGGTCTTTTTAGAGATTCGCTTTTACCAGCTTCTTCCGAAACCGCCGCTGTTAGAGTCCCTTTTAGGGCGCTCTTCCATAGGGCGAGCCTCATTAACCTTGATGGTACGTCCGCCGAGATCAGTTCCATCGAACATTTCGATGGCTTTCTGGGCTTCTTCATCAGTGGAAAATTCCACGAATCCAAAACCCTTCGAGCGACCGCTCATCCTGTCCATTATGACAGTAGCGGATTCAACGTTACCAGCTTGAGAGAAAGATTCTTTTAAGTCTTCGTCCCTGGTGGAGTAAGGAAGGCCTCCTACGTAAAGTTTTTTGGCCATTAATTTATTCTTTATTTGGTAAGCCCGACCTTTTCCTTAAGGGACTTCGCAAAACGCTAACTTCCACTATCGTATTGCCCAAGGGCAATGAAGGAAACTTGAAACTTACAGTGAGCAATTATCCCATAAATTGCAATAAAGTCAACTAATTAACTTATGTGGATAATAAAAAAGCCCTTTCTTAACAGAAAGGGCCGGAAAAATCATATTCCCTGCAATTCGCAAGGAATACCTATATCCTTTTTCAAAGCATTCAATTCATCTCTCAAATATTCACCGAAACGATGAGCGGGACCGAGCGGAGCTTGAATTATCAAGCTATTAGAATAAATAAAAATATTTATTTCCCCGAGATCTTCTTGGGTTGGAAATAATTTTATTTCTCCGTAATTAGGCGCCGTCTCCATTTTAAAACTGGAAACTTTAAATAATATTTCCCCGCCGCATGTCTTATGAAAATCACTGGCAATTGAGGCTATCATTGCAGTTTTTTCAGCTATACTTTTCATAGCTTACTCCCTTCTTCAACAAGACCAGCCTTAACAAGTAGTTTAAAATAATGAGGCTTGCCTTTTTTAAAAAATTCAAAAAGCTTGCCCTGAACATTCTTGTAATTGAAGTTATGCTTGCTTACAAACCAATTTATCTTTTGTTCTGCTTTTCTTATGATGTCGTCAGAAGAATCAGAGTCAAGTATAAGCTCGACTTCTCCAAAGCGATCTTTCCAATTCGGGTCTTCAACCGAAACATTATCGATGACAATCGTAAAAAGTTCTTTGATTTTTGATTCTTGTACTTCAAAAATTGATCTGAAAGTGATTAACTCGCATAAAGGAATGTATCCTTTAATTTCGAGCTCCTCTTCCATCGGGCCTTTTCCAAACTTAAGCAGGTCGCGAATATACTGTTCGCCGTGCTCGATATTCTTATCAAGATTGCCAATTTCCCGGTCTCTGGACTCTTTAAGTTGCCATTCGGGTTGCCCTGAATCAATAGTCCGCTTCCTTATCTTTTTTCCGCTTATAATAAGCGATAAGCCGGCATCATCGTAGATGACATCCTTAATAGATTGGGTGTTGATCAGCCTTCCGTTTTCGTAAAGAAATTTAAAATCCTTGTTTTCGGGCCTGAATTTCCTTTCAATCTCGATCTTATTCATTAAATCATCCCTTCCTTCCTTTTTAACTTGTTAAACTGCGACGCTATAATGCTACAAAATTATTGTTTTGTCAAAAAATATTTTTGGCGAGAGAGTTAATTTGTTTCTTTTATTTAATTCTGGGTATTAAATTAATTTTTGCCGGTTGCCAATAAAAGGCTTTTTTTGCTATAAATTACAGGTCTTAGGAGAGGTCGCATAGTGGCCTAGTGCGCTCGCTTGGAAAGCGGGTATACCGCAAGGTATCGAGGGTTCGAATCCCTCCCTCTCCGCATAATATATTATCGGTAGCTCTTATGGATGATTTTGAGTTATTAAAAATTAAAAATCTAATTGATATTATTCGTCTTTGAAACGAAGATAGTTTTTGGGGGGCTCAATATTTACGACTTTAATTCAATTTATGTTTATTTTCAGTACGTTGTAACATAATATGCCTTAGTTTGGAAAAGAACCATGCGAAGTAGTGATGGAAGAATAGAATTTCCAATTAAAAATTTAGAGGATTTATCTAAAAGTAAAAAATTGTCATTCATCCTCGAAAAAAACCTTGATGAATTGCGAATATATTTAGAAATCTTATCTGATCATTTAAAAAGGATATAAAAAAAACTGAACTACGGTGGTAAAAATAAAAAAAGTCTTATACTATTTTTAAGTGCAATAATTTATTGAACAAATCTGTGATGTTTTTATTTTTGAAATACAAATAAATGTTCATGCATGATAAGCAAAAAGTTGCTTTCTTTTGATTTATTAACCCAAAATCCAGTAGCTTTGCAGTTAAATTGCCTCTTAATAATATCTTCTTTCAATTGAAATCCCGTCTTTAAAAATCTTTCCATTACGCGATATGCTAATGGTTGATACATCTTTTTTCGACGTGTATCTCCGATAAGAATAGCGCAAAATTTACCGGGCTTAAGTAGTCGGTAAAGCTCTTTTGCAACCTTTTCTATTTCGTCGGAAAATTTATCAATACTATGAATATTAGAAAGATCTTCTTTTATTTTTCCGTCACTATACTTAATGATGTCAATATATGGCGGGTGCGTAAGAATAAAATCAATACTTTCATCATTGGCCTTGTTAAGGTTACGTGCATCTCTTTTTAGTACTTTGTGCCACGCTTTATTGCTTGAATTAAATTTCAAACTTTCTCGTGTACGTTTAAGTGCTTCATCATTAATATCCGAACAAATAATATTGCGATTAAGTATCTTGGCTTCAATTGCTGTTGTGCCGCCGCCAATCATGGGATCAAGTAAAACATCACCTTCACCTGAATAGCGAAGGATTAAATTGCGAACAACTTCTGGCGACCAATTACCTCGCCAATCTGATTTATGTGTTGCCCAGTTTCCACGACGAGGAAACGCCCACACCGTCGTGCACTCAAGATCAAACTTATTTGGGTGTAATTTTTTTACTAACATAAAATTTATTCAGGAATAGGTAGTCCAAGTTTCTGTAGTGGTAGATATTCAAAATAATATTGGCAGCCAACTGAGATAATATAATCTAAAACATCTTTATATTCCGGTTTTCTAAACCAATCATTAAGAATATAAATATATTCTACTTCAATATTTAGTGGAGCCATTAAACGAGCATACTGTTTACGTTTAAAGTCACATGTTTGTAATTTTTCATCAACAGATCCAGCAACATGTTGAAATTTAACCTCCACTACATATAGCGTATTATTAATAATTACATATATAGCCTCATCAGGTAGTAGTTTTTTAGATATAATTTTTGAATAATCGATATTTTGTGACTCTAACCATTTATATAGTTTATTTTTACCTAAACAGAGAGCTACTTCTTCATTATTGTAATAAATAATATTCTTTTTAACCGAATATCCTTTTTTAGATTTAAGAAGATCTAAAATACTGACCCGATCTTCAAACAATAGTCCGGTTTTTGTGTTCCCTCCTCCTTTTCCTCCTTTAATCATAATTTAATATTTTTATTAATAATTAGTTATTAATACTTCGTTTATCTTGCCTCTCTTTGAAGCCTTTGAATTAATAGCACGACTAGCTTTAACTTTTGTTATTCTAACATTATCTATTCCTGAATATAGCTCATGAATGAATGATGTATCTGAGTTTGAGAGCATAACGTAACAACCACGCCTATTTAACTCTATAAACGTATCACGTAGTTCTACCTGTTCTCTTTCTGAAAAATTATTTGCTGTATATGAAGTAAAAGAAGAGGTGCTACTGACAGGGTAGTATGGTGGATCAAAATAGATAAAATCTCCTTTTTTAGCTTTTTTAAGAACGTTTTTATAATCCTGTTGTCTAATAATAACTCCCTCTAATGTTTTTGATACCCGACGTAAATTTTCTTCGTCGCAAATTATAGGATTCTTATATTTCCCAAAAGGAACGTTAAATTTACCACTACTATTTACGCGATACATACCGTTAAATCCTGTGCGATTTAAGAAGATAAAACGCGATGCAACTTCAATATCTGATAATTTTTCTGGATCTTTTGCGCGAACTTTCAAATAATATTCTTTTTCATATTTGTGCTTTTTTAGGCTTTTAATAAGTTCTTCAACGTTATTTTTAATAACGTTATAAGTTGTGACTAGTTCGCTATTAAGATCTGATAGCTCCGCTTTTTTAGGGATAAGATCAAAAAAAACGGCTCCACCACCTACAAATGGTTCAAAGTAGGAATTTGTGGAAGGATTAAATCCTTCAGGCGGATATAAGCCTAAATCGCGAAATTGCTTGAGTAATTGCCTTTTACCACCAACCCATTTAATAAATGGCTTAGGTTTTTGTTTATTTATTTCTTTAGCATTATCAAATAAATTATTTTTGTCCGCAGCATTAAACAGATAATGCGCATAAATTCTGTTTGTGTTAAAAGTCTTTGCTAATTTTAATATTATTTGGCTCTGCGTCATGAAAACAATCTATTTAAAAAAATAAATAATTTTAGTTGCTTTACTCTTTTTATTATAACAATTAATCTTACTTCCCCATCCCTACTAGTGCCTGTATTCTCTCTTCTATTGGTGGGTGGGTCATAAAGAGTTTTGCTATTCCCTTGCTCCGATTGCCTTTTAGCGGGCTTGAAAACCAGAGGTGGGCGGTAGCGGAAGAAGAGTGGCGCATCGGGTTAGGATCGCTTGAAATCTTTATAAGCGCATTCGCCAACCCCTCGGGGTATCTTGTAAGCAATGCGCCGGAGGCATCCGCCAGGAATTCCCTTTTCCTTGATACGGCAAGCTGGATAAGGGTAGCGGCTATTGGGGCAAGAATTGCTCCGACTATAGCAACAATACTAAAAATATCATTATCTCTCCTTCTCCTACTGCCAAAAATATTTGCTCGGATGAGCACATCCGAGACAACAGAGATAAAGCCGACAAGAACAACTACAACTGTGCCGACCAGCATATCCCTATTGCCTATGTGCGAGAGTTCATGAGCAATAACGCCTTCGAGTTCGGAGCGATCCAGCCTCTCAAGCAGGCCCTCGGTTACCGCCACCACGGCGTGCTTCGGATCGCGTCCGGTAGCGAAAGCGTTCGGCGCTTTTTCCTTTACAATATAAACCTTCGGCATCGGCAAGCCTGCCGTAATAGCCAAATTCTCGACTATACGGATAAGCTCGGGATTATCTTCTCTCTTAACTTCTCTCGCTCCCGTAGAGGCAATAACTATCTTGTCCGAGAACCAGAAGCTCGCAATACTCATTAGCGAAGCGATGCCGGCAAAAACATAAAGGATAACCGGGTTGTCATACGCCCGGCTAATTACCCAGCCAAAAGAGATAATCAAAACAAGGAAGCCGATAATCAGCGCCCAAGTTTTTCTTATATTCTTATCTTTCTGCGTATAAGCGGTTACCATTTAAATCTAACGTCTTCGGGTTTATTAAATTAAAACTTAACTTTTACGTTTTCTCTCTCTTCTTCGCTCCCGACTTCAAAGAAAGGCATTTCTTTGAAATTAAATATGCCGGCAACAATCCTTGAAGGGAAAGTATGTATTTTAATATTGAAATCCTTAATCGTTCCGTTATAGAACCTGCGGGAGGCCTGAATCTTATTTTCCGTATCTGTTATTTCTCGCTGGAGATCTAAGAAGTTGGCATTTGCCTTGAGGTCGGGATAATTTTCGGCAACGGCAAAAAGAGTCTTGAGGGTCGAGGATAATTGATTTTCCGCCTCGGCGCGCTTTATCGGATTGCCGTCTGTTTTCATTACTTCGGCTCTTGCCTTGGTTACATTTTCAAAAACAGAACTTTCGTGTTCCATATATCCCTTTACAGTTTCCACGAGATTAGGGATGAGGTCGAAGCGGCGCTTAAGCTGGACATCAATATCCGAGAGAGCTTCTTTTGCCCTTAATTTAAGGACTGTAAGGCGGTTAAAGGCAAGAATAAGCCACATTAAGACTAGTGCCGCTACACCTATTACTAATAAGAGAGTTGTATTCATTTGTTTTTATTTTTTTATATTATGAGTGAATTATACCACCATATCGCGCTCCTTTTAACCAAAAGCCCCCTTCATTAAATTCGGGGGCTTTTATTTTTATCGCTTTAGCGAAGGCTACATTCCCATCATTCCTCCCATTCCCGAGTGGTCATGACCGGAATCGGAATCTTCCTTTTTAGGTATTTCGGTTATTGCAGCACCTATAGTCAAGTAATTTGCGGCAACCGAGATAGCATTAGTAAAAGCGGTCTTAGTAACTTTTAACGGATCTATTATGCCGTTTTCTTTAAGGTCGCAGATATCGTTGGTGATAGCGTTGAAGCCAAACCATTTTTTATCCCCCGCTTCTTTTTCAATGCGAGAAACAACGCCAGAGACATCCTCGCCGCTGTTTATGATTATCGCGTTAAGAGGAGATTCAAGCGCTTTTTCAAGAATTTTTTTAGCGGCAACTATTGCCGGCTTATCTTCAGAATCTTTCTCGATAAGCTTGGATACGTTCCAAAGAGCCATTCCTCCTCCGGGAACGATTCCCTCTTCCATAGCGGCGCGGGTAGCGGCAACGGCATCTTCAACGCGCTGCTTGAGTTCTTTCTGCGCGGATTCGGTCGGAGCGCCGACTTTGATAACAGCAACTCCCCCAGAAAGCTTTCCAAGCCTCTCCTTAAGTTTGTCTTTATCATAGTCAGATTCCGATTTTTCTATCTGGTTTTTTATCTGGGAAATACGCTTGTCTATTTCTCCTTTAGAACCTTGGCCATCAACGATGGTAGTGCTGTCTTTAGTGGAAATAACTTTAGTTGCTTTTCCAAGAGCGGTTATATCAACATTTTTAATGCTTCTTCCGAGATCTTCAGAAACAAGCTCGGCACCGGTAACGGTAGCGATATCGGCAAGCATTTCTTTTTTCCTGTCTCCAAAGCCAGGAGCTTTGACGGCTAAGACATTAAATATTCCGCGAAGCTTGTTAACTACAAGAGTAGCAAGAGCTTCCCCTTCTATATCGTCAGCGATAATAACAAGCTCTTTCTTTCCTCCAGCAACTATTTTTTCAAGCAAAGGAAGGAAGTCTTGAACAGAAGATATCTTTTGGTCAGTTACCAATATATAGGGATTTTCAAGAACCGCTTCCATTTTATCAGTATCGGAAACCATATATTGGGAAATATACCCCCTATCAAACTGCATTCCCTCGACCATATCGTAGGAATTGCCGATAGTATTAGAGTCTTCGATAGTAACTACGCCATCTCTGCCTACTTTTTGCATAACTTCGGCTATCAATTTGCCGACAGCAGAATTTTTAGCAGAAAGAGTAGCAACTTCTTCTATCTTCTTAACATCGTCTATATTTTCCTTTTGGGATTCAAGGTTTTTGATGACAAAATCGGTCTGGTCTTTAAGGGCTTCGGAGAGCTGGATAACATTAAAACCTTTCTCCTTAACAGCTTTTTCGCCTTCTTCTATCAAGGCGTGCGAAAGGACCACAGAGGTGGTAGTTCCATCTCCGACATTATCGTTGGTCTTATCAGCGGCCTGCTTCAAAAACTCTGCACCGAGATTTTCATATTTATCTTCTAATTCGACTTCTTTGGCTACGGTGACTCCGTCAAAAGTCACTTGCGGGGCGCCATACCCCTTTTCAATAACAACGGCGCGTCCACGGGGACCAAGAGTTACCTTAACGGCGGAAGCGAGCTTGTCGATTCCAACCTTAAGAGCTTTTCTTGCATCGTCGTTGAAAATTATTTGTTTAGACATTTTAAGATTTTTTTATTTAAACGACCTTATTTTTCTATTACGGCAAGGATATCATCCTCGCTTCCGACGAGATATTTCTTGCCGTCAATTTCTATTTCGTCGGGACCGTATTTTCTAAAGAGAACAGTATCTCCGACTTTTACCGACATCGGGTCAATTTCTCCCTTGCTATTCCTTTTTCCGGGACCAATAGCGAGGACTTTTCCCTTTATTGGCTTTTCTTTATCTGCCGTATCGGGAATAACTATGCCCGAAGCGGTTACTTTTTCCTCTTCTTCCGGTTCGAGGAAAACATGGTTTGATAATGGTTTAATGTTCATATTTTTCTTTAATGTTTTTTCGACTGTTTCGGCGATAATAATATAAAGCTTCAGCCGATTCTTTGCAAAGGTGCCGACGATTAATTAATTTTATAGCAAGTTTCTACGCGGTCTTCAGAAGTAATAACCCTCATTTTTCTTCCGTCTGCGGCGAGATAAGAAGCATAATTGCATATTTTTTTAGACTGAATAGATCGCGCTTTTTTTTCCAGCCAGTTTCCTAACTTTCCTGATAAAGTTTTTTCAATAATTCGCGCCGGCCATTTTTTTTCACTGCCAACATAAAGGCAGGACGATCTATACTCAAGGATTTTACCGATTATGCCGATATTATCTTTAATAAACGATGCGCACATGGCAGGACTGCCATATACTGGCACTATCTTAGTGTACAGCTCGCTTTCATATAAATTCTCCGGCTCGCTCATTTTAAGCGAAGAAACGGATAAAAAATGGCTAAGACAAAGCTTGTCCGCCTTAGCGCTTTGGCAAGGTGAATTTTCTTTATTATCGCTTTTGTTGCGTACTCGAAGAAAATCCAAAAATATAAGAGTAAATGCCCTACAAAGATAGGTCCTGCCTTTTTCCGTGCCGATAATTATATCTATATCAGAATTCTCTCCGGCGGAACCCATAGCGCAGGAGCCTGAAAGAACCGCCAGCTTTACAAAGGGAACCCAGGAAAAAAGAGATACTCTTTTTTTAATTATTCTTTCTTTGGCGCTTGAAAGCATGCTACTTATATAATCGCAGTAAGCTTAGAGGCTGGCAAGTAAAAACTTGTAATTAGAAACGGCCGTTTCTAATTACAAGTTTTTATTTCGGGTTATTTTGTTTTTGAATATAAAAAACAGGGTTCAATTTGAACCCTGTTTGATAAAAATAAATTTATCCAACCTTTGCCGATCTTTTATCTTTGTAGAGGAGCTTGTCCGCTTTGCTGATAAGATCGGTTAAAAATTTTTCCCAAAATTGGGTAGCGGATGAATTTTGCCTTAACCAAGAACTGTCCGGAAATTTAGCTTCAGCTATGCCGAAACTGCAACTTATGCCGGTTTCGGGCAGAGAGCTTTTTATTTTCTCAATAATCTTGAAACTGTCTGAAAGACTGGTTCCCGGTAAAAGAATAATAAATTCATCCCCGCCATAGCGCCCTACTATATCCGTTTCTCTCGTGTGTTTTTTAAAAACTTCAGCAACTTCCTTTAGGGCCCTGTCTCCTCTCAAGTGGCCAAACTTATCGTTTAACTGCTTAAAAGAATTTAAGTCAGCCATCACAAGACAAACCGATATATTTTTCCGCGATGCCAACTTAAGAGTCTTCAGGGCAAATTCTTTGAAAATTTTCAGTCCGTAGAGCTCGGTAAGCGAGTCATACAAAACTGTGTTTGCTCCATTTCTAAGAACAAACGAGACAGCTTTAAAAAAATTACTCATCTTTCTAAATAAGCCGATCATCATCACTTCCCTCCCTTCTTTAAATATAAAAGATCTGCCAGGCCTTAATAATCTTGACCGTGTTGCTCTTTATACAATAATTTAGGGAAATTGTCAATTGAAGAGGCTTCGCTGATTACTCTTCAATATCCGGCTTATCAAGAGATATCGGTTCCATGCCCGCCGAATCTCCCGCTATGCGCAATACGTCTTTATCTATCTTTCCAAGCTCTTTATACGCCCTATTATACATGCCAACCGAAGTTCCTAAATGAGTTCCTAATTTTTTCATAAAGTCTTCATAGCTTGAAAGATGCCTGCCGAGATCCTCTACTCTTTTTCTTATTTCTTTAGCAGACTCTTCTATCTGCAAAGCCCTTAATCCTTGCAATACTGTCTGGAGATACGCAAGAAAACTAGTAGGAGAAACTATAATAACTTTTTTATCTTTAAACGCGTACTCTATTAAATCTCTTGTCGCAACTTTTACGGCACCTACTTTGTTAACAAGAAGGTCATAATAAATAGCTTCTGAAGGGATAAACATAAAAGCAAAATCAGTAGTGTTTTCTTCAGGGCGGACATATTTTGAAGTTTCATCAATACGCTTTTTAAGATCTGCCTTAAACTGCTTTTCCAAGTCATTCCTTACGTTTTGATCTTTTTCATTAAGTATCCTTTCGTAATTTTCCAGCGAAAATTTGGAGTCTATCGGAATTATTTTTTCTTTAACAAAAACAACGGCATCCACTATTTCTCCGTCGGAGAATTTATACTGCATTTCATAAGAATTCGGCGGAAGAACGTTTTTAAGGGTTTCTTCTAAAAAATATTCGCCGAGAACACCCCTTTGTTTAGGGTTCTTAAGAATATCTTCCAAGCCTTTAAGCTGGTCAGCCAAGCCGACAACTTGTTTTTGGCCCTCGCTGACCCTGGTAAGCTCTTGGGTTATTTCTTTTATTATCTTGGCGCTTTCGCTGAATTGAACCTGCATCATCTTCGGCACTTCCCCGAGTTTGGTATCAAGAGTCCTAGACAGTTCGGACATTTGATTTTGGAGAAGCATAAGCGAATCATTTTTAGGAATTTCCCTTTTACTACCTAAAAGCCTCCAAGCAATAAAGAATATGACGGCACCGACAAGCATGCCGGCCGTAATGGCAATAGCTGTTTCCATTGGATTATTCTAAAACAAAAACGAGCGCGTTGAAATCGCGCCTTATAATAATCAATGAATTGAATGCTAACTACGCTTTGGCAGGCTTGTTTTATTGAAGGCTTTCCGAGGTAGACATAATTTCTTTGATAGCAAACTCAAAAACCCAAATATTGGCGCCGAAACTCCTTTTTTCAGATCCGTAACAATCTAAAGAAAACATGCCCGATCGCTGGGGAGCAACTTCTATGCCCTCAATATTAGAAGGCGGAACTTGGCCGATGCCGTCTATCTCGCATCGGCTGGCGTTAATACAGTCCCACATAAGCTTCACCGATTGTCCGTGAAGAATATTTCTCCTACTGGGATAAAAAACACATTGTGGATTCGGGTTTCCCGGATCAAAAACCGGTATTAATGTTTCTTCTTCAAAATCTCCTGTTGGAGAAATAGGAATTACTCCTTTATCAGAGATAGACTCCCAAGAAACGCCGCTTACTGTATCAGCAAGCATATTAGCGGAAACATCAGGCGAACTTATTTCTGATATTCTTCCGGATTGAAAATAAAAATCCAGCCCTGAAAGAAAGGCAAGAGCAACAACGGCGGCAAGCAAGGAAAAAAATTGATCCTTTGTTTTCTTTTTTTTAGAACCCTTGCGAGGCATATATTAATTATAAGCTCAAATCGCAAATTGCAAAACTTAAAACTAAAGCGTTTCGCAAAAAGGAGCGCAATCTTTATATAAATTCCTCGATAAATTATGGTAGTAATTTATCGAGAGCAAGTTTTAGGCTTTAAAATTTAAGATTTACTCCTTCACTCTTTCAATATCGGCGCCGAGCTGCTTAATTCTTCCGTCGATATTTTCATATCCGCGGTCAATATGTTCAATTCCGATAATCTCT
>JALOAR010000042.1 GCA_023228665.1 Candidatus Colwelliibacteriota bacterium | reverse complement strand
CGTCGTAAAGGCCGCTGAAGAGACGCCGGTGGTTCCGAAGGGAGCCACGCAGACGGCCCCGCCGGTCGAGACGACGACGGCGGTGGAAAAGTGCGTGCTGGCGACGACCTGATACCCGCCGGAGGGCGGTCCGGTCATCAGTTCGGCCATGGCCAGTCCCGCCGTGGTGGACCGGTCCACGTCCTGTAAAATCAGGGCCGAGCCGGTACCGGGCACGCCGGTATACTTGAAGTAATACTGGTCGATGGTGAACGTCAGCGTCTGTCCGGTGTTCATGCCGACCCCGCTGCTTCCGTGGTCACAGTCGGCGTTGACATACACGTTGCAGGTGCTTCCGGGCAGGCAGATTTCCACCCAGCCCGGCCCGGTCACGCCGTTGGATTTGGCGCTGACGGTGCCGGCAAAGTGCACACAGTTGTTCAGGGAGGGCTTTTCCACCTGAATCCGGCGGGCCGAGCAGGGTTCGCTGACGGCCGTGTCCAGATTCCAGAGGGAGGCGTTCAGGTTTTCGGCGCTGACATGATAGGCGTCAAAGTTATAGCACAGGGCGTATCCCTCATAGAGGGTATCGGTCCCCGTGTAATAGACGCGCTGGGTGATAAGCGGCGTCATGCCGCCGCCGTGTACGGATTGCATCTGAGGCATCTTGGTTTCCTTTCTGGCGGTTGCAGATTACGTTTTTCTCTGCGAACGCGTTTGTGGAGGTAGCGGGCCAGCCGCCCGCATCCTCCACCAGAGGGTTTCGTTTACGACGTGGATTCCCAATTCGAAATCAGGAACCCGCCGACTCGACGGTTGTCGCACAGATAGGCATACGACAGGTCGATGTATACGGTCATCACGTTATGCTGGCCGACCTTATTCATCGGCTTATTTTCCCGGAAGTTTTCATTGCTGAGCACGACCGGATAAAAATGGTTATGATTGACCCCGAAGATGGGATTGGCGCCATAGACATACTGTTTGGCGTCGTCAAGGACATCGACATACAGGAAGGGAATCCCCTTAAAAATCACGTTGCCGGCATACTTGCCGAGGTCGGCCCCGACCCGGTCATCGCTCTTGAGGGCGATTTCCTCCAGTTCGTCGAGGACATCGCTGTTGGTATACAGGCGAAACCGCGAGAATCCGGATTCCGGGTCGATGGTTTGTTTGGCAAACATGGGAGACTGGAACTTGGTCTTCCGGAACGACCGTCGAAGCCGTTTCAGGAGGGACGAATCCAGTTTCCCGCCGTGGTCTTCATAATAATTGGCCCAGCGCGGATTCTGGGAGGCCGAGCAGGCGACGCCGCCCACCGTGGCCATCTCCACTTCCGAATCGGACCAGTAATTGCCGACGTAGCCGGTAAAGTCTCCGTCTCCCTCGGCCGGGTCGGAGTCGGGCTGGACAATCCAGCCGGGAATCCCGAACGGCTTCAGGTCGTCGGAAGCGCTGTCGGGGGTCTGCCATGCCGCTTCTTCGAGCAGGTCGGCAAATTCCCGATAGGCGTTGACGTGGCGTTGTTTAAGCAGGTTGTAAATACGGCACCGGTTCCCCTGATTCATGGCGATTTCCTTCAGGGAGTAGGTATAGCTGACCTGTGCGTGGGTCCACTCGACCTGAATGACTTCATCCACGTTGGAGATATTGGGGGTATCCGTGTCGTACATCCGAACGTGCTGGGCGTTCCCGGTATCCCGCAGGGAGATATAGCGGGTCACTCGGTCGCCTCCGTCCAGCTGCATCTTGTCTTCTTTGAACCATTGATTGATGACCTCATAGGTCTGGTGTTTCAGGGCGTACCGCAGGTGGTCTTTTTCGAACGCCTGTATGGTTGCGTGCCCTAAATCAATGGCCTGTTCAATTGTAATACCGGGCATAGGGCTGTCTCCATCCTTGGAAACAGCGGGTTATAGGCCGAACTCCCGGAACTTCTGTTCCATCACTTCCATGGCCCGTTCCATTTCAGGCCGGCTTCCGGTGGCGCGTTTTTGTCCGCGCGGCCGGGCGGTGAATTTTTTACGATGGCGGTGGAGGTCGCTGACGATTCGGCTTTTGACCTGCTGTTCAGTAAACTGTCCTTTCAGGGCGCTGACTCCGATAGCCAGTGCTTCCTCGTCACTGAGTTTGCCTCCGAAGGCCTGCTGGGCCCCGCGGGCGACGGCGGCGGCGAACAGCCGGGCGTCGATGGCGGTCTGGTCCAGTTTTTTGGAATGTCCGAGAAGGGGGACTTCCTTGGAGACGGTGTCAAAATAAGAATCGATGCGGCGGGTTTGTTCGGCGGCGGCCAGTTTCCGGCTTTGTTGGATTCCGGTTTCGTGTTCGGCCAGCTTCCCAGACAGTTTTTCGACGGTTTCGACCAATCCGTTAATCGTTCCCTGAATGGTTTCGAGGGCCTGCGGGTCATCCAGTGACTCGGCCGTCAGAGCCAGTTTTTTCAGGGCGCTTAGGGTCTCCGTCGGTTCTTGTGGGCCGGCCGGTTCTTCCGGTTTTTGGGCGGGAATCGGGGCCGAGGCCCGCGCGCGCGCCAGTTTTTGAAGGACCTGCGGAGAGGTTTCGGCCAGCTGGATAATTGTCTGGTCATCCAGTCCGGCGGCGCGGCCGGCGGCCACCTCTTCCGGGTCAATGGGTTCGTAGTCATCGTCGGCCTCGTCGGCGGCGGCCGGTTCGTCGTCGTCGTCGTACAGGCCGGTCTCCTCGTCGGCCAAGCCGGTCTCGTCGTCGTCGGCGTCCGCCGGGGCCTCCGGGTCGAGCGGGTCTCCTTCTTCGTCCCCGAAATCATGTTCATACGCCGGGTCGGTTTGTTTGGGAATCGTCGGTTCGGGGTCGGCCGGGCCGTTGTTTTCGAGGCCGAGGATTCGGTCGTATTCGG
>JALOAR010000041.1 GCA_023228665.1 Candidatus Colwelliibacteriota bacterium | reverse complement strand
CGATTATGCCGTGATGGGATAGGTGTGGATAAGTTGAGGATAAATAATATTATTACGACACTTAAATAAAATTTTGGCTAAGATTAGCGGGCACTTAGGCACAGTAAATATTATATTCTATATATGTAGGAGTAAAAGGGCTAAGATAAGGAAAAATGTGAAAAAAAAGTTTTCAAAAGTTCTGTGCCCGAGTGCCCATCTGTGCCCAGACGGCATTTTTGAAGCTAAGGTTAGCCAAATCTGACGGGCACAGATTGATTTTGCTCACAGAAATTGAAAGTTTGCCTCTACAGAGGCTTAGATTAGCTAAATTTTCTTAAAAAAAAGGTCAAAGTTCTGTGCCCAAAAGCCTAAGTTCTGTGCCCAAAGAGCAATTTTGATGCTAAGGTTAGCGGGCACAGATTGATTTTGAAGCGGCTTACTGACGCCAAAGGCTCCACGTTGGCACAGGACGAGCGAGTCTGTTTCTCTCTCGATTTCAAAGGGGATTACTTACAACGCCGGGGCCACTTTCATGATTCAAGCGTTACGTTGCGAAGTGAGACTAGACGGGGTATAATTAACTCATGGATAAGCCTACCCCCCCAATCGACATCTATGCGCCGTCTGACGAGATGAAGGCCCTGATGGTCTCTCTAGTCAATGACGTTGTGCTGGAGTTGATACACGAGCATTATGCGCCCCTAGCCGGGCATTTGGCCCTGCTGCTCGCGCACGGATTCAAGGACGACGAGATAGCAGGAGAGTTCTCCCTTACTTCAGCCGAGCTATGCGCCCTCAAGACCAAGGCTCCGCCGGAGTGGTGGGAACGTCACCGCATGGCGAGCAAGCGATGGACGGGGCGCAAGAGAGCCAAGGCCCTCACGAGCGAGACGCAGAACGACTTCGAGGTCCTCAAGGCCCTAGATGACGCCTTCAACCCCAAGAACAAGACGGACATCACCTCCGGCGGCAAGCCCATCGTCTCCGTCATCGAGGCCAAGGAGCAGGAACGGGTCAAGCAGCTTTTCGCATGAAAAAAGTAACGGCGCAAATGCTTGAGGAATTGGCGACCATCACCAAGGCCGCGCGGGTCTACGCCTGCGGCCTCAACTTCGCGTGTTTCGTCGCGTGGTATTTCCCGCATTATGTTACCTCGGTCTTCGCCGCGTTCCATTACGCGATGTTCGAGGGGCTGGACGCGCTCACCAAGGGGGAGATATCCGAGCTGGTCTGGGTCATGTTCCGCGAGAGCACCAAGACCACGATGGCCAAGCTCTGGCTCGTCTGGCTCATCTGCTACCGCAAGACGGCTTACGCCAACGTGGACTCCTACGACCGCTCCAACGCCGAGCGGTTCCTTTTCGACGTCATCGTGGAGCTTCAGACCAACCCCCGCCTCATCGCCGACTTCGGCCAGCTCTACAGCTCCGACAGGAACGCCGACGAGATAACGCAGAAGCGGGTCGGTGACTTCGTGACCAACCCCGTAGTCACCCCCGAGGGGAGGCTTGACGGTATCCGCGTCGAAGCACACTCCACGCAGGAGCCGGTGCGCGGACGAATCCACGGGGCCAAGCGTCCCGACACCCTCATCATGGACGACTTCGAGGTTTCGAAGACCGCCGCCTCCGAGGTGCTCACAAAGAACGTCCGCGAGCACATCAGCGAGTTCAAGGCCGGCCTCTCATCGGGCAGCCTCCGCGTCCTCTACCTCGGTAACTACCTCACCGACACGGGCAACGTGGCCCTGCTCCTGCGCAAGGCCGCCGAGGGGGGGCGTTGCCGCTCCCTGTTCGTCCCGCTGGTGGAGGACGGCAAGCCAACGTGGCCCGAGCGGTGGGTCTTGACGGACGAGGAGGCCGAGGCCACCGGGAAAATCAGCGTCGAGCGCAAGAAGGCCGAGATGAGGCAGCCAGACACGGGCGACATGGACTTCCAGCGCGAGATGATGCTCATCCCGCCGACCCGCACCCTCGCCCGCTTCCGCGACGAGATGTTCCGTCCCGTCACCCTTGAGCAGGTCCTTGCCATGCGCCCCCTCGCCTGTTTCGTGACCATCGACACCCCGAGCAAGAAAGAGGGGCTAGAGGACGACGGGCGCGACCGCTGCGGAATCACAATCAACTGGGTGACCAAGGACGGGGACTGGCATTTGAAGAGCTGGGGGGCCTACATGGGTCCGTCAGGCGTCGTGAAGGAGATGGTTGACCTCTGGTGCTGGCTAACCGACACGTGCAAGACCAAGCCGCAGGTCATGGCATGGGAGGACACGGCCTTCACCAGGGCATTGGAACCACTGCTCAAGAAGGAGAAGGACGAGCGCAAGGTCTTCTTCGCCCTTACGTGGCTTGAGCACAAGGGCAGGGCCAAGAGCGACCGCATCCGCTCGGGCCTCCTCCACCGCTACGAGACCGGCAGGGTCTGGCACGTCACCGGAGAAAGCCGCGACCTTGAGGACGAGCTCAAGGCCTTCCCCAACGGAATCAAGGACGACGTGGTCGACAGCGCGGCCTACCAGTCAGATATCGTTCGCCTCCCCCATGACCGCGAGGGGATGGCGGCGGACGAGCAGAAGTTTTACCTCGCCATGCGGGAGAAGAAGCTGGCGGAGTCTAGGAAGCGGGGCGGGAGCTTGCGGATGGCTTGAGCGACAAGGTATAATTATTTCATATGGTCACATCACCCCAGAGCAGGGAACAGCAGGACAGGATTAAGCACGTCTACGACAGGCTTGACGTCCTGCTTTCTGACGTGATGGGGAGGAAGTTCCCCGAGTTCAACGACCGCACCCTGCGGCAGTACCTCGACGACAGCCGCAAGCGGCTCAACGCCTACGTCCAGACCAACGCGGCGCAGGGCAAGGAGGAGTGGCAGGCCAACGTCTTCACGGGCTCCACCCGCAACAAGGTGCGCTCCTACGTCACCTCGTCCACC
>JALOAR010000012.1 GCA_023228665.1 Candidatus Colwelliibacteriota bacterium | reverse complement strand
AAAGAAAATACAGACGCTTATGGCGTCTGTATTTTCTTTTCACTTTCGGCCATAAGACAGAGGTCGTAGGTCCGATTCCTACTGCGCCCACAATAAAATCCGCCGAAGGGGCGGATTTTTGTTTAATAAATTTTTTCTTATATTTCTCTTACTATTCTATAATTATTTGTGATGGAAGGCTTAAATAAAAAAGATTTCAGCTCTATGGGGACTGAAGCTGTATTGGAATTATTTGATTCTTCAATAAAAGGGATAACTTCGGATGAGGCTGAAAAAAGAATTGATAAATTTGGGAAGAATGTTTTTGGGGCGGGTAATCGCCTTTCCAAGCTTCAGATACTAGCAGATCAGTTTAAAAGCTTATTAATAATAATTCTTGCAATAGCGGGAGCGGCAACTTTGGCAATAGGTGACGTGAAAGACAGTTTATTTATATTTGGCGCTATGGTTGTGAATGTGATTATGGGTTTTTACCAAGAGAATAAGGCGGAAACTGCTCTGGCTAGCTTGCGTTCTTATGTTAAATATAGGGCAAGAGTAATAAGAGAGGGCGTTGAAAAAGAGATTGATGCCGAGTCTATAGTTCCCGGCGATATAGTTAAGGTTTTTTCCGGAACAAGAGTTCCAGCCGATTTGAGAATATTGCAATCAAATGCTCTCTCTGTTGATGAATCTATACTTACAGGAGAATCATTACCAGTAAGCAATAAAGGGAATGATCCTATATCTTTAGGTATGCCAATTTCCGATCAGCTCTCAATGCTTTTTGCAGGAACACTTATTTCTGAAGGAACGGCTATTGCTGTTGTCGTGCGTACGGGAGCGGAAACTGAAATAGGCCGGATAGCGGAGGCGGTTGCTGAAAAATCGCGCACGAAAACGCCACTACAAAAAGAAATTGCAAAGTTTTCAGCGCTCGCGGCAATTATTCTTTTTATAATGGTTGGCATAGTTGTGGTAATAGGCCTTGCGCAAGGTTATTCAACTATGGAAATGTTCTTAATCGGCATAGCTATGGCTGTATCTGCCGTACCAGAAGGATTGCCTATAGCTTTAACTGTTATTTTGGCTATTGGAGTTGAAAAACTGGCAAAAAGAAAAGGGGTAATAAGAAAGCTTATCGCAGCTGAAGCTTTGGGAGGCGTGACTACAATATTAACCGATAAAACAGGAACTTTGACGAAGGCGAAGATGGAACTTTCAAAAGTGATATCGGATTTTTCGGAAGACGATGTTATTCGCAGAGCTTTGCTTAATGCTGATGCGATTGTTCAAAACCCAGAAAGCGACCCTGAAGACTGGATTATAGCGGGCAGGCCTCTTGAAGAAGCGATAGTAAGAGAGGCGGGGAAAAGGGGAATAATAAAAGAAAGCTTAAAGGAAGAAATTAAAATATTATCTGAAGAGCCTTTTAATTCTGAAAAGAAATTTTCGAGGGTTGATTTTGATTCCGGTAAGGGGAGGGAATCTGCTATTTTGGGCGCACCAGAAGCGGTTATTGAATTTTCAAGCCTGACAAATAAAGAGAAAAAGAAAATATTGCTTCAAGTGGAAGAGCTGGCATATTCCGGTTACAGGGTTCTCGGCCTGACTTCCGGGAGGGATTTTATGGGTTTACTGGCTTTTAACGATCCTGTGAGGGAAGGAGTTAAAAAAGCTATAGAAAAAATTTCAGCTTCAGGAATTAGGACAGTTATAGTTACAGGAGATCATAAAGGAACAGCTGTTTCAGTTGCCAGGCAAATAGGATTAAATCCGGCAGATGATAATGTTTATACTCATGCCGATATTTCAAATATAGGAGAAAAAGAACTGATGGAGATTGCGCGCAAAGCTGTAATATTTGCCAGAGTTACTCCAGAAGATAAAGTCAGAATAGCAAGAGCTTTTAAGGGAATTGGGGAGGTGATAGCTATGACTGGAGATGGGGTGAATGATGCGCCGGCATTAAAGGAAGCTGATGTGGGCGTAGCTGTCGGTTCTGGTACTGATGTCGCTCAAGGAGCGGCAGATCTTGTTATATTGGATGATAATTTTGAAACGATAGTTAAGGCTGTGTCGGGCGGAAGAAGAATAATAGAGAATATTAAAAAAACAGTGGTTTATCTTCTTTCAGACAGCTTGGACGAATTAATGATTATAGGCGGTTCAATAGCTTTTGGGCTGGCTATACCTCTTAATGCTCTTCAAATATTGTATGTAAATATTTTTTCTGACAGTTTTCCGGCAATAGCTTTTGCGTTTGAAGACGGGGGAGATTATATATCTGCCGGTACGACTCCAAAAAAAGGCGTTTTCTCTGACAAGTATGTAAGATTTTTAATATTGGTAATAGGAGTGCTTGCCAGCGCATCTTTGTTTGCTGCTTATTATATTTTCTTGCGTTTAGGGTATGACGAGAACTTGGTAAAAACATTTATTTTCGGATCGTTCTCTGTATATACTCTTTTCCTTGTTTTCTCTCTGAAAAATTTTAAAAAGAACATTTTTACTTATAGCCTTTTTGATAACAAATATCTTATTGGAGGTTTTGCTGTTGGCATAGCGCTTACTTTTATAGCTATATATAACCCTTTTATAAGCGGTTTTCTTGGAACAATACCTCTTCCTTTCGGTTGGGCTCTTGCTGTTATTGCTTTTGCTCTTTTAAATGTCGGATTTGTGGAGGTTGGGAAATGGTTTGTGCATTATTTTTCCAAGAAAGGTTAGTTGTTCAGCTAGCAGAGGAATAATTTGAAATATTTAATCGTAGGTAATATTATTTATGCCAGATAAGGCAGAGGGCGGTTAGCTCAGTTGGTTAGAGCGTCACATTGACATTGTGAAGGTCACAGGTTCAAATCCTGTATCGCCCACATAATAAAACCCCGCAATTGCGGGGTTTTATAAATCACAACTTATAAAAACAAACTTACAAGGGAGGGCAGGATTAGATATTTTGTAAATTATTTTTTAGCGGTGGTAGGATTATGGCGATGAATGAAAAAGTTGAGCCGGTGCTTATATACGAATCTCCGGACTTTCTGGTTTTAAACAAGCCTGCGGGTTTGCTTATGCATAAAGTAAAAATAAAGGGCGGGGAATTAAGGCAGGAAGACACTCTTGCGGATTGGGTTGTTAAAAAATATCCGGAAGTTAAGGAAGTGGGGGATGATCCTGAATCGAGACCGGGAATAGTGCATAGGCTAGATAAAGATACTTCGGGCGTTATTGTGGTTGCCAGGAATCAAAATTATTTTGAATATCTAAAAAGCCTTTTTCAAAATAAAAATATTATTAAGAAATATACAGCCCTAGTTTATGGAGAAATAAAAGATGATAAGGGAGAAATAGCCAAACCGATAGGAATAAAGAGCGGTACGGTAAAGAGAACTGTTTATGGAGGAAAGATGATTAAAGAGGCGATTACGGAATATAAGGTGATTAAGAAGTATGAGGGATATACTTTGGTTGAAGCTCATCCCAGAACAGGACGTACTCATCAGATAAGGGTTCATTTAGCGGCCATAGGGCATCCGATAGTGGGAGATAATCTTTATGGCGGAAAAAAGGAAAAAAAATCGGACATTGTCGCGGGAAGGCAATTTTTGCATGCCGGAATTTTAGAGTTTGAGGCAAATCCTGGCGAGCTGGTTTCTTTTTCTGTTCCGTTGCCTGATGATCTGGCTGATGTGCTAGGCAAATTAAATGAAAGATAATATGAGTAATTTTTCAACAGGCTCCAGACTGATTTTTAATCTAATCGGACTAAAATATTGACAAAACATTAAAATACCTTTAAATTTCATCCGTAATGGATAAGGAGACAATGGACCCGTCTCGCTCGAAGCTTGACGAGGCAGATAAAATAAAGACTGGAACGAAGGTCAAGGTTTATGAGAAGATAAAGGAAGGTGACAAGCAGCGCACCGGTTTTTTTGAAGGAATAGTAATAGCAAGAAAGCATGGCTCTGAAAAAGGCGCGACTTTTACCGTAAGAGGAAAGCTTGGAGAGCACGGCTTAGAAAAGACTTATCCTATACATTCTCCGCTTATTGAAAAAGTTGATATTATTTCCAAACCAAAAAAGAAAGTAAAACGTTCAAAGCTTTATTACATTAGAGATCTTTCTGCAAAGAGGATTAAGGAAAAGATAGGACAGAAAGTATAACTAAACCCCCGCTTAAGCGGGGGTTTAAAAAATTTCAAAATTCAAATTATAAATATCAAAGAAAATGTTGCGGTTTTGATAAGTATTTAATATAATCCACCAAGTAATCCTTCTGTTTTTAGCGGATTAAAAAAGATAATCTTGCCCAGGTGTTGGAATTGGTAGACAAGCACGCTTGAGGGGCGTGTGTCGCAAGACGTGGAGGTTCAAATCCTCTCCTGGGCACAATACTTAAAACCTCGATGAGGGGTTTTATATTGTGTTGAGGATTTGAACGTTGAGAGGGGTCGGGAGAACGTTCTAAACGGTCTCCCGTATAGGAAAATATTAAAAACCGAGGGTTTTTAAAATTTAACGAATTTGTAAGTTAAATTGTGAAACTCCTCTCCTGGGCACAACATAAAAACCCCTCATCGGGGTTTTTATAAAACTAAACCCCCCGCTTGAGCGGGGGGTTTGAATTTACGTTTTTAGAGGATTTCGACTCTAGCTTTCCTGACTCCGAATTTGAGAGCTTCTTCTCTAGATTGGAACCAGACATCAAGCTTATTGGCGTTTCTCGGATGCATTCTGTCTTCAACAGTGAAGACTCTATTTCCGAAAAGCTCCGGTATTTTGATCTTTGTTCCTAGTGGCAACCAGTTTGCTGCAACAACTCCAGACCTGGTTTGAGTATTCCAAGCAGTTGTAAACGGAGTGCTGTCGGTCTGGTCTTCTGTACTTGAGTAGCCAGTTATAACTACTGCCACCGACCTTCTAGAGGAAAACTCATTCTGAGCAAGAAGAGAGTCATCCCCGGAAACGAAGTAAGGGTATTCCTCGGCAACCTGGTTGGTTGCTATCTCTCCTCCGGCGATATTCTGTCCGGAAAAGAAGATGGTGGAAACCGCCATGATCGTTCCCAAAAATATTGTACTCATTTAGCGTAATAAAAAACCCCTGACGGGATAATTTATTACCCTGTTATTATATCCTAGAGCTTAAAAATAGTCAATATTTTAATAAAAAGCATAGGTTTTATGCGGTTTTTATGGTCTTGACAGGTTTAAAAATCAGGCCGTGAAATTGGCGGAAAAACTTATATTTTAGATACTCGAAAAAGCGTCGAAAAACGCTCTCTTCTGTTATAATCAGGGCGTGACAGAACACTTTACATGGGGAGTAGTGCTTAGTAAAAATTCTATTGGCGAGGCTGACAGCGAATATTCCATATTTACTTGGGATTTAGGAAAAGTTCGTGCTAGAGCTACAAGTTCGAGAAAAATAACTTCGAAACTTGCAGGTCATCTTGAGCCGGGGACTTTTGCGTCTGTTAGACTTGTTCGCAAAAGCATAGAAGGGAGGTTTAGGATAATAGAGGCACTTAGAGAATCAAAGATTGAGTCATTGCCTCTTATAAAAGTTTTTGATTTTGCGGATAAGCTAATACCTCTTGAAGAGCCGGATCTGAAGATGTTTTCTTTTTTTAAAAAAGCAGTTTTCTCGGGGGTTATCTCTGAAGCTAAAGCTTATTCTTCTATATTAAAGATGTCCGGGTTTGATCCTGATACTGCGCGATGCGGAATATGCGGTTCCCGTAAAATTGCCTATTTTTCACCTCAAGATATAATGTTTTTATGTCTTCCATGTCTCGAAAGGAGAAACAATCTAAAAAAAGAATAAAAAAAGAAAATCACGCAAATACAATTTGGATGGTAGCCGGCCTGTCCCTTTTGGTGATAATCGGGGCGGCGTATGTTTTTTTTAGCCAGCCTTCAGGAGGAGTTTCTGTTGATGTTGAAACTGAAGCTCCAGTTAGGATAGGGGAAGCTTTTGATGTATCAGTAACTCTCGAAAATAATTCGGAAGAAGAAATATCAGAAGCTGTGATATCGCTCATTCTTCCTCAAGGCGTTGTATTTGCCGATGGGAGAAGCGACGTTCGCAGGTCTGTTGATATAAAATCGGTTCCCGGAGGAGCTTTTGAAAGGGAATCTTTTAAAGTTGTTATAACTGACTATTCTGAACAAAAAACTTTTAATATTGAAACTGAATATCAGCCGGCATCGCTTAATAAGCCTTTAAAAATAACAAGAGATTTTTCTGTTGATGTTGAGAGGTGGCTAGAGATAGGGATAGAAGCTCCAGAAAATATCGTTAGCGGGGAAGAATTTGAATGGGTATTTTCTTATAAAAATAATTCTAATGATGATTGGGATGTCAATTTTGAATTTAATATACCTGAAGAACTTGAAACGGATCTGCCTGAAGAAAACCTTACTATATCTGCCGGGGAGGAAGAATCGCAGGTGCTGACAGGATCGATTATTTTAGAAGAAGGAAAAAGCTTTTTTATCAGAGCAATTGCTAAAGGAAAGATGGAAGGGAAGGAATATATCCTTGATGAAGCTTATATTGAACCGGTGATGGCTTCTTCTCCTTTGTCTTTAAATATAGTTACTGCCGGTGATTTAGATGAGCCTGTTTCTCCCGGACAGGAAATAACATATTCCATATCTTTTAGAAATAATACAGACATACCTTTAAGCAATATTTCGGTAAGAGCCAGCCTTATAGGAGAGATGTTTGATATGGAATCAATTTCTTCGAGAGGGGATATTAATTTTCCGGCAAAAACCATAACTTGGAACATAGGGAACGTGCCGGAACTTCAAAAATTAGATCCGGGAGAATCGAGATCGCTCGGACTTTCTATAAAAGCTAAAGATTCTTATCCTATAATGAGGTTGAATGATCGCAATTTTACATTAGGCGTAAATGTAAGAATTGAATCACCGACAGTGCCTTATGCCTTAAAAGTTTTAAAGACTATTAATGTGGCATCTGTTACTCATAAGGTTTCGGGTAAAATAGAGGCAAATGCAAAGGCATTATATAGAGATGCAGCTTCGGGAATTATTAATGCGGGCAGTCTTCCGCCGATGGTGGGTCAGCCGACGGAATATACCGTGCATTGGGATGTAATCAGCTATTCGACTGATATGTCTGATGTTGAAGTTTCAGCTGAACTTCCGCCGGGAGTTGATTTTGTCGGCGAACCGCAAATAGATGCGGGCGAGTTTGAATCTATTGAGGAAGAAAATAAGGTTATATGGAAAATACCAAAAGTTCTTGCAACTACAGGAATTCTTAGCGAGCCGATAAGCGCAATATTTCAAATAAGAGCAGTGCCTTTGCCGGGACATATCGGCGGATATATGCCTATACTCGGGCCGACTAGCGTTTCTGCAAAAGATGATTTTACCGGGAGGCAGACGTCGTCTTTTCAGGAATTCTTAACTACTGAACTTAAGGGCGATCCTACTGTGAGATCGGAAGATGGAATAGTGCGTTAAAATTATAAATATTAAATATTAAAAATAAGAGATGGAGAATAACGAGAAAAAGATGGAAAAAATAATATCGCTGGCGAAGCAGAGAGGTTTTGTTTTTTCTGGCAGCGAGATATATGGCGGGCTGCAAAATGCATGGGATTTCGGCCCTCTTGGCGCGGAAATGAAAATGAATATAAAAACAGAATGGTGGAATAGATTTGTGAGAGGCAGGAGCGATATGGTTGGTATTGATACGGCGTTAATAATGAATAATAAAGTCTGGCAGGCGAGCGGACATTTGGAAAATTTTACGGATCCGCTTGTTGAATGCAAAGAATGCCATCATAGGTTCAGAGCGGATCATTTGCTTGAGGATTATTTTGAAAAAAATCCTGATGTTATCCATGAAGATGCTACAAATAATGTTTCCAAAATGGCGGAGGATCTAAAGTCTTTTGATGTTAAATGTCCTGATTGCGAGGGAGAGCTTATGAAACCCCAGCAATTTAATATGATGCTGAAGACTCATTTGGGCGCAACAGAAGACAAGGCAAGCGAAGCATATCTTCGCCCGGAAACAGCGCAGGGAATGTTTGTTAATTTTAAAAATATAATAGATTCTACAAGAAAGAGATTGCCTTTTGGCATAGCGCAGATTGGCAAGGCTTTTAGGAACGAAATAACTCCCGGAAATTATATATTCAGAACCAGGGAGTTCGAGCAAATGGAAATAGAATATTTTATTCCTGTTCCTAAAACAGATGCCGGCTGGCAAGGTTATTTTGAATCATGGAGAAAAGAAATGAAGGAGTGGATATCTTATCTCGGGATCAGACAAGAAGAGATATATGAGCTTGAAGTTTCAAGGGAAGAATTAGCGCATTATTCCAAGAGAACGATTGATTTTGAATATAAGTTTCCTTTCGGGCAAAAAGAGCTTTATGGATTGGCTTATAGAACAGATTTTGATCTTAAGAACCATAATCTTAAATATAGGGATCCAAAGACTGAAGAGGAATATATTCCGCATGTAATAGAGCCGACATTTGGCGTTGAGAGAACGATTCTTGCGGTAATGTGTTCCGCTTATACTGAAGAAGACTTACCTAATCAAGGAGAAGGAGAAGAAGATGGAGCGGAAAAAAGAATTGTGATGAAATTTCCCAAGTGGCTTGCTCCGATTAAAGTTGCGGTTTTGCCTTTGTCCAAAAAAGAAGAATTATCTGATGAGGCAAAAATAATTGCAGATGATCTTCGCGGGAGTTTTGCAACGGAATATGATGAAACCCAAAGTATCGGCAAGAGATATCGCAGACAAGACGAGATAGGAACGCCATATTGCGTCACTGTTGATTTTGATTCGCTTGAGGATAAAAAAGTAACGGTTCGCGATAGAGATACGATGAAACAAGAAAGGATAAGCATTAGTGAGATAAAACAGTATTTGAGCGAAAGGCTGTAAATTGCTGCTTGATTGACTTGATCCTGGCCAGGGCCTATATTACCCAGAGATATGTCTAAGCTTCCTTATGTAAAGAAAACTTTTAAAAATGGCCTGAATTATATATTTGTTCCCCAGCCGCAGAGCATGGCAACTACTGTGCTTGTTTTGGTTTCGACGGGCTCCGAATATGAAACAAAAAATATAAATGGAGTTTCTCATTTCTTAGAACACTTATGCTTTAAGGGTACGGAAAAAAGGCCTAGAAGCCTTGATATAGCCGGTGAGTTAGACGGTCTTGGTGCAGAATATAATGCATTTACCAGCAACGAAGTAACTGGTTATTACGCAAAGTCTGCCAACAGAAATTTTCAAAAAATACTTGATGTGGTGAGCGATCTTTATCTTAATCCGGTTATTAATGCTGACGAAATGAATAAGGAGAGAGGGGTTATAATTGAAGAAATAAATATGTATGAGGATCTCCCTATGAGAAAGATTTGGGAAGATCTCGCAACTCTTATGTATGGGGACCAGCCGGCTGGCTGGTCTGTAGCCGGAGAAAAAGATGTTATAAGGAATATGACGAGAGAAGATATTGTTTCTTATAGAAATCTTCATTATGTGGCTTCTAAAACTACTGTTGTTGTTTCCGGCGGTTTGGCGATAAATCCGGAAAGAGTTGTAGCGGAATATTTTGCCGGCATAAGAGAGGGGCAGTCAATTAAGAAGGCAAAAACCATAGAGAAACAAGAAGAGCCAAATATTTTTTTTGGAGATAAAAAGACTGACCAAACTCATATTGCGATAGGAGTAAGGGCTTTTGATTGGTTTGATAGCAGGCGATACGCGCTGTCTGTTCTCTCTGATTTGCTTGGGGGGTCTATGTCTTCGAGGCTTTTTAAGAGAGTTAGGGAGGAATTAGGAGCGGCTTATTATATTAAGAGCTCTACGGACTTAAATTCTGATTATGGCTCGCTTGCTATTTCGAGCGGCGTAGATAAAGAGAGGGTTCCGGAAATAGTAGAAGCGATTGTAGAAGAGCTGAAATCTTTAAGAGATAAAGATATTGGCGAAGACGAGCTTATAAAGGCTAAAGAGCATCTTTCCGGCAAGATAGTTTTACAACTTGAGACGTCAGATGAGCTTGCCCAGTTTTATGGCGGAGAAATGGCAATATCTGGAAAGATAAGAACGCCAGAAGAAATATTGGAAAAAGTAAGGGCTGTTACTGTTGAAGACGTGAGATCTGTTGCCGAAGATATATTTAAAGATGACAGGCTTAATTTTGCGGCGATAGGAATGATAGATAACAGCGCTAAGGAGAGAGTTAAAAACATTTTCAAACTATCTTAAGTCGGTTATATTTATCATAATGGCGGAAAGAAAGGTACATGACATAGGATGGGCCACGCTTTGGCGCGTTTTAGCTGTCGCAGTATTTGCTGCGGCAATTTATTTTGCTAAAGAAGCAGTAATTGCGCTTCTTTTTGCCATAGTTGTTTCGTCTGCTCTTGACGGGCCGGTAGTTCGTTTAAATGAGAAATTTAAAATTCCCAGACTATTGGCAGCTGCTTTGATATTTTCGCTGGCTTTTGTACTGATTGGCCTTCTCATATACATAGTGTTGCCTATTGCCGTTATCGAGCTTACTTCTCTAGCCAATCAATTTACAGGAACAACAGCGGGCACTTTTTTAAATAGCTTTTCTTCAGTTGCCGATATTGTAACAAATGAATTTTCTATAGTTACTTTAGGTCAGATAAGCGACATTATTTTTAGAGGGACTTTACCTGTTGCCCAAACAATAGGAAATATAGTCGGCGGAATTGCTTTCGGCGTTTCTGTCCTTATAATTTCTTTTTACTTGACTTTAACCCAAGACGGCGTGGGGAGATTCTTAAAAGCTGTTTTGCCTGATAGCGTGGAGGATTCCGTACTTAAAGTTTATTATCGATCAAAAACAAAGATAGGAAGATGGTTCCAAGCGCAATTGTTGCTTTCGCTGGTAGTCGGCCTGCTTGTTTCTGGAGGGCTTTGGATACTTGGCGTAAGGTATGCGCTTGTAATAGGACTGCTCGCTGCCGTATTGGAAATAATGCCTGTGGTCGGCCCTATATTTTCCGGGGCAGTCGGCACTTTGATAGCATTATCCACTTCTCTTAGCTTGGGGCTTTATACGCTTTTGTTATTCGTTTTTATACAGCAGATAGAAAATAATTTGCTTGTTCCTTTGTTTATGAAGCGGGCGGTTGATATTCATCCCGTAGTGGCGTTGTTTTCTATAATGGCCGGTCTTCAGTTGCTGGGAGTTGCCGGAATGATAATATCGGTTCCGCTTGCGGTAGTCGTTCAAGACGTTATAGAGGAAAGAGTTGAGAAGAAAAAGGCAATGAGAGAAAAGGCTTGAGATGCCAAAGAAAGGTAATTTTTATATAACTACTTCTATAGCTTACGCTAATGGCAGGCCGCATATAGGCCATGCTCTTGAGGCTGTCCAAGCAGATGCTATAGCCAGATATAAAAGAGGCTTGGGATATAATGTTCTTTTCTTAACAGGCACAGATGAGCATGGCGATAAAATAAACCGCATAGCTTTGCAAAGCGGAAAGACGGCAAAAGATTTTGTCGGAGAAATATCAAAGGAATTTAAAAGGTTAAAGAAAACTCTTAATCTTTCTTGGAGTGATTTTATAAGGACTTCAGATAAAAAAAATCATTGGCCGGGAGCGAAAAAACTTTTTGCCGAGCTTGAGAAAAAAGGAGATATATATAAAAAAGAATATGAAGGCTTTTATTGCGTGGGGTGTGAAAAGTTTATAACCGAAAAAGAGCTTGTTAACGGGCAATGTCCGTTACATAAAAAAGAACCTGAAAAAGTTTCAGAAGAAAATTATTTTTTTAGGCTTTCGCGATATGCCGATCGAGTTGCTCACGCAATAAGGACCGGAGAAATCGAGATTGTTCCGGAAAGCAGAAAAAACGAGACTTTATCATTTATAAAAGAAGGTCTTGAAGACGTGAGTTTTAGCCGTTCCGAAAAAACTGTTCCTTGGGGAATACCGGTTCCTAATAGCGATCAAACAATGTATGTGTGGTGCGATGCTTTGTCTAATTATATTACTGCCATAGGCTATGGGCGGGATGCCAAATCTTTTAAAAAATGGTGGCCGGCAAATGTTCATTTGATAGGCAAAGATATATTTAGATTTCATGCTATTTATTGGCCTGCAATGCTGATGTCGGCAGGATTATCTTTGCCTAAAAGACTTTTAGTCCACGGCTTTATTACGGTTGAAGGGAATAAGATGTCGAAATCAATAGGAAATGTAATTGATCCTTTTGAGATTGCTGATAAGTTTGGCGCAGACGCATTGAGACATTATCTTCTTCGCGAGATACCTTCAGATGGAGATGGCGACTTTTCCTGGGAAAAATTAAAATCTCGCTATAACGATGATCTTGCTAAAGGGGTTGGTAATTTTGCGTCAAGGATAACCAATCTCTTGAAGGGAGAAAAAATAAACAAGAGGTCGCCGATTTCAAAAGAGGTTCGCGACGAGATAAAAAGAATGCAGGCAAGAGTGGAAAAGCATATTAATGAATTTCGCCTTCACGATGCTGTTTCTGCGATATTTGATTTAATAAAGTTTGGGGATAGTTATGTAAACGAAAAAGAGCCTTGGAAAAATAAAACTAAAAAAATATCTCGGGATCTTGCCGCTCTTATAATAGCGGTAGGTGAAGGATTGCAGCCTTTTCTTCCCGATGCAGCAGATAAGATAATGAAAGCTGTTCCGGAAAAAAGGGGATATATACTTCCTAAAAAGATAAAACCTCTTTTTCCGAGGATGGATAATTAAATACGGATATGACTAAAGAACCAAAATATATAGATACGCATGCTCATCTGCAGTTTTCGAATTTTGACGGGGACAGAGAAGAGGTAATTGAGAGAACTTTGAACTTTGGGATGTGGGTAGTTAATTCGGGTTCTAATTCAAAAACTTCGAAAAAGGCGATAGAAATAGCAGAAAATTATAAGGAGGGCGTTTATGCGACTGTTGGCATACATCCGTCACATGCAAAAATCTCAAATCTCAAATCTCAAAACTTAAAACTGCAACCTAAAACTGATAATTTAGACAATAATGAGATTACAGAAGAGTCGGGGGTGGAGGATTTTGATGGAGAGAAAATGAGAATGCTTGCGGCTCATCCGAAATGTGTAGCGATAGGCGAATGCGGCTTGGAATATTTTTCTTCAGGCGAAGCAATTGATAATAGCAACGAGCAGGAGGAGATGTTCTTACAGCACATAGAACTGGCATCAGAAATAAAAAAACCGCTTGTCATACATTGTCGGAACGCGTATGCGGACACTATTAGAATATTAAAAGAAAATAGGAATAAGCTGCTGGATGATAGGCCCGGAGTGATGCATTTTTTTTCAGGTACGGAAGGCGATATGTACGAATTGCTTGATTTAGGATTTATATTTTCTTTTGGGGGAGCTATAACCTTTTCTCCAAAAAAGGGACAAGAAGATATTGCTGGCTTAGTTTATAAGGCTCCATTTGAAGCAATAATGCTTGAAACAGACTGTCCTTTTGTCGCACCAGTTCCTTACAGGGGCAAGAGAAACGAGCCTTTATACGCGATAGAAACTGCGAAAAAAATAGCGGAAATAAAGAATATGTCCCTTGAGGAGGTGGCTGATATAACTACTGGCAATGCTTTAAGATTTTTTGCAATAGGCGACGCGACTCGCTAAAATAGCCAAAAGAACGCCAAATAAAAATGCCCAAAATAAATACCAACAAAAAGACAGTTATAAAAAGAAAAAAGCCGGTGCCAAAAGAATATCCATTTAGCAAAGTAGAAAAGAAATGGACACCTTATTGGGTACAAAAGAAAATATACCAGCCTGATATTAAGAAGGCTAAAAAACCTTTTTATAACTTAATGATGTTTCCTTATCCTTCGGCAGAAGGGCTGCATGTGGGCAATATGTATGCTTTCACCGGTTCTGATATATATGGCCGGTTTAAAAGAATGCTGGGCAACGATATTCTTGAACCAATAGGCTTGGATGGTTTTGGCATACATTCAGAGAATTATGCAATAAAAAAAGGCGTTCATCCTAAGACTCAAGCGAGAGCTGCAGAGAAGAATTTTTATCGCCAGCTTCAAATGATAGGCAACGGTTTTGCTTGGGAAAACAGGCTAGAGACTTATGATCCTGAATATTATAAATGGACACAGTGGCTTTTTATCCAAATGTTTAATAATGGTTTGGCATATAGGAAAAAGTCTCCGGTAAATTGGTGCCCTTCTTGCAAGACTGTTCTTGCGGACGAGCAGGTGATATCAGGAAAATGCGAGAGGTGTGATAGCGAAGTAACTAAAAAAGATCTTGAACAGTGGTTTTTCAAAATAACAAAATATGCTCCTAAGCTTTTAAGAAATCTCGATAAGATTGACTGGTCTGATAAAGTTAAAATTGCCCAAAGAAATTGGATAGGCCGTTCGGATGGCCATAAAGTTAATTTTATGATGACGGGCAATGGTCTTAATAAACCCATTAAGGCGACTATATTTACAACTCGCGCTGATACTATGCTTGGAGCAACATTTCTTGTCGTTGCGCCGGAGAGCGATATTATAGAAGATTTAAAGCCTTCAATAAGCAATTGGGAAGAGATAGAAGAATATATTTGGTCTGTTAAGAATAAGCCGGAAGCGGAAAGAGTATCTGAAAATCAAGAAAAAACCGGAATTGAGATAAAAGGCATAAAAGCAGTCAATCCTGCCAACGGAATGGAAATTCCTGTGTGGGTTTCAGACTATGTTCTTGCCGGTTATGGTACGGGGATGATTATGGCGGTTCCGGCATATGATGAAAGAGATCTTGAATTTGCGGAAAGGTTTAATTTGCCGGTTGTTCAAACACCTCTAGTTCCGAAAGAAAAAATAGCCAAACAAGTAGGCGGGAAAAAAGCGGTTCAATACAGGTTGAGAGATTGGCTTATATCCAGACAAAGATATTGGGGTCCTCCGATACCGTTAGTTTATTGTGAAAAATGTGCTGAAAAAGTGCGCAAATCAAAGGGTAAAGAAAGACAGCAATATACTGCCGGAGAGAGAGCTAACCCAGGCTGGTTTGCCGTTTCCGAAAAAAAGCTTCCGGTAGAGCTTCCTTATGTGAAAAATTTCAGACCTAAAGGGATGGGAGAGTCTCCTTTAGCTTCGGTTAAAGCTTTTTATAATACTAAATGTCCGAAGTGCGGAGGGCAGGCTAAGAGAGAGACAGATGTTTCAGATACATTCCTTGATTCTTCTTGGTATTATCTTCGTTATCCTTCAGTGGGGGTTAAAAAAGAACCTTTTGATAAGAAGATAACTAAGAAGTGGCTGCCTGTAGATATGTATCTTGGCGGAGCAGAACATTCAGTATTGCATTTGCTTTATTCAAGATTTGTAGCGATGGCGCTGAAGGATATGGGTTATATTAATTTTGATGAACCATTTACCAAATTCAGAGCGCACGGACTTATTATTCGCGACGGAACGAAGATGTCTAAGTCTAAAGGCAATGTGGTTAATCCGGATGAATATATCAAAAAATTTGGCGCTGATGCTTTAAGGCTTCACCTTATGTTTCTTGGACCTATTGAAGAAGGAGGAGATTTTCGCGATTCCGGCATGGTTGGAATAACTAGATTTTTGGGAAGGGTTTGGTCTTTAGGCGCAAACTTTTCGGGGAAAGGGAAAGATCTTTCGAGACATATGCATAAGACGATAAAGGAGGTGACGGAAGACCTTTCAGAACTTAAATATAATACTGCTATATCTGAATTAATGATTGCGATGAATATCTTTTCGGATAATCCGGAGGCGGTGACTAAAAAAGACCTGGAAACGTTCTTAATATTGCTTGCTCCGCTTGCTCCTTTTATAACCGAGGAACTTTGGGAAATTATAGGCAATAAGCCTAGCATCCATAACCAAAAGTGGCCTGAATATGATAAAAAAGCATTGAAACAAGACAGTTTTAATTTAGTGATACAAGTAAACGGAAAGGTGAGACATACCGTAAAGGCCGCAAGGGGTCTTAGCGAAAAAGACGCTCTCGAAATTGCTCTTGCGGAGGAAAAGATAAGCAGTTACATCGGCGGAGCGGATATAAAGAAAACATTCTTTGTGTCTGATAGGCTGATAAATATTGTTATATAAGAAGACACGGATAATACGGATTTAATGGATTAATGCGGATAAAAAAAAGAAAAAAGTCTTGGCATTGACTTATTGACGAAAATGTGTTTTAATTGCGGACGCTATGAGTAATAGGCAATTGATAATTATATTGATATTAGTTTGCGCCCTAATCGGTTTTGGTTTTTTGGCAAAACAAGCGATAGCGGCCTTTATGGATTTATCGCGCGTTTCTCTTAATGCTGCCGGCATTGAAACAGAAGCGTCGTTTAATATGGCGCCTGCGAGAATAACCGGTATTTCCGGAGATGTTCAAAAAGGAGCCGTTAAATTGCAATGGAGTCCTCTAACTAAGACCAGATTGAATGGTTACCGTGTATATAGGGGTACTTCTCCCGATGTTCAACTTATAATCGGAGCTTCAAATTCAAATCAATCTTTTTTTGTAGACGATGACGTAGAATTTGGAGAAACTTACTATTACAGGGTGTCTGCCGTAAATGATTTAGGCGAAGGCTATACTTCATCGCCGTTAAGGGTAAGAGTGAAGTAAACAAATTAAAAAACCGCCATTTGGCGGTTTTTTAATTTGTGGACCTACGGGGAGTCGAACCCCGACCTTCTCCATGCCATGGAGATGTTCTACCGCTATACTATAGGCCCTTTTAGGTACTCCCGGTATTTTATTGTAATTGGCTAAAAAAATAAAGTCCTTGTAATAGGTGATATTTTTTTGTTTAATCTTTTTAGCAGGGAGGCGTGCCAGAGCGGTCGAACGGGGCAGTCTTGAAAACTGCTATATCCGAAAGGGTATCGAAGGTTCGAATCCTTCCGCCTCCGCTATTAATGGATATTGTTCAAAAAATAAAAATTTTTGTTGAAGAGGAATGCAAAAAACCGACCAGCAAGTATGGTTATGAGCCTTTTGAGTACCATTTTGTTCCAATGGTTAGTTGTGCGGAAGAACTTGCTGATAAATTAGGAGGAGATAAAGAAATTATTCAAATCTCTGCTTGGTTACATGATATTGGTTCAATAATCTATGGTCGCGAGGACCATCATATTACCGGGGCTGAAATAGCTGAAAAGAAGTTAAAAGAGATGGGTTACCCGAATAATAAAATAGATTTGGTTAAAAAATGCATAGTAAATCATAGGGGGTCACAAAACAGAGAAAGAGGCACTATAGAAGAAAAAATAATAGTCGAGGCTGATGCAATGAGTAATTTCAGCAATATATCCGGAATATTTAAGGCAGCGTTAGTTTATGAAGGGATGGATCAGGGCGAAGCGAAAAAATCCGTTAAAGAAAAATTAGAAAGAAAATGGAATCAGCTTTCTTTTAAAGAATCAAAAGAAATAGTACGA
>JALOAR010000040.1 GCA_023228665.1 Candidatus Colwelliibacteriota bacterium | reverse complement strand
GAATTTTCCTGTCCAACCTGCAATCCACCGGGCCGCTGACCCCGGAGGACATTCAGTCCATCCTCGACCGGCTGCCTGAAAAAGCCCGGCAGTGCGCCGACAATATGTCGGCGGTCATTGAGTTGACGCAGGATTTAATCAATGAAGTCTCCATGAAAGAAGAGGGGTATGCCAAGGCCAACGTGGAGCGCTACTGGCACCTGCGTCGGTTCCGGATGCGGGAGGCGGCCAAGAAGCCCCAGTACATTCAGGAGACGGTGGAAAGTCGAAGCCAGTGGAAGGAACGGGTCGGCGGCAAGGACCCGGTGCTCATAGAAGACTGTTTCAATGCCTTCTGCGAGACGATGGAGATTACCTCGGAGTATGTCGGCATGGCTTCCCCCATTCGCCGGGCCAACCTGATACTGTCGGACCGGAAGATACAGGAGACGATTCGCCGCAAGGGATACCTTGACTACCTGCGGGATATGAAGGACCTGCTTCAGCGGGTGCAGAACCGGCACGTCGATACGATGTGGATGGAAAGCTGGTATGGAGCCATGACCCGCAACGTCACGCGGGCGATATTCGGGTTCAACCTGCGGCTGTCTGCCCAGCAGTATTTTTCCATTCTCCTGACGATGGCCAAGGTGTCGCCGCGGCACTTTACGGCGCTGCGCGGGCTTCCGAGCCGGGCGCTGATTTCCCGGATTGAGCAATGGTCGCCGTATCTGCGGGAGCGGTTTATGGGGGCCATCGGGCGGGAACTGGGCGACGTGGCCCGCACGGGGTCGGTGATGCGGTTTTTGACCGGGCACGACCAAGTCATCAATCTGGGCACTCACTGGGTCCGGTATTTTGATAAGATGGCCATCTGTGACGCATGGCGGGTGTGCGAGGCCGAGGTTCGAAGCCGGCCGAAATACCAAGGCCGCCCCTCGCAGGAGTTGTTCTTGGACCGGGAATATCGCCGGGAGGTCACGCAGCGGGCCGAGGAGGTCATTCGCGCCACGCAGCCGACATGGGACGTGCTGGACCGGTCCATTATCGGAGCGCATCGCAATCCCGTCGCCCGGTCGCTGACGATGTTCCATTCCCAGCGGGAGAAGATGGTGCAGATGCTGGGGCTGGCCAACAGTGAATTTATGAACCGGCTGGAGGCCATCCGGCGGTCCCGGAATCTGGCGTCTCTGACCGAGGCGCTGGAGACGGCGGACGGACGCCGGGCACTGGGTCAGCTGGCCAAGGAGTATGGGGTGGTGATGTTCAATATTGCCGCCGTCAAGGGATGGGCCGTCCTGTATTCGGCGATGGTGCTGGGGCGGGAAGAGGACTGGGAGGACTGGGCCATTTCCGTACTGGCGGACATTCCCGGCCTGTTCTATCTGGGGGACCCGATGAAGGAAGCCATCAGTGCATGGGGTCGCTGGGCGCGGGGCAAGCGGGTCTATCAGCTGGGCAAGATATCCGTGCCCACACTGCGGGTAATGGAGACGGCGCGGCTGGCGATGTATGAATGGGGAAAGCTGCTGATGATGACTACCGAGATGGCGGATGTCAGTCTGGACGAGCAGGAAGCGCAGTTCCAGCGCACGATGGAAATTACATGGGAGGCCCTGCAATATATGTTTGGTCTGCCGTTTTTACATATCACCTCGATAACTCAATCCATGAAGAACAGAGAGGAATAGCATCATGGCTGACGCGTCCGAAAAAAAAGGAAAATGGAATGGATTTACAACGGCGGTTATCAGTGTTTTTTTGAGTGTTTCCATCACCCTGTGTTCGGTTTCTTATTTGTACGGCACCCACGCCCGTACCACCCAGACCAATGCCTCTGACATCCAGAGACTGGATTCCAAGAAGCTGGACAGGGAAGTGTTTTTCATGTATACCGAGCAGGTCAAGGGACGGTTGGATTCGATTGACGGTCGCCTCTCGTCCATTGAAAAGAAACTGGACCGTTTACAGGAAAGGAAGTACGAATGAAAGATTTCTGGCACGAATGGGTCAAGGTACTGGATTATGAGCGGGGCAAGATAGCCGGGCTGGCGCTGGGGCTGATTCTGGCCGTGGTTCTGGTCGGCTGTGACGTGACCATCCAGAGTCCGATTTCCGGACAGACGGTCACGCAGAGCGAATACACCATCGAGGCCATGGAGGCGCAGGCCGACATCGAGTCCCTGTTGTCGGAGGCCGAAAAAAAAGCCGCGCTGCTGGCGCAGAAAAATCAGCTGGCCCAAGAGGAGTTTGAAATCAAGCAGGCCCGTCGGGACGGCATTGCCCAGTTGCTGGCCAGTCTGGCCATTGGCGCCGCCGGCGGAGAGGCCGTTTCCGTTCCCGTCCTGATTAACTCCCTGTTGCTGTTGGGAGGGCTGGGCGGCGCCGCCGGCGGGGTGTACGATGCCTACCGAAAGAATCAAACGATTACAGCGCTGAAGGAATCGGCACAGGAACCGTCATCGGCCTAATTTCAGGTATGTCGCCGCGACCGCCAGAGCCGCCCATTGGTCGCCGTGGATTCCCGCGAGGGGACCGGGTGGGTAAAGCCACCCGGTCTTCTTACAGACACGGCAATCGAGGCGGGCGCGGCCGACGACCTTTTTGCCCTTGCATACCGGGCACTTTTTGTTCCCGACGGCGTGATGTTTCCCGCCGTAGAGGTCCAGCAGGGCCTGTCGGACATGGGAATCCTTGGCGCGGAGGGACTGGCACAAGGCCAGCTTGACTTCTTTTCTGTAGACTTTCACGAAGGGCTTCCCGAAGGCCTCGATAAACCGGCCAATCCACAGGCAGGTTTCGAAGATTTCCTGACCGACCGGCATTCCGTAGCTGGCCACCATTTCCACCAGCAACCGGTCCGCCGTCGGCCAGACGGCCTTCAGTCGTTCGTTTTCCTCGTAGCCGTGCCGGAGGACGCCTCCCTTTTGATTGACGAGGACATACGCCGAATACTGGGGGCCGGGGTCAATCGCCAGAAACTTCATTATCTTCGACGATTTTTAGTGGCCAGTGTATCGGCGTTTCTATACTGGAGTTCTTTGGGTCGAATTGAAAGGCCTCCAT
>JALOAR010000039.1 GCA_023228665.1 Candidatus Colwelliibacteriota bacterium | reverse complement strand
CCGACACCGAGAGCGATTGAATCCGGAATTCGGCGCAGACAATGAGTCTTAAAGAGGGAAAGAGCATGAATGACGACAAAGGTTTTACAGAATTTTTGTTTTGGTTGCTCTTCACGGCACTGGCATTTCTTGCATTGGTTTGCTATGTCGCCGGACGATAAACTATTTTTGAATGGAAACAAAATGGCGAAAAAAAGAAAAAAAAAGGGAAAGAAAATGGAAACAGAAACGTATCCGCTAATCAAAGAAACCCCGACTGTTTTGCTCAATTTGTACGCGCACGCCAAATTGATGTATCTGGCCCGAACCGTCAAACGGGAGGTCGCCGGTCTTTGTTTTGCCCCGGACCCGGCCCGGCCGTTTGAGTTTTCGGATATCCTGATTCCCAAACAGACCACCACGGCCGCCAGTTTTGATTTTGACGCCGAGGATTTGGCGCTGCTGCTGGCGGACCTGAAAACCAAGTATCACCCCGTACAGTATTCGCTGGCCTATATTCATACCCATCCCGGCGACGGGGTACCGTCGCCTTCTCAGCGCGATATCAACGAATTTCACGACGCCTATTTACACGCGCCGGTTGGGGTAATGGTCATTGCCGGCAAGGACGGCCACTATATCGCCAAAATGAGAATCGAATCAAACGGCTATGCGTTCTTAGCGGACCTGAAGGCCCGGCCGTCTATCGCGCTGCCGTTTGAGGCGTCTGATTTTGACGGCTGGCAAAAAGAAGTGGATGAAAAAATCAAGGAAAGAATAGTCAAAACCTATACCTGTAAGGCGACGGATTATCAATATGGCGGGGATTTTGGGTTTGGGGATAAATCCCGCCGCTGTTCCGCCTGTCGGGGAATTATCTTTAATACGGCGCATGTTTATTTATGTGAAGTCTGCGGACAAAATGAGATATGCAACTATTGCTGGTCTTCCCTGCAAAAAAGAACGTGCGAGTCGTGTAAAAAGGATATTGCCGCCAAGCTGAAAAAGGAAACGCCCAAAAAAGAAACCGTGATTAAGAATCCGACGTTCGCCGATGAACCCTGCGGAGTCTGCGGACAGATAATTAAAGCGGGCGTGCGAACGTCGCGCCTCTGCCGATACCGTCGCTGTCTGAATCGCATTTGCGAGGGGTGCCAGCGGAAGGGGGAAACGTACTGCAAGGAATGTCAAGAAGCGATACCTTTGCCTTGGAAATAAGGAACGTAAACCATGAGCCAAACCAAAAACCAGCGATACCAACGACAAAAAGAGGTAGTCAATTCGAAAAAGTGGAAACATTGGCGCGCCGATATTATCGGGTGCGGAGCCGTCGGCCGTCAAGTCGCCGTGATACTGGCTACGATTGGATTCCCCCGGCTGGTACTCTATGACGGCCAGACGGTCGAGGAAGCCAACCTTGGAGCACAGGGATTTGCGCCCCCGGACCTTGGCAAGAATAAGGCCCGCGCCGTCGCCGATACACTGGCCCCCCTGCTGGATGAACAGGGCACACAAGAGATAGTCGTAATGGACCGGCATTTTACCCCGCAAGACGCTTTCCAAGAAGGAACGCCGCACGTTGTCTTTTGCATGGTGGATACTATGAGCGGCCGAAAAAACATCGTTCAGGCCCTCGATATGGCAACCCGGCCGATTGATACCCAAAAGACCTTCTATTTGGCTGACACAAGAGTTTTAACCCATAACATCCAACTCCATACAATTACCAGCCCGCAAGAACAAGAGCAATACCTGAAAGACCTGCCCAAACAATCCGAAATTGAACAAGGACGGTGCTCCAACAAAATGACATTCTACGCCGCCCAGCTTGCCGCCTCTCTGGCCGTTGGACGGTTTGTGATATGGCTTTCAACCGGCAAAAACCCCCACCCCAGTATCCACTACAACATCGATACCCTGCGTACTATTGATATGGCAAAACAACAACTGATATAAATACCTCAGGGAAGGGAATAGAGAACATGAGCCAACCAAAACAAACCGCTCTAATACTCAGCAAAACAACCAAACATCTCCCCTGTTCCTGCCATTCTGACTATCAGGATGGCAAGTACGGACCGGGAATCAGATTGCACAACCTCTGCCTTGGAAACAAGGACAGAAAACAGTGGAGATGCACCGTCTGCGGAAATAGAAGGGAAATATAAGGAATGGATGGGGGTTAATGTATCTACTATCTCTACAATATATTATCCTAAATTAAAATGTTTTTTCTCTTGACATATTATAAGGTCCCGGCTATACTGTTCCTCATGAATTGACAATTAACTATTTTTGGAGAGGATGATTAAATGATTGACATATTGACATTTATTATTGCGGTACTCATTCAGACGTTTCTTTTTGTTTTTTTGTTTTTATGGGTATATGAGCATGATAAGAAGGTTCGGCTGAACATGCAAACCATAACCTACCTTTTAGATAGCGTTATTTCACTCCAAAAGGCAACCGTTATCTTCAATCGCCGACTGATTGATACGAACGCGCGGATTACGTCCCTTAATGATAAGTGCAAATGTGGTCATTGCAAGCCCTCAGACGCCCCAGAATCGCCCAAACACGACGCCCCTACCGGTGCTTCTGACTTTCCTCCTCCTCCTCCAATAGGCGCGGCTGGCTCACCCTGACAGCCGCGCCACACTTAGAGTCTTAGGCCCTATCGGTCCCCTCCTCCAACCTCCTTCAAGCCCTGCCGATAGGGCTTTTTATTGCGCCTTGCGTTTGTGATTGTTAGGGATAATCATCGACCCTTCCCCAAACCATACATACAAACCCAAAAGACACCCCCGCAAAACCCCGTTTATTTGTCATAAATCAAGATATACGACGTATAGTAAACGGACTATTATGGGACGCTCTATTGTATATCCTCATTGTCGCCTTTGTATCAGGGTTTTGGGGGTGTAGGTAGGCCGCATGAGACATGGGGCCCCCCACTGACACCCATATAGCTTGACAGACCATCCCCCCATCGTACCAACTCTTTTCAGACAGACGTTCTCTTTATTATCTTGAATAAGTGCAAGTGCAAGTGCAAGTGCAAGTGCAAGTGCAAGTTTCATAGGGACCCAA
>JALOAR010000038.1 GCA_023228665.1 Candidatus Colwelliibacteriota bacterium | reverse complement strand
CCTATGGGCGCTAAATAGCCAAGATAAAAATTTTAAAGGGACATTCAGTAAGATGCGCATAGTTGGCATTGACAGCATTATTAAATCTTTATCTGATGGAGAAGTAATAATGCCCGAAGAAGATATCTCTTTGGAAATTAAAAAGCTACTGCCTAAAGACGCAAAAATCCGTTTTGTTTCCGCGTTCTTAAGGTGGAATAATTTCAATGTACTGCACCAAAATACTAATTTTTGGGACAGTGAAATTAAGGCTGATGAATTTATGTCCTCTATGATAAATATGGCAGAATGCGAAAGAATGAAATCGTCGGATTGGTGGAGACAGGTAGCAGCAATAGTATTTAAGAAAAACAAAGTGCTGCTCAAGGCATATAATCACCATCTCCCCACAGAGCACGAAGCCCATTACTCCGGAGATCCGCGAACAGTGTTCAAGCAAGGTCAGCATATTGATTACTCAATAGCTAATCATGCCGAGGCAACACTTATCGCCAGAGCAGCTCGGGAAGGAATAAAGCTTGAAGGCGCAGAAATGTTAGTAACAACATTCCCCTGCCCTCCATGTGCTAACCTAATATCAGAAACAGGCATTAAAAAGCTCTACGTCATAAACGGATATTCCAAGCTTGACGCAAAAAGAATTTTTACAAAAGCTGGAATTGAAGTGGTAAAAATTAATTAAAAATAAGCCTTCATCTTAAACAGATGAAGGCTTTTTCTTATCTATCCAGAAATAAAGCGGATCTTTATTTTCTGGATCAGGCACAAGCAAATGCGCATGGAGATGGTTAACAGTCGCGCCGTTTAATTCTATATCCCCAAAACGCATACATATCGCGCCACTATTTATGCCATATTTATCTTCAATATAACGGCAAATATCAATCAATTCATTCCCTGCGCCCTTGGGCAGCTCTGTCAGATTCTCAATATGATTTTTGGTAATCGCAAGAAAATGATATTTTGCTGCAGAATAAGGCCATTGGTTCTCGGTAACAAACCAATGTTTACCATCAAAGATAATCGGCTTTTTGTGATTCTTCGTAAAATTTTCCGGACAAAAAGGACAATACCCATTTTTGTTTATGCTTTTCATCACGCCTAATTGTTCCGAATTTCTGGCATTGCCCGTATTGCAAAAAGATTTGTTTTTATTTAAGTCGGCGTACATATCTTTCTCCTTCCCGCCATCGGCTTGTAGCCAATAACTGAAAAATCTTCCGGCCTGAAATCAAAAATATCCTTAACGCTTTTATTAGTGATTACTAAGTCAGGAAAACTTCCGATTCTCGTCTTTAGCAGTTCGCGAACATCATCTATCTGCCTCTTATATATGTGGGCGTCAGAAATGGTATGGATTATTTCTTTCGGCTTATACCCGGTTACTTTAGCCACCATAAGCAACAAAGCAGAATATTGTATTAAATTCCAAACTACCCCTACCGGCATATCGCCAGAACGCTGCACATGATGCAATGAAATTTCCTTTCTTTGAACATCAACTAAAAAGTGAACTACTGTACCATGGCATGTTGCCACAACTGTCTTTCTCTGCTTTCCTTCGCCTCTTCCTGCATATTGGGGAATCCATGTTGAAATCATATGCGTACGCAATATAGGCAACTCATTTATTTGCTCAATTACATGCTTTACCTGATTAAATGGAATGCCTTCAGCAGTAGGAAAATCATGAAAGGCAGGACCATAAGATCCGGGACCAAGGTCTCCTTCTTCAAGATCAAGACCGCAATACTCCATATATTCCTTTTTAGTCCACCTGCCCCACCAGTTGCATCCGAACTTTTTTAATTCCGAATTAGTTCTAGCACCATTAATAAAAGCTATTATCTCTGCAATGGCAGCATGAGCGCCAGTTAAACCTCCTTTTGCGGCAATAGACAAGATATCCCTTTCAGTAATGATTGGAAATCCGTTTTTAAGATCAAACCTCATCTGAATACCTATCACTCTTAGCGCGTCTTCTTTCTGGGGAGTAGAGACCCAAACACCTCTTTTCAATATTCTTTTTAGCGCGCTTCTGTACTGAATATCCTTAGTTCTTTTTCCAAAAACTCTGCGGAAAAAATTGCCAGCGTAATAGTCGATAAAATTCAACAAACCTATCACTTAAGCCACTTCCTTTCCTTATTATTTTTTAAAACAGCTTGGCACCATAATCCACTATTTTTCACCCCTTAGTCAAATAAGCGCTATTTAATTTGTTCTTGGTCAAGTGCTGATGTATTCTTATATGGCGTTATGAAATTCGTATTTTTTGGAACACCGCGCTTTGCCTCTATTGTTATCGGCAGGCTTATAGAAAAAGGCTTTCCTCCAGTTGCCGTGGTTACAAACCCTGATCGCCCCATTGGGCGAAAAAAAATCGTTACTCCCCCGCCCGTTAAAAAAACCTGCCTTAAAATAAATCCTCATATCCCTATACTCCAGCCTGAAAAGCTGGATGAAAATTTTTTAATAAAGATCCGAGAAATCAATGCCGACTTTTTCCTTATTGCCGCTTACGGGAAAATACTTCCTAAAGAACTTCTCGAAATTCCGCGCCTCGGCACCATAGGCGTACACCCATCCCTGCTCCCCTATCTTCGCGGAGCAACACCGATACAATCAGCCATCTTAAGCGGGCTAAGCAAAACAGGCATATCTCTTTTTCTTGTCGATGAGAAAATGGATCACGGCCCGATAATTTCCCAAGAAAAATTAGATATTCATTCACATGACAATGCCGAATCCCTCTCGGATCGCCTCGCTATTCTCGGCGCCGATATGGTTGCAAGCCTCATCCCTGAAATAAAGAATATGAATTTAACTGAACAAGATGAATCCGAAGCTACTTTTACCGGCAAGATATCGACCGACGACGCTTATATCGAACCCGAAGAGCTTAAAAAGGCTGAAGAAGGCAATAAGGAATTTGCCGAAATGATAGACAGAAAAATAAGAGCCTATTCCCCCGAACCGGGCGCTTGGACAATAAGAGATAATAAGCGGGTAAAGCTCCTTAACGCCGAGCTTAAAAATGACGGTTCGCTTAAATTAAAATCAATTCAAGTCGAAGGAAAAAAACCAATAATAATATAATGAATTTTCTCCAATCGCTTTTCCTTGGAGCTGT
>JALOAR010000011.1 GCA_023228665.1 Candidatus Colwelliibacteriota bacterium | reverse complement strand
CCTTACAGATTTGGTAGTGGTATAATCAAAATTGACCTATAATCAACGAAATATGAGTTATAGCTCCCTTACAGATTTGGTAGTGGTATAATAAAAACAAAATCTATAAGATAGCTTTCTGAGTTATAGCTCCCTTACAGATTTGGTAGTGGTATAATTACTCACATTGACGGTTACGGTCTTTACCAGTTATAGCTCCCTTACAGATTTGGTAGTGGTATAATAAATAAGGACTAGAGCAAGCGAAACAAGCGTTATAGCTCCCTTACAGATTTGGTAGTGGTATAATACCGCTATGAATTCATTGATCCGATCATTAGTTATAGCTCCCTTACAGATTTGGTAGTGGTATAATGAAATATCTTATCAGGATTTTGTTTAGCACGTTATAGCTCCCTTACAGATTTGGTAGTGGTATAATCGAATCTGAAAAATCCCTGTAAAAGTTATACTTTTTCAGGGATTTTTGTTTTAAAAACATTTATAAAAGCACTAATTGCTCCTTTTTTATCTTTTTTTCTTGGTAACTTCTTTTGCCTGTTAGTATTTTTGCGTCGGAAAATTGCTTGTTTGTGATAGTTATAACCCTTACTGCTCCTTTTGGGGGAGAAGCTTTTTTAAGTCTATCTAAATGCGCATCTACTGCATCTGAATTAGGGCAAAGTCGCGAATATATTGAAAATTGTAACATATCGTATCCATCCCGCAATAAAAATTTGCGGAAATTTATGTATTCTCTTTTTTCCTTTTCCGACTTTATCGGAAGATCAAACATCACTATTATTCTCATAAAACGATTAACCATATTTTTTATTGATTTCCGGCAGAAGCAATAAGTTATAATCATTTTTGTCAGTAGCAGACGACAAGCTTTGAGCCATAATTTCAATAGACCGCATCACTGATTGATTTTTATCTCCTATAAAAATTTTTTCTGTTAATAATTTTAAAATATTGTTTTTGTCACTACTCTCTAAATCCCCTGTTTTATTAACTGGGATTATTTTTTTAAAAACATATAAATCGGCAATGGGTCGTATCGGTTCAATAAGATCATCAGCCAGATTAAATTGGTTAAGCTCGCTTGTATGATTTATTCCAATACTTGTTAAAAAACCATAAGAAGCCAAGTTTCGCGCTATAACTCCTCTAATAATTGCATAAGCATAATTTAAGGAAGCGTTTATTATGTTGTCAGTTTCTCTTGTTGTATATAAAGGAAAAATATTTGAGAAATATAATCTTGCCGCTACCGCTTCGCGACCCGTTGTATCCCCTGAGTTGACACTTTTCTCATAGGCCAATAACTTACACACCTCTGTTTCATTGCCTGTTATTTGACTCAACGCTTCTGCCTGGTTTTTTATCTTTTGTCTAATTATTGATTGCCATAATCTTTTCTTAAAAGGTTCTGTCCAGGATAATTGATGATTTATTATTTTGTTTTGCCTTGAGTGGTTTTGATACCCGAGCAGAACTCCGTTCGGTAAATGTTTTTCATTACAAGTTAAAACCGATATTTTATGTTCGGCACATTTACTTAAAAAAGCCGAACTTAAGGAGATAGCTCTATTTTCCAAGAGAATAACCCCAATATCTTCAAGAGGAATATTGCATTTTTCTTCTTGTTCTATATTTAATTGATCGTTTCTGGTCGATAAACGAGCAGGATTAGATATATTAACTATTCTCCAAGACATCGCTGTTTCGATGCCTTCCCTTGATATTTATTCCTTGTCTTTTCTCTTTTCTAACTGGGTGGCATCTTCCGAGGATGTCTACCACATATTTTTCAATTTTGTCAAGTGTCTTGATACCGTTACTTTGCCAATATTCAGAAGAATCGTGTGATTTAATATCTATGGCTGCAATCGCACGATTACAGCTAATATAGTAGCCAAACTTCTCATTACTACCCTTCACAAGCTTAACAAGATCATTTGGATAAAGGCTAAACATAAAATCATATGATTCATCTATTTCTAGCCATTCGGATTCTGGTTTGCCGCTAACTACAACCTTGTTTGGAAGCTTGTTGCCGGCAAAATGATAAGCATATACAGGAATGATATAATATTTTTTCTTCCCCTTATTATCGGCTTTAGAAAATATATCAATTCTAATCATTGATTGCTGATCAACTAAAGCTTTTTTATCATTTATCAATAGTCCAGATTTCTGTTTTTTATCTATCAAGCGAATACTCCTTACAAGCGGACCATTAGTACCATCATTGTTTGGTTTATAGAAAGGATTATCTTCAGAAAAAGCTTTTTGGGGATCGTTGTCGTATTTTTCCAACCTCTTTCTTAAAGCTTCTTTAAGAAGCTTTTCTCCTCCTGCGATATTATCTATATCCTTGAGCTTTATTTTATTGAGAGGTGTTTTGACAGAAGAATATAATTTCCCCTTATTAAACCCTTTGGGACTTTTAAGGGTTTCGGCATGAGCTGGTCCAGTGACTTTTCTTTTTGGCATTCTGGAAACAAAAATGGGCCTTATAAAAGAAAGATCTAAACAATCTTTATATCCACCTAACCTATTCTTTATTGTTTTTATTTCATTTATTGGATCATCGCTCATTCTCGCCCTCACTTCATGAGAAAAATTGTCCCATGGTTGCTCATCCTTAAAAGAAAATCTTCGGTTGTGAGTAGAAACAAAATTTTTTGCTTCATCTATAATCTCTCTATCAAAAAATTCTTTTTCTTCCTCGTCTTTTATTCTATCGAGTTTTTTACCACATTCTAAATATTTTGATAACTCCTTGTATTTGGCAAATCTGTTTATCTTGTTTATAAGTGCCGGATTAACCGTAGCTGCAATGACCGCATCTTGCGCGTGATGTCTATCATTTTCTTGCCTATCCTTGTTTAGACCTAATCTCTTCCTTATATAAGCGGTTGCCTGGCCGTTGATAGTTAATACCTTGTTCTTTTTATCGCTCTCGCTGAATTTAAGATTTCTCTGTATATAATTTTTTAGAAACTTTGAAGCATAACGAGTGTCATTAAGAGATCTTGTAATGAGATCATCTTTAGCAACCTTTTTGGTTAAAAGATTTTGCCTTTTTCTATAGCTTATACCCTTCATAGATAAGACTCTTGCCTCGAAATCTTTCCAAATATTTTCGTCTCCTCCTAACCATTCATAAGGAGATCTGTTTAGCTTATCTTGGTTAGATGAAGAAAAAACCAAGACCTTGTTGTTAAAGCTATCATTGAAGCTACGACTGAAAGGAATAATATGGTCTATTTCAGTATATCCGTCTTCAAATAATCTGTTTTCGTCTATGGTTTTACCGCTATATATACACTTTCCGTTTTGCTCTTTATATAACCTCATGCGGATAATATCCTGACCTCTAACTTGTTCTAATTTGAAATTCTCTTCAATAGATTCTTTTGCTTTTTCGTTATTCTCTCTGTTTTCTTTTTGTATTTTTTGTATGTTTCTCCTTTCAATGAGATCTTTATTTAAATCTCTTGCGAGCTCAATATTTACACTTTCAGGAGAACCAAATCTGTCGATAATTGCATTAACAACTTTAATCGTTTGAGACACAGACCTTTTAACAACCGGATTAGTAATTAATACTTCTTCTTTATCTATTGGAGGTAATTTATAATTTTGGTTTTTCCCCGAAGCCTTAAAATCATAACCAGCTTTTTTACAAGATTCGTCATATGTAAATCCCTCTTCAAGAAAAGGAATTATTTTATTTAAAGCTTTAAGGGATAAGTGCCCAAATTTATTAAAAGACAAACTTAAAAGATTATCGATAACTTCGCTTGGAAGCTTAATTTCTTCAAGATGTTTTGTTATATCACTATCTGTTTTGTAAATAGTTAATATTTCTGCTGTTTTATCTAAGACATCTCTCTTATCTTTAAATTCATTCCAATAATCACTAAACTTATCTTTAAAAATATAAATAGTTTCTAAAGAAGGTATTTTTTCTTTGGTTTCTATTGTTTTTATTATTTCCTCTTCCGTTTTATCTTCGGCTTCTTTTTTCTTTATAAAGTAACTGTTGATATTAAACTTTTCTTTATCAGATAAGTTAAGAGATTTACGAAGGCTATTAAAATTAATCTTTTTTTGATTATAAGCTTTTTCTATTATCAACTGGCGCTCTCTGTCAGATAGAGATCTCTCTTCTCCGGTTTCTTTGTTCTTTATTTTTATATGATTAATTTTTTGGAGGAAATTAAATAATTGAAACGATGGCGTGGCTTTAGCGGCACGCATTTCTTCTTTTTCAAAAATACAATTACCTACTTTATTTTTAATATCATCACCCGAGGCAAAAGGTTTTTGGTGAGATACTGCGTCTACAATATCATTATAGAACTCATTTGTTATTTTTTTATTACCTAATTCTTTTTGTTTTATAAGTATGGTTTCAACCTCATTTATTAAAGATTCTCTTAAAATGCATTTTTTATAGCTTCCTCCTTTATTTCTTTTAGAATCTATAAATAATTCATCCTTAAAAAGCATCTCTCCAGCAGTTCTGTATTTCTCTGAGAGAAGTTCCTTATTTCTTTTAGCACTTGATAAAACCACCCTTGCTTCGTCATCGCCTTCGTCGGCTTTTTTACGATTACTTTTGTACCCACGGCGCTTAGCTATGTGATAAATAGAGATAAAAAGTTCCTTGTCAGAAACTATTTTATCAAGAGCTTTAGTGCGTATTTCATAAGGATTATTAGCAATAGAGTGTGCTTGGATTATTTCATTCTCTGTTAGTAAATCATATTGCTGAAAAAGACTTTTAATCCTATTTAATCTATAACCCCTTCTATCTAGTCTTCTCCTTAGAGATCTTGCTTCACGGCGAGGTTTAGCCAAGGATTCACCATCCTTACTGTTTTCGGCTGACTCGAAGACTCTTACACCTAAATCTTCTATACGATTAAGGTCATTGTTAATAATTGCCCAACCTACGGACGCTGTACCTACATCTAAACCTATTGTATAACGCATATCCTGATTTTATACCTAGATTGTCTAATAAATAAAGACAACCCGACCAGAGGTCGGGTTGGAGCTTTGCGGGTGACTTAAAGTCACCCTTATTATAGCAACCTTACAGATTTGGTAGTGGTATAACTTAAAATCTATTATAGCTGCTTATTAAATTATAGCTTATATAAAATTACTGTAAAGAATACTTATTCTACCCTATAAAACCCTTTTCCTTCTATGCGCAGATCGACGTAATCAACTTGAGGCCATTTGCCTGCAGCGATAATAGCATCAAGGATAGGTTTTCCTTCTGTAAGCGGATTGCGTTCCAGACTTATAAATATTTCTTGTCCGGAAGATATATCAAATAAAGCTTCTTTTAGCGCGGGATCGCTGATACTTATTTTTTCAATCACCCAGCTAAGACTTTTTGCCAACTCGAACATTTGGGATAGATGTTCTAGTTTGTATTTTTCTATGGCAAATTCACCTTTTTTTATATCTCTCCCAGTATTATCGGTTATAACTAGAACAAGAGTTCCTTTTGAATCAGGCGCAGTGCCAATAATCAATCCTTCATTATCAAGCCAAAAACAATCTCTCGGAGTTTCGCTTTCTTTGCACCAAATAATTTCTTCTTTCCTTTCGGAAATAGAAACCAATATCTGCTTGCTTTCCAAGTCCTTGCTGACAGAAATGTTTTTAATTCTTGGATAGAGAGATATTATTTCACTTCTGATTTCTTCTTCACTCTTATAAGCAAATAAATGCTCGCTAGGTAAAATAGTTCCTAAAAAACCGCCTCGATGGCCAGTATCGCCCTTTATAAGCTCAATCACTTCTCCGGGCGGAATCATTACCGTTCCATTTACTTCAATATTATTAATTTTTATAAATTCTCCGTTTCGGAAAAACCATAATCCGGCTCCGATTGAAGATATTAAAACAAGAGCAGCTAAAAAGTAAGCCGCTTTTTTTAGCAGTATCCTTATTTTAAACTGCTTGGCGCGATCCATCAGTTATATTTTAAACCAAAATCCTTTTTATTGCAGGATTAGTACGGGTCATTATCTCGTAATAACTGCCTCCAATTATTCTTGCTAGAACAGATGCGTCATCCATTATTAATACTTCATCACCTGCTTTGGCATTGCTGTTTCCTACATCAATAATTGTCATATCCATGGATATTCGGCCGAGAATCTTACATTTTTTTCCATTAACTAATAATTCAGCGATGCCTGAAAGCGCACGCGGAAGACCATGCCAATACCCCACAGGAATGACTGCGATACGAGTATCAGCTAATATCTTTTCCGTAAGGTCGTACCCGACATAATCTCCTTTTTTGGCATCCTTAATCTCGCTTATAGCCGTTTTCCACCTCATAACAGGTTTTAACCCTATATCGCCAAGCTGGATTTCAAGTTCTTTTGACGGATAATAGCCGTATAAGCCGATACCTACCCTGACCATATCTAGATGATATTTATCGCTTATAAGGGCGCCTCCGGTCGCAGAAACGTGCTTTATAAAGCCAGTAATTCCTTTTTCGGCCAAAGATGCTGCGGTTCGTTCAAAAAGCTCTAATTGCCTGTCTGAAAAAGCCGGATAATTTATATCTTTGGCGGAAGAAAAATGGGTGAAAAGACCTTTTAAGCTTTTTCCTGAAGAATTTATTATAGATGCCGCTTTTTCCGCTTCCTCGGGAAATATTCCCTGCCTCCTCATACCCGTATCCACTTTAAGGTGAAATTCAGGAGAGTTGTCCATAGAGCATATCTTTTCAAGCGAAGAAAGGCTCGATATTGAAATGGTGATATTTTTTTCTTTAGCTTCAACCCACTCTTCTGGCAACGAATAACCAAGAACTAGAATAGGCTTAGTTATTCCTTCGTCTCTCAAATAAACGCCTTCAGGAACGGTATCGACACAAAAACCATCAACGCCATTTTCCTCCATAAGTTTAGAAAAAAGAGAAAGGCCATGCCCATATGCATTGGATTTAACAGTGGCATATATAGGCGTATTGCCAGTAAAGCTGCGAATAACCATAAGGTTATTCGCAGCTGTTGATTTATCTATTTCGATCCAAGTCCTATTGTCTTCCGGATAATATTTCATCTTTACCAAAATATTCTATTAAGACTTCCGGGATTTCAACGCTTCCATCTTCTCTTTGAAAATTTTCAAGGATAGCGAGAAGAGGTCTTTCGCTAAAAGCAGTAGCATTTAAAGTATGCACAAACTCTTTCTTTTGTTTTCCATTTCCATCATCTTTTTTATAAGTAATATTCAAGCCCCGCGACTGAAAGTCAGTAGTATTGGAACAAGAGTGAGTTTCCCTATATTTGTCTTGGCTAGGTATCCAAACTTCAATATCGCACTGCCTGGAAGCATCAAAACTCATATCGCCGGTGGAATTAACGACTACCCTATAAGGAAGATTTAATTTCGACATAAGCTCTTCCTGCCTTTCAAGAAGAAATTCGTGCTCCTTTCTAGAATCTTCTGGACGGCAAATAGAGAACATTTCCAGCTTATTAAACTGGTGAACTCTTAATATACCCCTGGTATCTTTTCCATAACTGCCTGCTTCTTTGCGGAAACAGGTTGAAAAACCAAGAAATCTTTTTGGCTCATCAAGGCTTATTACTTCATCCATAAACATAGGCGCTATTGATTGTTCAGAGCTGCCAACAAGATAAAGGTCATCTTCAGAAACATAAAAAGCATCTCCTCCATCAATAAACTTCCCCTTGCCCATCCGGCGCATAATATCGGGCTTTATCATAACTGGAGGAATAGCCATTTTAAATCCGTAAGGAATAAGGGTATCTATGCCGAAACGAAACAGTGCGAATTCAAGAAGGGCGATATCCCCTAATATATAACCAAATCGACTCCCAGATATTTTAGATGCTCTCTCGGTATCGATGAGACTGCCAGCAATATCAACGTAGTCCTTAGGCTTAAAGGAAAAATCTCTCGGCTTGCCTGATTCTTTAATAACTTCATTAGCACTTTCATCTTTGCCGACCGGAATATCATCTTCGGGGAGGTTTGGTATCTGCGAAACAAGAAAATCACGCTCTTCCGCAAGAATATTTATCTTTTCGTCATTAGAAGATATTTCTTCTTTAATTTCTCTTGCTTCATTGCGGGATTCCGGACCAAGTTTTTTTTGAGTCGCCCGAAGATTATCAGTAATCTTTTTTAATTCTTTCCATTCATCGTCTATTTTAAGAAACTTGTCGATTATGGACGTATCGGCAAATTTTCTTTCCATGCCGGTTTTTACGATATCAGGGTTTTCCCTAACGAAATTTATATCGATCATTTTTATTTAAGTTATTTATCTGACTTTTCTTTTTTAGGAATATCTTCCTTATTTGGCTCGGAAATGCCAGCGCGTTTCATTGCCGGGAAAAAGACAGTTTCTCTAACCGGCTTATCCATAAGCATAGAAAACAGCCTTTCTGAAATGCCAAATCCGGCAGAAGGAGGCATGCCATATTCTAGCGCTTCTAAAAAATCTTCATCGAGCATCTGCGCTTCAGCATCGCCTTTTTCTCGAAGCTTCATTTGCTCTTCAAACCTATTCCTTTCATCAATCGGATCGTTCCCTTCTGAAAAACCTTTGCCGAGTTCAGATCCGCAGGCAACAACCTGAAATCTGGCAACTTTGTGCTCTTCTCCTTTTATTTTTTTTGCCAAAGGCTCTATTTCTATCGGAGGATTAACAAGAAAACACGGCTGGATAAGCGTCGGCCTAGCAAACTTTTTAAACAGAAGATCAATAAGCCTGCCCCTGCCAAGATTTTTACTATTAGCAATACCGGCTTCTTTTGCCTTATTAAGCAAATCTTCAGTTTCCGCCTCCTTAAGGTCTATGCCGGTTTTTTCTTTGAATATGGAGAAGTAGTCAATTTTTTCCCATTTCTTGGACCAATCTATCTTATTGCCTTTCCACTCGGTCACAAGTGAACCGCAGACCTCTTTAATAACCTTTTTATATAATTTCTCTACAAATTCCATAAGATCATTGTAATCAGCGTAGGCCCAATAAAATTCTAATTGGGTATAATCTTGCAGATGCTCGGCATCTATTCCTTCATTTCTAAATATTCGGCCAATCTCAAAGACTTTATTAAAACCGCCAACAAGCAGTTTTTTAAGAGATATCTCAAGAGAGATACGAAGATAAAAGTCAGTATCAAGAGCGTTGTAATGAGTTTTAAAAGGCTCTGCTTCAGCCCCTCCAGGCACAGCTTCTAAAACAGGCGTATCTACTTCTAAAAATCCGTTTTCTTCAAGGACTGTTCTAAAAGTTTTCCAAAAAACGCTTTTTTGTCTGAAAAGTTCCCTTGTTTCAGGCGAAAGGGCAAGTTCTAGATACCTTTTTCTAAACCTGGTTTCAACGTCTTCTATTCCGTAAAAATCAGTCGGCATAGGCCTTGTCGCTTTAACAATAATTCTGGCCGATTTTGCCTCAATGCTTTTTTCTCCCCTTTTGGTTTTAATAAGTTTTCCGCCCGCTTCAATAAAATCTCCTAAATCAAGAGTCTCCTTAATAATTCCAAAATCTTCCGAGTTCTTCTTGGTAAGCAAAGCTTGGATTCTGCCAGTGCCGTCATCAATATCCATAAAGATGAGCTTGCCTTGATCCCTTAATCGAATTACGCGCCCTACGACAAAAACTTTCTTTTTAAGAATAGAGAGTGATCCGAAAGATTTAAGAACATCTCTTATTGGAGCTGTTCTTTTAACACTGGCAGGATAAGGATCTATTCCTTTTTCTTTTAAAACAGCCAGCTTGTCTTTTCTTGCTTTAATTATGTCTTCAAGCATATTCCAGTATTTATTATGGATGATAATTTAATAAAGCTCAAAGCTCAAATTTATTAATGCCAAAATCAATCTGTCCCGCTTTTTAGCGGGACAGATTGTAAAGTTTTCAGAATAGTTAAAGGCGTATAAGCTAGCTTATCTTGATAATCTTATAGGTCACTTCTCCAGAGGGAGTGGATACTTTGGCGGAATCGCCTATTTTCTTGCCGATTATAGCCCTGCCAAGCGGAGATTCGTTTGAAATAAATCCTTCTTCAGGCCTTGCCTCGTTAGATCCAACAATAGTAAAAGACCTGATTTTGTCCTTTACTTCTACTTCAACCTCGCAACCAAGATCTACAAACTCTTGCGAAGACGACTTCTTGATTATAGAAGCGTTTTTAATTATATCTTCAAGCTCGATAATGCGAGATTCTACAGCGTCTTGCTGTTCCCTAGCTTCAGAATATTCGGCATTCTCGGAAAGATCGCCATATTCTTTGGCGCGCTTAAGCCTTTCGGCAACTTCAAGCCTTCTTACTGTTTTAAGCTCGTGGAGCTCCTCCTTCAATTCTTCCAATCTCTTGGCGGAGACGTAGTAGTTTTTCATTTATTCTCTTATTTCTATTTTAGTCTTTTATCTTGTAACGATTAGTCCAAAGCCAAAACCTTATTTTAAACACATCGCGCAAAACGCCAATATAAGCACTCCCCTTAACTCTTGAGCGAGTATCATTTACCCAGGTAATTGGAACTTCTTTTATTTTATACCCCATTTTTTTCCCCAAAGCTAAAGCTTCAATATCTATTGCCCATCTATTTATTTTCATAAGAGGAAATATCTTTTCAGCAGATTCTTCGGAGAAGCATTTAAAGCCGCATTGGGTGTCCCATATTCCCGGAAGCAGCACTGTTTGGATTATGAGATTGCCTATATTTCCGAGGATACGGCGATACCAAGGCTGCGGCGGAATAAGTTTAGAACCTTTAATATCGCGAGAACCGATAACTATGTCATATTTTTTACCTTCAGCTCCCTCAAGATGAGGAATCATTTTAAAGAAATGGTCAATTGAGGTGGAATTATCAGCATCGGTAAACAGCCTGAATTTTCCTTTTGCTTCCAGCATTCCTTGGCGAACCCTATATCCTTTTCCGCGATTCGTTTCTTCTTCGCCGATAAGATCCAGGCCTTTAACAATAGATTGGAACTTGCGAACCACATCAGCGGTACTGTCTGTAGAGCCGTCGTTTACAACTAATATTTCATAATCAAAGTCCGCCTCCCGCAAATGCTTATCTATATCAATAAGCGTGGTCGGAAGGCGTTCTGCTTCATTATAAGCCGGAATAATGACCGAAAGATAAGGTTTTTTTTCCATTTTCTTATGTATAAATAAATATTAACGCTTTGCCCATTGAGGAGCTCTTCTTGCTTTTTTGAGTCCCGGTTTCTTTCTTTCAACCATTCGCGGATCGCGGGTGAGAAGTCCTGAACTCCTAAGTGCAGGACGAAGCGCGGGATCAAGCTTAACAATAGCTCTCGCTAATCCGAGAGATACGGCATCGGCTTGAGAACTAAGACCGCTGCCGCTGACCTTAACGGTAACGCCAACCGCTTCGGAAGTAAGCGCTTTTTTAATAGGCTTTTTAGCAGATTCGATTTGAAGGTTAGTCTTAAAATATTTATCAACATCAATATCATTGACAGCGAAACCGGATCCTCCGGGATATATCCTTACGCGGGCAGTTGAAGTTTTCCTTCGCCCGACTCCTTCAAAATATTTTTGATCTTCTTTTTTCATTAGTCTTCAATTATAAGATTTTTCAGTCTTTTTTCCTGCAGTTTATTTTTAGGAAGCATTCCGCGAACGGCGTGGCGCAAAACCCATTTTGGATCTTTAGCAAACGCTTCTTCATAAGTTTTTTCCTTAAGATTGCCGATATAACCCGTGTGCCTGTAATAAATTTTTTGTTCGGCTTTTTTGCCGCTTATTTCTATTCCGGAAACGTTCTTGACTATAACTTTATTACCTCCTTCAAGGCGAGGGTTGTAATCAACACCTCCTTTATTCTGCAAAACAGTGGCTATTTGCGAAGCCAATCTTCCAAGTCTTTGTTTTTTTGCGTCAATAATAATTTCCATTTTTTTATACAAATTTAATTTCAACAAGATCGGCACCATCCCTCATTCTATGTTCGGCAGTTTTAATTATTCTAAGATAACCGCCTTTCCTATCAGTATATTGGGGAGCAACTTCATGATAAAGCTTAAAGGCCGATCGTTCGGGAAGCCTGCTTCTTAAAAGCCTCAAGGAAGCAAGATCCTGTTTCTTGGCAAGAGTTACTAATTTTTCAACTTTAGGCCTTAAAGCCTTAGCCCGGGCGGAGGTAGTCTTAATACCGCCTTCCATTATTAGGTTATGCTCAAGGACCTGGAAAAAATTATTCCTATCCCCTTTCTTGCGTCCAAATTTCGTACCTTTAACTTGATGCCTCATTGGTGAAATATAGTAATCGTATTACTCTTCTTTTTCAACCTCCTCTTCTTTATCTTCAGCTTTTTCTTCTCCGACCTCGCTTATCTTCTGAAAGTGGTCAACGAGTATATGAGCAGCTTTATGCAAAGCTTCTGAAGGAGTTATTGATCCGTCAGTTTCTATGGAAACGCTTAGCTTATTGTAATCAGTCCTATCTCCGACACGCATATTATCCACATCAAGAGATACTTTTACAACAGGGGTAAAGATAGCGTCTAAAGCAACAACTCCTACCTCTAGCTTTCCGGCTTTCCTCCTCTCTACAGGAACGTAACCAAGACCTTTTTCAATAGTAAGCTCCATTTCAACGTCAGCTTTTTTATCAGTTATGGTTAAAAGCTTGGCTTCGGGATTGACTATCTCAACAAAAGAACTGGATTCTATGTCAGCTCCGGTAACTTCTTTTTCGCCTTTAACTTTAAGAGTAAGGACTTGCGGTTCATCGGCAGTAAATTTAAAACGGAGTTTTTTAAGATTCATTCCTATTTCGACAACGTCTTCTAAAACGCCAGGAATGGTAGAAAATTCATGAAGAACTCCTTTCACTTTAAATTGAGTAACGGCAGCGCCGGGAAGAGACGAAAGGAGGGCTCTCCTTAAGCTATTTCCAAGAGTAAGGCCGTAACCGGGAAAAAGACCTTCTATATTGAAGACTCCTTTTGTGCCGTCGTCAGAAACTTTTTTTATTTTTACGCTGTCGCTTAAATATGCGTATTGCATGATGTTTTTTTGAAAATTTTTATTATTTCAAATAATAATTAACGACTAAATCCATATCGAATGGCATTTCAACGCCTTTCGGTTCGGACTCGACGAGGGCTGCTTTTTTTTCTTTATCAAGTTTTATCCATTCGGGGGCCTCGAAATTCTTAAATTTATCGTCCAGGCCGGAAAAATCCGGCTGGTCGGCAGATTCGGGCCTGATAGTTATCCTATCGCCCGCTTTAACGGAATAAGAAGGAATAGTCACCTTCCTGCCATTAACCATTATGTGGCCATGACTCACAAACTGTCTTGCTACCCTCCTTGATCCGGCAAAACCGGAACGGAATACGGCATTATCAAGCCTGCTTTCTAAAAACTTAATCATAGCCTCATGAGTAGGCTCTTCGGATCGGTTAGATTCAACGAAATATTTTTCCAATTGCTTTTCGGAAAGACCGTAACTAAACCTCACCTTCTGCTTTTCATTTAATTGTTTTCCAAATTCGCTTATTCTCCTAAATCTTTTCTTTCCATGAGGTCCCGGCTTATAAGGCCTTTTTGCGACAGCGCACTTAGGCGAATTACAACGCTCTGGCTTAAGGAAAAGCTTTGCTCCAAGAGCTCTTTCTTTTTTCTCTAAAATTTTCATTATACTCTTCTTACTTTCTTGGGTTTGGGACCGTTATGCGGAACAGGAGTCGCATCTTTTATGGAATTGATATTAAAACCATGGTTTATAAGAGAACGAATTGCCGAATCTCTGCCAACCGAAACGCCTGTAACAATAACATCAACATTAAAAGGCCCTGTTTTGGCAATTTTTTCAGCAACAGTAGCGATAACTTTCTGGGCGGCAAAAGGAGTAGCTTTTTTAGGTCCGGAAAAACCGAGAGAACCGGCCGAGGCCCAAGTTATAACATTTCCGTTTTGGTCGGTAATAGTCACCATCGTATTATTAAAAGAGACTTTTATATATACGCGACCGGAATCAACGCTCTTTACAGCTTTTTTCTTTTTGCCAGAAGACGTCTTTGTTTTAGGCGTCTGCGAGCTTGTTCCTTTTGTTATTACCCTTTTCTTTCCCATTTCAGATTTATTACTTAAGTTCGACTTTTCTCTTTCCGCTTGTTGCGGTCTTTCTTATATTTCCGCGAACTGTACGGGAATTGGTTTTTGTTCTTTGTCCCCTTACAGGCAGTTTTCTAGAATGTCTTGCTCCTTTATAGGATTGGATATCTTTTAGGCGAGCTATATTTTGCTTTATTTCAGTTCTTAATTCACCTTCGGTTTTATATTTACTATCAAGAACATCTTTGATCTTGCTAATATCTGAAGAATTAAGCTCTTTAGCCCTGACGTCTGGGTTTATTCCGGTTTCAGCAAGTATTTTTTTACTGATCGCAGGACCAACGCCATATATATAAGTAAGCGCAGCTTCTATGCGCTTATCATCTGGAATATTTATACCGGCTATTCTCATAAGTATTCTTTAAATAAAATGATATGAATTTATCCTTGTCTTTGTTTATGTTTTGGATTTTTTTTACAAATCACATAAACCCGCCCCTTTCGGCGGACGACTTTGCAATCCTTACACATCTTTTTTACAGAAGGCCTAACTTTCATTTTTCTAAAATCTTCTTGAAATTCTTCCTCTACGATCGTCGTAAGGGGTCATTTCCACTCCAACCTTATCTCCAGGTACAACGCGGATGTGGTATCTCCTCATTTTTCCCGAGAGGTAGGCTAATATTTCCCTGCCGTCTTCAAGCTCTACCTTGAAAGTTGTTCCCGGCAAGGCTTCTGTAACAACACCTTTGACTACCATTGACTGAAGAATGCTAACACGCACTTTGGCGTTAAGTCAATCGTTTTTTCAGCATTTAAAGCCTTAAGAACGAAGTATATATTAGCGATTGATAACAGCGACGTCAATATAAGAATCATAAAGTTAATGTGTCCCGCTTAGTTTACTTTAATATTAACTTTAGAGGGGTTATTAGGCACGGATCTTACCCAAAACGGCCAAAGGTCCGCCTTAGCGCTTAAAACGCCAGGAATGCCAAAAATGGCGGATTTTAGAGCTTGTTCGCTATCTCCTATTATATCTGATTTAAAAGATACAGGGTCGAAACTCCTTGCCCAGATTCCGGAAAATTTGGTAGGAATAGAAATTTTCCCACTTTCAAGATCAATTAAGGGATCGGCATAACTTATATTCTTTGAAATCAATTCATAAAGCTCCGGATTGTCTTTTTCAAACTTAGAAGACATAAGGCTGATCAAATCATCTTCGCTAAAAGCTATTATTTCCGCCTCAATCATCATTCCATATGAAAATTCCCCTTTGCTTTCAGATCCGTCTGCTTTAGATACAACGCCTTCTTTGGTTATTGTTATAGATGAAGATCCGTCAAATACTTTAAATCCGGGAGGCATACTTACGGCGATTTCGTAATCTAGAGCTTCCCGCACCTTCTTTTCAACTTCTTCTTTGGCTTTTTCAATATCTTCTTCCGTAGGAACGCTTAATTCTCCGACAAAACCTCCGCTTGCTCCGGTCTTCATTTCGCCATAGAACCCGTCATATTTAGGAGATCCGTGAAATCCGGGAATAAGAAGCTTGGCAATAGGCCCGGTGTTATACCCTTCTCCCGGAGAATCAGCGACAGCTTCTACATCTATTGAAGACGGTATTATTTTTCCTTCAGATATTTTTGCTCCAGGAACAGTAACGGAAGAAGTTATCCTATAAATTTTGCCTTCAGGGGTAACAAATCGAGTTGTTTTTACCAAAGGCTGTTTTTCAGAACTGTAAGCGTTATATATGGTTATTGTCGCAGTAGCTTTATTTTCCACTATTTCGGATCCGCTTGCAGGAAAAGAATAAACGCCATTTTTCGAAATATTAAAAACTTGAGCCGGAATAACCGCTTCTTCAGCAGATATTGAAGGGGAAGATATTGAGGCAACGACATCGCCGCTATATGACCATTCAACCTTTTTTCTCTCTATTGATATTTCCGCCGAAGGCAAGACAAAAAACGCTACATAAACCACGGCCGCCAAGCCGACGATAAAAGAAAAAGCGAGGCCCGCTTTTTTAAAAGAAGATTTTTTGACTTCTTTTTCTGGAATAGTTTCATTATATTCATCTTCATTTTCATCTTCTCCTTCGCCTCTATCTTCGTCTTCGCTATCCAAATCATTAATTTCCGGAGCAATAGACTCTAATTTAGATTTTGCGGGCATAATATCCATAAGAGGCATTTTTGAGCGGTTGAATATTCCGTCTACCACATCAAACCCGCATGTGGCCGCCATTTCCAATATATCTCCATCGACAGATTCGATAATAACTTTTTTGCCAACTGCAGAAGCTTCTCTCTTGAGAAGCTTAAAGTTTTTAATATTTTCGGAAATCAGCGCATTCTTCGGCAAATAAAGAACTAATTCATCCATGCCGGAAGAAATCACTTTGTGGACGACAGAAGCACAAGAGTCTTTTTTGTTAGCGTATATTTTCTTGGCGGTTTTTTTCATTTTTTATTAGATGCTAATTTATGCGGATATTTACTTATGACACATAAGCCATTTCATTCTTCTTTTGGCAATCCTGTTCCAGGGACTGTGAATATCTACTGAAGACATTTCATGGAAGGCTATTTCTTCATGTCCGATAGAAGGCAAAAAATTCATTTTCGCTTCTGCTTCTTTCCATGAAATATTTTTAGGATCAAGCTCTGACAAATCGCCGTTCATAATATACAAAGTAGGCTTTTTGATTTTAACATTGCGCACCGCAACCGTCACCCCTCGGCAAAATTCGGAGAAGGGAGCGCTTATTGTTTCCTTAAGGCCCTTTATCATATCAGCGGACATATCTTCTCTCACATATTTTCTAATAACATCTCTCGCAACATTTTCCGAAATGCCAAATTTACTGCTGACGGATTTCACAAGGTGATTAACTCCCCAATCAAAATCGCTGATATATGATATTTTTTCTCCGTTAGACGATTGGTAAATAAAGGTTTTTTCATCAGATATTCTCGCAATGGCAAATTCTTTCTTTTTTGAATCTTTTTGGATAAGCCAAGCACAGGAAGCAGTCGGCTCAAGAGTGAAAACCACTTTTCCGTTTTTTGGAATAGATGATTTTATATTTTCGGAAAGATCTCTGGTTATAAGAGTTTCAGCAAGGCCTATTTCAATAGCTTTTGCGGTAAACCCGACCGGATTAACAACCTCTCCTCCATCAAGCTTAATATAAAGGATTCGGACATCCGCCATGACAACATCCATTTCTGAAACATCCAGCCTTTTGGAAAAAAGCATTCTTTCTTCATCAAATAATTTCCATATTGCCTGGGATATTGCGTTTTCAATCTCTGATTCCGTAATCTCTTTCCGGTAATCTTCCCGCTCAATTATTTTAGAGGAATAAATCGATGTTCCGTAAGGAGGATGAACGCTAAGAGCATATTTGCTTTCTTCTATTTTTAGGAAAGAAAAAGACATTATTCCAATATTGCTTTTATTCTTCTTACTCCGGAAGAAGCCGACTGCTCCTTGGTAATCCTGAAATGCCCAAGTTCCGAGGTATTAGAAATATGGGGTCCGCCGCATATTTCTTTTGAAACTTCGCCCTCTTTCCCTATCGAATAAACTTTCACTTTATCTCCGTACCGATCGTCAAAAACGCCCATAGCTCCGGATTTTTTTGCTGCGCCAACATCCATTTCTTCCGCGGTTACCGGCAAGCCTAATTTTATCCACCCGTTTACGATGGCTTCTGCTTCAGCTATCTGATCAGCGGTCATTTTTTCAGGATGAGAAAAATCAAAGCGAAGCCTTTCGGAAGTAATATTACTCCCTTTTTGGCAAACGTGATCGCCTAAAACTTTTCGAAGAGAGGCAAGTAAAAGATGTGCCGCTGTATGGAGCTTAGTAGTTTCCTCCGAGGAATCGGCAAGCCCGCCCTTGAACATTCCGGCAGAAGCTGTGCGGGAAAGCTCTTGATGAAGATTTAGTTCTTTCTCAAATTCTTTTGTAATTAACCCCTTATCATAATTCAAAGGCTGTTTAAATACATTTGAAAGATTTTCTAACTCTTCTAAAGCCATTTCTAGTGGAATTCCATATGTTTGAAATAAATTAAACAAAGCCTTACCCGAAATAGTATTTTTAGATACCGTTTTTAAACTTCTGTATAAATTAAATAACTTTCTTACCTCCCTTAATCCGTTTTCCAAAGTCTTAGCAAACTTTTCCTCTTCTTTTTCCAATTCAGTGATAACAAAAAGCTTATTTTCTTCAAGCTCCGGATAAATTCCTTCATATATGCCAAGCACAACTGGAACGACGGATTTGGTCCAGCCTGGTTCGGTTATGCCAATCTGCCTGCCATAACGCACTGCGCGCCTGATAAGGCGGCGAACTATATACCCCTGGCCGATATTCGAAGGCGTCAATCCGCGCTTAT
>JALOAR010000037.1 GCA_023228665.1 Candidatus Colwelliibacteriota bacterium | reverse complement strand
AGAATAAACCAGTCTCCATTTACATTTTCATCTTCAAAGTCTCCATGCAATACTAATTCCGGTCCCAGTCCCATCAGACAGTCCTCATCTTCCATCATCCATTCGGACAGCAGAATCATCAGGTCCTGCATATCGACACGACAGTCTCCGTTCAGGTCTGCCCGCAGCGGCCGGCCCGTCGCCATGGACACGACATTGAGCCACAGCAGGAGCATCCACGCGATTCGGGCCATTCGGCATCCTTTCCCAGTTTCTTGTTTTCTTTATTGTGTCGTTGGCGGCCGGTTCTGTCAAGGATTATTCGTTCCGGACGGCGGCCCGGATACGGTTTTCGAGGTTGCTCTGATAGACCCGGAGTGCCTTTTCGATAGCGCTTCCCAGCTGGGTAATGGCCTCGTTTTCGGAGACGACAATCTGGGCTTCTCCGGCGAGTCCGCAGATACCGACGGAGAAATGCTGTCCGCTGGAGGCGGACTGGAGCATTCGGCTGACGGAAAGCAGTTCTTCGGCCAGTTGCATCAGGACATCGGCATCCATAGGGTTTTCCTTTCGACAGGTCGTCCTTTTTTTATACTTGACATACTCTATATATACCACAAAATTGTGGACACGTTGTGGAAAAAATCGGGTGTGGGCCGAGATATTTTTTTTCGGGTCACCCTGAAATCTAACAGGTTATACTTGTATCGCATTTAACTGTTTATAACACAAGGATTTATGTCGTCTACAATTTCGTAGAACCGCGTTTTTGGGGTCAAAAACGGCGAAAATTTAAACTCACAGAACGTGTATCGAAAATTAACTCTTTGTAAGGTAAAGACTTATGGGCAAAAAAAGGCCGAAAATCCTCATTTCTCCGTCAAATCTAACAGGTTATACTTGTGAGTTTCTGGATTCGGAGGATTTTCTTCCCATTACGCCCTTATTTTTGGCGGCCGAATCCCTCTTCGGTTTTGATGAGCAAACGCTAATCTCTTCCCAGAAAAGCGCTTATGTATGCGTAGCCAGAGACATTTGCATGGCGGCCCTGTATTGTCTCGGATATCGTCCGGCGCGGATTGGGCGGATATTCGGGGGCCGAGGATACGAAACCGTCCTTCGGGCGATTGGCCGGTGCAAAAAAGATTCAACCTGCAACTCCCTGCTGGAGCAGCTGTTAGAAAAATATAAAGAGAAATCAGAAAATTATTATTATTTTTGACTTGAAAAAGTAAAATTCCATATAATAATAATAAGTATATTCTAAGAGAAGGGGGGGTGTGGGGGGGAAACAGAAACGGCGTGTTTTTGAAAAAAGTGGATAAGAGACCTGCGAGTCCGAATCCCGGAGCCAAACCCAGCAGGAAAACGAACGGGTCTGCAATCCTTGTGAAAAAACCGTCTCCGCACTGCGCTCCTGCCTGCGCTTTTGCCTGCGCCGATTTTGCGAACCCAGTTCGCTTCAGGTCGGAGATTTCGTCCGGTTCAAACCGTATATGCACACTCGTCGTCGCCCGGAAAAAGGCACGGTGGCCATTGTCACCGAGGTGCTTTCTGTGCCGATAACGGAAAAAGTGGAAGATACCGGAAGCCCGTATTTCTGCGACCGGTTCGACATCAAAGTCGGCATTCTGGCCGACTCTGGGCCCATGGGTGAGGCGTTTCTGGAATATCTCATGGACTCTCGCCGGATGGAGAAGGTTTCCGTGGACCTTCCCTCCGAGACGGACGCTCCGTAATGGCATAATAGAACCGCCAGCCGCAGGTGCGGAACAGCGGCCTTTTTACTCCAACGGCTTGGCTCGGTCCGATATCCGAGCCGCTCTTTAACTTGTTGTTAAGAACGAAACAGACAGCCCTTTCTGCAAGGCGGGGCGCGGTCCGGAGCGGCTTGACGGCCCATGGCCGGGCCGGCCCCTTTTTTGAAAAAAGTGGAACCCCATAGTTTTATTTTACGAAAGGAAATCCCATGTTCGGACAAAAAAAGAAAGCGACCCAGACGCTGGATATTACGGAGTTATCGGACAAGCTGACGGCCACGGTCGTCCACGAAGCCCGCACCGGGCTGGAGAACAAACTGAATGATTTCTTTGCGCAGTACCGCAGTATTCCGGCCCTTGAATCGCGAATCCGAGACCTTCAGAAAGAGCGGGATGTCTTGGAGCGGGACTTGGGTATCCTGAAGGACCGCGAGCAAATCGAAGAGGAAAAGCTGGCCCACCGGATTCGCCTGTTGGAGGAGAAGATGGAGGTCCAATACCAGAAGAAGCAACTGGAAAACGAGCGTCACTTTATCCAGAAGGAATCGGCCCTGACGCAAACCTTCCATGCCAAACAACTGAAATCCATGGACGAGTTTCGCCGGGAAATCCGGGACCTCCTGTCGCAGATATTAACGCTTCTGCCCAACGTGAATGTCCGCCTGTCGGACCACCGGGGGCCGACAAGGAAAGAAGAAAAATAACATGGCTACCCATGATAATTTATTGCTGAAACAACATATGTACAAGAACCGCCCGGAGATATCCTACCTCGTGGACATGATGCATGACACGGTCAAAAAGGCCAACGAGGAGACGTTTGAGCGGGTGTTGAAATATCTGGACCAGCGGGACCGGATACTGAATCGAGACGCCGAGTCCAAGCGGAAGGAATCGGTTTCTCTCGTCGAATTGGAATCGCTTCAGAAGGCACTCAGGCCACTCGACGGACTCATTCCACGGTTCATTCCACGGTCTATCACGACCTCCGCGAGGAGACCCGGAACTCAGTCTGTCTGTACCCTTCCTCCTTCCGGACCGCTTTCCTCCCCGGACGAGACGCTTCGGAAGTGGCTGGCACCGACCTTAGAAACCGCCCGCGCGTGGCGACGCTCTGCCCGCCGGAAAACCCCGAAAGGAGGCGGCTATGAAAGAACCGGACTTCGGGTCTGTGACCCCTCCCTACCAGATTGAAATGGTCCTGTTGTGCGGCCACCCGATTGACGTGCAATGTCACTTGGGCTCGGATTTCTCCATCGAGAAAACCAACGATGAACACCTGTGTATCGGGTGCAAATTCAACCTTCACAAGGCCGACCTTCGCGCTCTCCTGCGGGTCCAGCGGGTCCTGAACAAAATACAGGGCGAACTGAACCGGCTGGTGATGTTGCAGTTGGACCCGGACAGTGCAACCGAGGAACTTTATTTTGAGAAAGAAGAAGAATAGTCAATTCGCGCATGTAGGCGGGAATGATGCCGACCGGCGAGCGGCTCCGGGTGAGATGGGTGCAAGTCCCAAAGCCGAA
>JALOAR010000036.1 GCA_023228665.1 Candidatus Colwelliibacteriota bacterium | reverse complement strand
ACTATAAGCCATCCTCACCGGAGTCATTTTTATCGTTATGCCTCTTTCTCTTTCCAACTCCATTGCATCCAAATATTGAGGCTTCATTTGCCTCTTCACGACCGTATCGGTCATCTCAAGCATCCTGTCAGCAAGAGTAGACTTGCCATGATCTATGTGGGCTATTATTACGAAATTTCTAACCGATTTCATCTACCGGATTATGGCATAGAGCTATCTCAAATCTCAAATTCTCTCCAAAGTAAGATCAATTATAAGCCTCGAAGGAGGATCTATATTTTCGTACTCAAATACAGATGTGCCCGTTTCTTTAAATATATAGCCTGACGGAGCCTGAACAGAATAAGAAAACATCGAATTAATGCCCGATTGTTTTTCATATACGAAACGGAATTTATCCGAGAAAGCGGCAGGCCTCTCATATTGTATAGACATTTCTTTTTCCTTTCCGGCAGAAACTTTCAACCAATCTCCGAAAACAGCTTTGCCAGATTCCATACCCGAATCAAAAAGCTCTACATCCGGATCCTTTATATACTCCTCTCCATCATATTCTTTTAATGAAGTTATATTTTTTTTAGTTGCCCCGGAAATAGATATAAGCTTTGCCTTATTAGGAACAAGCGCCCTTATATAAGCCTGGTTATCAGCTCGATAAAATGCTTCCGAAGCGTCATCACCCTCATGTACTCTTATTACAGAAACCGTATTCAAGATACCTCCAGCTTCGCTTATCAAGCTCCTTAACTCTATTTTTTGTCTGATATATGCATCAGTCTTCTCTCCTGCAATATTCGACGCCACAACAGCCAAGTAATCTCCGTACTCTGAATCGGGAATATCATAAACTTCTCCAGACCACATTGATTTTGATGCAAAGCTCTGTATCCTCTGATCGTTAAAATAAACTTGCACGTCTTTATTATCCAACCTTGAACTTAACGCTCTTAAAAGCTCCGTTTTATCTCCAGCAGTCATAGTTTTCATCCTTGATATCATCTCCGGTAGCAGCGATTTCAATATATTCTTTCTTTCTCCCCCCCGCTCGGTTGAATCTCTGGAAACTTCTTTCTGCACCTCTGCAAGAAAATTGCTAGAATCGAGAACTACGCCGTATCCGGGCAGCTCTATCGGACCAGTTAAATTTAATACATCCGTCACCACTTTATGATTAATTGCTATAGCGCCATCAAATTTTACTTTCTTGTCCGCATAGACAGGAGAAGATTCCAAAAAACCTATAATCTTCGATACTGAAGTGGGAAAATTAAAAAACCAATTTGCATCCCTAGCTTCCCAGTCAGTAGTAATAGCCTGAAGAGGAATAGGAGGGACTGTTTTAGTTTCCAAAAATTTATCTGGATAATATATATCGTTAACCGCAATATCCTCTATTTCTCCTTCGACTATTTTTATGACCGCATAACTGCCTATAAAGCCTCCTGTCGGCCTTATCTCTGAATCATTCATAAAGAACGCAACTATATTTGTTTCTCCTTTCAACAATTCACCCACTCCTTCTAATAATTCAACAGACTCGGACATTTTAGACTGCAAAGATAAATAGTCTTTAGGTATTTTAGATATAAAACCAAGCGCCGCCATGCGATTGCGCACATCCATTAAAGAATCAGACATTACTTTTATGCGATCTTTGGCATTTTCTACATTCGCAAGCAACTTTTCCCCATCATCCCATATAAGCATAAATCCTTCTTTCTTAATGTCCTCAACAATGTCGGCCATATTCATTGCCGCATTATTAAAATTCCTAAGAGAAGATATAAAACCTGGAATTTCTTTTAAAAACGGGATTAATTTAAATATGCTAGTATATCCCTCAACCTCTTCAAGGCTCGATTCCGCCTTTCTTAAACTATTGCCCATTGAAGAGGTATCATACCGTTTTGCAGAATCAGCAGCTGACTGAAAACTTTTATAAGCTGTAATTATCGAACCCATAGCCTCATCTTTAACTCCCCAGCCTGCAACGCCGCAAGAAATAAGAACAAGCACAGCCATAGCCGCGGCAAACTTTAAAGAGCCGGTTCTTTTCCTCCTCTTTGAAACTCCGGTAAGCTCGAACTTTTTCTTAGAAAGACCCTTCTGCTCTGAAAAAGCAGTCGAAGCCTTTTTAGCCGGATGCCTGACATCAGCTAAAAGGTAAGAAACATTCTTTTTTTGTATTTTTTTCTTTTTTTTGCCAGTCATACAAAGAACCGCCACTATCGGCTAATCTAGACTTATTATAACAGTAAAAACGAAACCTAAGAATGCCAGTTTTCCCCAACCTAAAACTATATTCCGGTAGGATCGAAAAAAAATATAAATATAGTTTTCAAAATTATTGCCATATCCTTTTTAAAAGAAATATTTTTAATATAATCCATATCCAGCTCAAGTTCTTTTAGCCAATTTAAAGATGAAGCTCCGGAAACTTGTGATATTCCGGTAATACCCGCCCTATACAAAGAAAGTTCTTTATATTTTTCCGGATATTGATCTACCTCTTCCGGTTCATGCGGACGCGGCCCCACAATAGCCATATTCCCCTTTAATACATTAATTATCTGCGGCACTTCGTCTATGCGGTAAGCTCTCAAAAACTTCCCTACTCTTGTTACTCTCGGATCCTCTTTAATTTTAAAAAAGGGGCCTTCGGACCTGTTATTCATATGCATAAATTTATTTTTCATCAGCTCCGCATCTTTTACCATTGACCGAAATTTATAAACTCTTATCTTTTTCCCGCCAGAAATTCTCTCGCACTTCGCAAAAACCGGCCCTTTTGAGTCAACCTTTATCGCTATAGCTATTAAAGGAAATAACGGCAAGAAAGCGACCGCGGAAAAAAAAGCTATTCCTAAATCCATTGCCCTTTTCCACGCCGGATATCTTCGAAAGTCAGTCATTTATATATAAATTTAATTCTTTTTAGATAAACTGTCATATGATCCCCTGTCCGCGCTTAATTGTTTTACTCTAAAAAAATTCAAACTTGCTTTAAGTTGTAGTTTTGAGCTTTGAGCTTTAAGATTTTAATTACTGCCAATGCGTATCGCCATTACACACGATTATCTTAACCAGTTTGGAGGAGCTGAAAGGGTCTTAGAAATAATGCTCGAAGCATACCCTAACGCCGAAATCCACACTCTTTTTTACGATGAAAATGAATTAAAAGGCAGATTTAAAGAAAATATCAAATCCACTAGCATTCTTGATAAAAAAACTGTCCGTTCCCGCCACAGATTATTTATTCCTGCTCTTCCAATTGTTTCAAGCCTTAAGCATATAGGAGAATATGATCTCGTAATTTCTAATTCTGTCGGTTTCGCTAAAGCATTCAAAAGCTCG
>JALOAR010000035.1 GCA_023228665.1 Candidatus Colwelliibacteriota bacterium | reverse complement strand
CATAGAAGACGAGCTTCACGAGAAAGTTGTGGGTCAGGATGAAGCGATTTCTGCTATATCAAATGCTTTGCGCCGTGCCCGTGCCGGACTCGCCGACCCTAATAGGCCGCTTGGATCCTTTATGTTTTTAGGCCCGACCGGAGTAGGTAAAACCGAGCTCGCCAAGGCTTTAGCGAAGTTTATGTTTAATAAGGAAGATGCTCTTATTAGGGTGGATATGTCTGAATATATGGAGCGTCACTCTGTCTCTCGTCTTATCGGTTCGCCTCCGGGCTATGTCGGTCACGACGATGGAGGCCAGCTTACCGAAATAGTCCGCCACAGGCCTTATAGCCTTATTCTCTTCGACGAAATCGAAAAAGCCCATCCAGAAGTATTTAATATTCTTCTTCAAGTGCTTGATAATGGGCGCCTTACTGATTCAAAAGGAAAAGTAGTTAATTTTAAGAACACGATAATAATACTTACCTCTAATGCTGGCAGTGAATTAGGAAAAGAAATGTCCCGTATCGGTTTTTCTTCTCCGTCAGACGACGAGAGGGAAGAAAAAGAGGAAGATTATCGCGAAAAAGTGATGGAAGCCCTTAAAGAAGAATTCCGCCCCGAATTTTTGAACCGCCTTGATGATATAATTATATTCAAGTCGCTTACGCAGAATGATCTCGTGAAAATAGTTGATATCCAGCTTGCGGAAGTTCAAAAGAGGCTTGATGAAAAGGGGATAAAGGTCAACGTTAATGCTCCGGCAAAAAAATATCTTGCCGAAAACGGATTTGATCCGGAATTTGGAGCAAGGCCTCTTAAGAGGCTTATCCAAAAAGTTGTTCTAGACAAGCTTGCTGACCGCATAATTCGCGGGGAAATGAAAGATGGTGGAAAAATTAAAGTCGGTATTGAAAACTCCGAGATTAAGATCGGGAGCTAAAGCGCTTTTATTAGCGCTTTCGCTCTATGTGATGCCTTTATGGGTATCGGGTATTTTGGCTTTTTTCTTTTACTTCTGGCCATCCGCTTTTTCTTTCAGTTTTTTAGGTTCCTTTATTTCTTTCTTTTTAGTAGCATCTAATTTTTCTTCTGATGGGAACTATATATTGTCAGCGCTAATTTTTGGAGGAGCGTTCTTTCTTTTGATCGGAGTTAAAAATGTTCTTTTCCTTCATCGCTCTCCTCTTTTTTTAACTTACCTTGGTTTTATAGCTTTTCTTGGAATTTGGGAATTCTTTACTGGGACTTTGTCTCTCCCTGTTCTTGCTTTGGTTATTTTCCTGGTTGTCCGCGACGGCTTGAAATCTTTTACGCCTCTACCGGGTCGCACCGCTCTTCTCTCTGCAGTTTCCGCTCTTGCGGTAGCTGAAATATCTTGGGCGATTTATTGCCTTAATATTCTCGATATTTGGGCTTCCGTATCTGTAGCTCTTATTTTTGGAGGAATCCTTTTTATGATTATCGAGTATCTCCGCGGATCGCTCTTCAAGTCTAACGCCCACTTCTGGGCAACAGCCCTCGCCATCGCGGCATTTACCATCACTCTCATCGCTTCTTTTTAAAATCGCCTTATCATTTGACTTATTCACATTTAATATGTTTTTTAAAGTGTTACTCTTAAAACGATGAGTCAGACATATAAAAAAAAGAATAAAGTTGTGTCCCCAAAAAACAAGCTCCCTGATCTTATAAAAGCTTGTATATTTTACGGATCTGACAAGGATGGAAAAATAACTAAAACAAAACTGGCAAAATTGGTTTATTTGTCCGATTTTTCGTATTACTACGATAACCTTAAGCCAATTACAGGCTTAGAATACAGGAAGCTCCGTTATGGACCCGTTTCTTTAGAATATTTTGATAAATTAACTGAACTTGAGCTTAAAAAAGTTATAGAAGTTAATAAAGATAAAGCAGAGATGATCTCCTTAAAAGAAAAAAAAGGCAAATTCAGCCTTAGTGAAAGTGAGTTAGAGACAGTTAAGAAAGTGTGTAAAAAATGGAAAAGTAGACCCACTAAAGATATTGTTGATTTTACTCACAATCAATTTCCCTGGAGTATTGCTAGGGAAAATGAAAAAATTCCCTACCACCTTATAACTCAAGAAGATGCCTCCTCAATTTTCTAGTGCTTTGTATGAGGTATCTTTTGATCCTTATGCTGAAAGACATTTTATAAAAGATTTTAAGAAAAAATATCGTAAGAGATGGGATGATACCAGGAAAACTATGGAATTTTCTTTAGCTAGGATAGCAAATCTAGAGGGCAAAAAGTTAATTGATAAGCTTGGACCAAGTAATAACAATACTTTAATTGCCAAATATGATTTTAAGGTTGATAAGAACGAAGAATCACCTAAAAAGAGCGGAAATAGATGTATAATTGAAGTTTGTAATAAAACACTGGCAGTTAAAGTGCTTCTTGTTTATGGAAAGAATCACATAAACCGACCTCGCAACCAAGAAACCGTTTGGTGGAAAGAAATTATTAAAGATCAATTTGGGATAGAATTCATATAGCCTTTGTTAATTAGTATCTGCATTTTTGCGGTTTTATATCGTTTCATCCGTTAAATTTTTAAACCTTCTCTTCTATTTCTTAAATATTAAAACATTTAAAATCTTTCTATTCTCTTGTTATTCCTACTTCTCCCTGTCATCCCCGCACCTCTTTCTGTCATTCCCGTACCCTCTTCTGTCATTCCCGTACCCTCTTCTGTCATTCCCGCGAAGGCGGGAATCCAGGTCTGTATTTAGTTCCTCTAGATCCCCGTTTTCACGGGGATGACAGAGTGGTAAAGCTCCACCTTTCTTTCCTTCTGTTACTTCCGCGCCGTGCCCTTCCGTAGCCTTAGCGCTTTGCCCCGCGTAGCTCTGTAAAGAGCGAAGTGGGGAAAGGAGGGAAAAAAGAAATCCAGTCTTTGATATTCTTATTAAGTATGGACAAAGCATATTTTGTTTATATTCTCGCAAGCAAAAGAAACGGAACTTTATATATCGGCGTTACTAATAATCTTAAGAAAAGAGTTTATGAACATAAACAAGGATTAGTTGAGGGCTTCACTAAAAAATATAATATTAAAACCCTTGTATATTACGAATGGACAAATAATATCCGCTCTGCGATACAAAGAGAGAAGCATCTCAAGAAGTGGAACAGGAGGTGGAAGCTTGAGTTAATAGAAAAAGATAATCCTGAATGGCGTGATTTATATCAAGATTTATAAACCTGGATTCCCGATAAATTGCTAACGCAATTTTCGGGAATGACAAATAATTTATCATCCTTGCACTCCCTATCACTCACGCCTCTTCTCCCTGTCATCCCTGCCTCCTCTTTTGTCACCCCCTCGAAAGAGGGGGTTCAGGTCTATTCTGTGTTTAATTCGCCCCTCTTCTGCCATTCCCGCACCTCCCTCTGTTATTCCTGCACCTCTCCCTGTCATTCCCACACCCTCTTCTGTCATTCCCACACCCTCTTCTGTCATTCCCACACCCTCTTCTGTCATTCCCACACCCTCTTCTGTCATTCCCGGCTTGACCG
>JALOAR010000010.1 GCA_023228665.1 Candidatus Colwelliibacteriota bacterium | reverse complement strand
CAACTCGGCTTTTTTCGGATAGTCTAAAATGTTTGTCGGCTTCGCTGTTCTTTCTTTTTTCCAGACGGCATTATCGGGAAAAATAGGGATATTACTTTTTTTGGCGTCTGACATTTCAGACACCTCCTTTCAATCAAATATTTTTTTGTAAATTGTGTTTCGCTTGCATTCTGCAAACCACGACTTACTTATAGCACAAAAACCTAAAAAAGTCAAAATGTGCTTTTTTTCTTATATTTTCACCACCTCCTTTCAATCAAATATTTTTTTGTAAATTGTGTTTCGCTTGCATTCTGCGAACCACGGCTTATTTATAGCACAAAAACCTAAAAAAGTCAAAATGTGCTTTTTTTCTTATATTTTCACCACCTCCTTTCAATCAAATATTTTTTTGTAAATTGTGTTTCGCTTGCATTCTGCGAACCACGGCTTATTTATAGCACAAAAACCTAAAAAAGTCAAAATATGCTTTTTTTCTTATATTTTTAGATATATTCTTTCTTTTATTTTTTATAAAAATATTTCTAAAATTTATTCCCTTACACCCTAAAAAAATAAATTAATTTAAAAATATAAATTGAAAATAAAAATCCTCCGCCTAAAAAAGCGAAGGATATTTAAAATAAAAAAACTATTCTGTTATACCGCAAACTTCTAAAGCCTCCTTATACCAAGATTCAGCCGAAGATTCTTTCACTACCGCGTTCCTTACTCTTATGCTTACTTCGCTGTCGATTAGCATTTTTACTACCTGATTGCCTGAAGGAAATTCTCCATGCTGGGAATAATACTTCGCCCCATTTTTAATAAAAAGCACTTTTAACATCGGGTCCTGGTTTTGTCCTGCTTCCTCATCTTTCAAAAACACTACTCCCTCTAATTCATTCTCTCCCGAACGAAAATGCCAGCAATCCGCCGGAGAAACAATCGCGACCCCTTTTTTAACTTGAGCTTTTAGACCGACAACAAAGCCATCCCTAATTTCCAGCTTCACTAGCACAGGATCAGAAAATATAGATAAAGACATCTCTACCCATTCTTCATCCTGAACCTCTTCCTTTATTTCTTCAGTTTCGGCTTGTGTCTCCTCTTTAATTGTCTCTGTTTCTGTTTGTGTTTGTGTTTGAGTTTCTTCCGTGACTTCTTGGCTCTCCTCAATCGTTTCGTTCTGAATCTGACTTTCTTTCGTTTCTTCAGTCTGATTATCCCTGAAATCAACAAAAGCTAGAACCCATATACTGGCAAGTATGGCAAAAAGAAAAACCAAAACAGCTACAAGCAACTTATTCGTCATTACTAAAACACCTCCTTTTAAATTTTTTAATGCAAACCTATTTTTGAAATAACACTTTTTCTATAATAAAGTCAAGTTAACCTCATCTTTTATCCAAAACTATCCATACATAATCATCTTTCCATAATCTCAAAAGAACCCTTTTAAAAAAATCTTTTTTATCAGAAACAACTTTATAATTATCACTTATATTTCCAAGTATTTCTGCCCACACAAATTCATATACAAAACTATCCCTATTAATAGTCTCTTCTCTAAGGCTTGGGCTATATACATATTCTAAGTTATACGAATAGATCACAGGATCATATAAATACTCTCCCCAATGCAATTTATTTCCCCAGCCATTATCTATTAAAAAATCATGTCTTTTTCTCCTCATCGGATATTTTTTATTCAATCTTGCCCACTCCTCTTTTTCCTCAAGCAAAAGCAAATCAAATACAAAAAGAGCTTTTTGCCTTAAATACCCAAACACACCTGCATAAGGATCGTTTTTTGCCCAATTACACACAACTCTAACTTCAGAATTTTCATTCTCCCTAAATAAAGAAAGTTCAGGCGCATTAGCAAAAAAAATCTCTTTATTATTTATAATGCTTTTAGAATTAAATCTCGCATGAAAAGTAAGGTATAAATCTGTAGAACCTAAATCGCTATAATCAAGATTTCCTTTTTTAAGCGGAAATCTTTTCTTTAATTTTTCCGGATAAGATGCAATAGCCTTTTTTATGTTTTCTTCTATTTTCTTATTTTTCGTAAAAACCTTAATATCCTTGCCGTCATAGGCAAGAGTGCCAACAATTAAATCTATCAATTCATCATCATGATCTTCATACCAAGCACTTATTTTTACTTTTAATATCGGCATTTATAAAAATTAAGCAACAAAAAAGCCGGATAATCAAGTACCCGGCAGTATATGCACTACCTATGCATCATCTAAAAATTCTAAATCATCCGGCAATTGTAAACCCATATTTATATAAGTATTCATATAAACGTCATTTTCCACTCTATTTTTAATATTTTTCATCAAACCTTTACGCTCGCCTCTAATCTCTTTACCTAACATTAAAAGCATAAATGTCTCGCAAAAATCTTCTTCTGACCTTGTCGATCTCTTTGCATATTCGCTCGGAATCCATCCTGGATTATTAATATATATGCTCTCCCAATCATTCCTTTCATTTTCATGTAATATGCTTCTCCAAAAAACATGCCCTGCTTCATGAAAAAAGTTATTCCAAAGAAATTCTTTTCTGTTTTCTTCTAACCCAAATGTTGGATCTTCAGCACAATAAATATTATATTTTCCTCTTACAAATTTAATTCTCCCAACACGTTCAGACCCAGAAGAAACCTTCGTAATCGCTCCCTTATGCATCCCCTTAATTGAACGTATTTTATTAGCTATAAATATAGGAAGCTTATCTAGCGCCTCTCTGATTAAAAATTCTTCCTTAAAACCGCTAACAAATATAACATCAATCTTTTTAGTCTTTTCAGAAAGAAACCTTATGTTTAAGCGTGCTGATTTCGCGAAAACAATTGCCGTCTTATGAAGTCGGCATAATTTCTTATGTTCAGAGCAAAGAGATTTTATCTGTGAGTTTAAATATCTACAATCGAATTCCTTACTGTGACCTCTCTCTGCAATATTTTTAGCCTCTTCCTTATATCCATTCTCATATACCTCTTCTGCATCCTCGTATAATCTTTTAAATTCACTCGCCTTCCGGTCAGCTTTTATTCTTAATTCGCTAATCTGATTACTTAAAATAGATATCTTTTCTCCTAATAAAGTTATTTCCGGAGAAACCTTGCCAACTAAAGTCTTAAGCCGATCGATCTCTTTTCTTATTTCACGTATTCCAACCATACATATCCTCTCCTTTTCTTTTTTTAATGATCATTAGGATTATTCCCTAAACACAATAAGCAGTCAATTAAAAAAACCCGTATATATAATACGGGTTTTTTTATTTAAACTATTATTCAAAAACTACTTTTTTATCATTACTATCCTGCCCCTATAGGTTAAAACGTCCTTAAGGCTAAACTTAGTATAACTGCCATCGCTACCGGCAACAGCCACAGCTACTTGGGTTCCACCCGAAATTATTTCTGAAGGCAGCGAATTATCGGTTAATAAATTAGCAAACTGATCGCCTAAGCCGATATCGGAATAAATTTCGCTCATATCTCGAGTAAAAATAGTATTATCTCCGGTTCCTAAATCAATAGCCGGAATATAAGTCAGCATTACATCAGCATTATTTTCCTCCTCCCATACCTCTTTAACCCAAGCGTAAGAAGAAGAGCTTCCCGATACTATATCCCCCCTTATATCTCCTCCAACCGAAGAATATATCTTTATGCCAGAAGGCAACCCCTTAACAGTTATAAATTTAAACGGAGCTCCCTCTATTTGGCTATTAATCTCTTCAATAATCAAAGGAGTGCTCGCTTTTAAAGCTAGCTCTACTTGAGGAAACAAAAACTTTTCCTCTCCTCGCTCTCTGGATTCAGCTCGCAACTTCGCCGCTTCATCAGCCGAAACAAAAACAAAATAATCATTAATCTCTTCTTTTGAAGTTATTTCAAAACTCCCGGCAGACAACGCACTCCCAGCTTTGCCCGCAAAGAAAAGACCTCTCCCAAAAGAAGTAAATAAAAGGATATAAGCAACCGCTATAAGAACAATAGCGCCTGCAATTATTGAAATTATTTTCCCAGTTTTTTTATCTTTCATTGCCATACTTAAATTATAACAAAAACAATCAACTGCCTGTTAATTTTCTTAAAGTTATCTGCAGGCTTCTGGTTACTTTGCCGGAAGCATCTTTGCCAACCGCTTTCCAGATTACAGTTTCATTCGGCCAATTTATTTCCCTATCTACAAAATGAAAGCTGAAAGCCGGCCCCCCGGGATAGAGTTCTTTTTCTGAAGTCGAGCAATCCCCGTTGCAAATCGGACAACTGCCTGTGTAATAAGGCTCATTGCCAAACTCCTTGAATAAAATACACTCTATTCCCGTATCCGCGGCAAAAAGAGCCTGTCCGGAAAGCCTCGCATCCGTCACCTGTCTAAGCTCCGAAACAACCGTAAAGCTGGAAAAAGCTATCGCTGCCAAGGCTGTCGAAGCAACAATAATAACCATAAGCATCATCATCTGCCCCCCTTCTTTTTTTCTATTTTGCGCTAGCAATCTCATTAAAAATTTATATCTATAATCTCTTGTAATACACCAGCCTTGCGCTAACCGTAGTCTGGACAGACCCGAGAGGATTGCCTCTCACATCTTCCGCGCTTGCTGAAACAGTTATCCTCGGAGTCTTATCTCCGCCAAAATCATTAATATAAAACCCGCCCTCTATCATCGTATTATCCGCCGTAAGCGGCTGCCCGTTTCTGCATATGCGCGTGCCGCAAAAACTGTACGTTACAGCTTCGCCTTCATAATTTACAAACGAAAAACTTTGAACCAAGCCATTAGTAGGATTAATACTTGAACCTGTCCTTACTTCTCTCACCATCTGCTCCATAGCTAAAGCAATATTATCTACCGCTCCGGCCTGGTTTGCGACAAACCTCGCCGTTTTTAAGGAATGAAGCAATATCGATGCGGCAACAGTCATAATTATTGCAAACACAGATAGCGCCACAACTAGCTCCATTAAAGTAAATCCCGCTTCAGATTTAACGCTCTTTATATTTTTCGCTATATTCATCATCTCCAATAATAAAAATCGCTTGTTAAAGAAATCTCATTTAATAACGTTCCTCGAGCGCGCCAATACACAGTTGATGTCGCCCTTATTTGCGACTCCGTTATATTTTCTATTTCTACCGACCTCTTAAAACCTGTTTCATCGCCTCCGCTATACCCGTAAAAATCCATTCCGCTGACCGTTCTTTTTTTCAAATATTTCAGCTTATTTTCACTGCCACCTCCTAAAACAGGTTCCCCAAGGTCCTCGCTGCTATAATCAACTTCATAAAACCCTTCATCTTCAAAGCCCTCATTCCACGCGCCAGGCCCCGATAAGGCATTGCCATCTAATATATTTTTGGCTATTTCAATACCTTCCGCAGCTAAGTTAACAGCCGTTGTCTGGTTGGAAATATATCTCCCTTCAGCTACGGCTTTCGATAAAAATCCGGCCATACCCAAAACGCCAACGGTAATTATCCCCATAGCTATTAAAGCTTCGTTAAGAACTTGTCCTTTTATTTTTTTCATACAAGCTAATTGGCAAGGCTTATAAGCCCTTGCTTATTGATTATAACCCTCCTGGTCCTACCTTCGGAAGAAATAACCTGAATAGAAAGTTCGGAAACAGCGCCATCGCCATTTATTGCCACATCCGGATCAGGCGGAATAAAAATCACCTCTGCTGACGCTCCTGTTGAAGGAACAAATCTGACAGCGCTATCAGACGAAAGATAATTTATCGAACCGGCAACTTCCTCTCCCGGATCATAGCGTCGGTTATTCCCTCTTCCGCAAGGTCCTTGATCTAAAAATATAAAGGCTCTTCTTTCTTCTATTCTTATGCCGTAACCGCAAGTCATCACATCGGCTCCAAAAACGCTGTTAACTGTCAGCGATTTTGCCCTTGTTGCAAGCAAGCGCAATTTTTCCTGATTAACCATAACGCTAAAATCGCTGTTTCTTATCGACCCGGAAGACCATATAATAGACATCAAAAAAACAAGTATTGCGCTTGTTATAACCACTTCTAATAAAGTAAACCCTTTTTGGTTGAGTTCCGCCAAAAGAACTCTCTTTATTAATTTTCCTTTTGTCTTTTTCCTATCCGTAATTTTCATAGCGCTCCTAATATTCATTCTACTAAAAATTTAGAATTTAATATAAATTATTCTCCCGGATAAGCTTTGCAAAAAAGAAAAATAAAAGCTAAAAAATTGCGTAAAACTATACCCCCAAGTTAAGAAACCTGAAATAAAGCGTCATTATGTCCAGTCCCCAATAAAATATTATTGCCGTACCAACAGCTATATAGGGTCCGAAAGGCAAGGCATCTTTTAATTTTTTCTTCTTCGTTGCTAAAAGAACAGAGCCAATTACAGCTCCTAAAATAAAAGCTATCATAAGGACCATTATCGTATCAGGCCAGCCGAGAAACAGCCCTATCGCTCCCGCAAGTTTGGCGTCTCCCCAGCCCATAGCCTTTCCTTTACTAAGTAATATTATGACTGAAAAGAAACTCGCTCCTACCACTGCTGCAGCAATATGCCCAATCCAAGGATTTTGAGTAAAGCTAAAAACATAAGCATAACTGCCAAGAAAAGTTCCCGGAATCAAAGAAGTACTGCCTGCTTTACCTAACGCTATCAAGGCTGTTGCTATTACCCCTAAAAAAGCAACAGATAAAGTAAGCATATCCGGAATAACATAACTGCGAATATCAATAACTGATGCCGCTAAAAGTAAAAGCAATACTGCTACCCATACAAACGAATAAAGAGTTAAACCCGTCATAAGCGGAACCGTAGCCATAATAACTCCGGATAAAATTTCCACGACAGGATATTGAATAGATATGGATTTTTTACATTTTCTGCATCTCCCAAGCTGGATAACAAAACTCAATATTGGAATAAGCTCATACCACTTCAACACCTTGCCGCAATGAGGGCATTTTGACCTCCCGCCAAGATGCTTGCCAAAAACATTCTCGCCAGGCTTGTATCTTAATATTAGGACGTTCAAAAAACTCCCTATAGCCGTGCCTAAAATAAAAAGAAATAAAGTCTGGTAAACCATCAGCTTAGCTGCTTATGCAATAATACACATCACAATTAATATCTCCTTGAGTGCCCGTTAAATCTATATTATTACCAATTCTCTCTGTTTTCGCGCCTATTACATACCCTAGTCCGTCTTCTTCAAAAGCATATTCATAACTGCCTTGTCCCTGCTTATTTTTAACCGGATCATCTGGGACCTCATTTTCATTTACAACTAAAGTCAAAGCAGTTGTAAGATTATCCCAGCCCGTACTCCCAGCACCGACATTAGCATTGCCACAAGTTGTAGCATCCACCGGATAATGTCCGCACCTATTAAAGAAAAGCTCCAAGTGCGTTTGAACCTTTCTTAAATCAGAAATTCTCCGCGTATCTCTCGCATTCTGCTGTACGCTGCTTATTCCGTTAAAAGCTATCCCCATCAATATACCAATAACGGCTATAACAATAACCATTTCTATAAGAGTAAAACCTTTTTTATAACTTAATCTTTCTTTTAATATCATTTTTATTTCAATTTTTTAGCGACATTGAATTCCCTCAAATTATATCACAAAGCCTCTTCGACAAAAACAAAAAACCCTTTAATGCCGCTAATTAAGGCTCGTAGAAACAAAGTTATATATAGGAGTAAGTATCGAAGCAAAGAGCAGGCCCACAACTGCGCCGATTATAAGCATTAATATCGGCTGTATAAGCTCGACTAAGTTGCCGACAGTATCCTCAACTTCCCTTGAGTAGAAAGAAGATACTTTTTGAAGAAGAGTATCCATCCTTCCAGTTCTTTCTCCTACAGCAAGCATTTGAGAAACTAGAGGAGGAAAATACTTAGGATATTTAGAAAGAGATTGGGACAATAATACACCGTTTTTCACATCATTTGCCGCTTTCTGTAATAAGTCTCCATATATGGCACTCCCCACCGTCCTGGCAGTTATTTCAAGAGCTTGGACTATCGCCACTCCGCCTTTTGTGAGAACGGCAACCGAATCGGCAAATCGGGCAACATACATTCTCTTGAGCATTTTATTAAAAATTGGAACTCTTAATATTATTTCATCCAACAGCACTCTGCCTTCCTTACTCCTGAAATAATCATAAAAAACAAAAAATACGAATATCAAGCCGGCGGCGGCGGCCCACCACCAATTCAAGATAAACTTGCCAAAATTTATAAGAAACATAGTCGGACCGGGAAGTTCTGAACCAAGTTCTTGAAAAACGCTCTCAATTTGCGGAAAAACAACAATCGCCATAAAAATAACTACCAGTATTAAGAAAAGGATCATAAACACAGGATATATAAGAGCGTTTCTGACCCTTGAAGAAAGTGTTGCCTGTTGCTCTATATAATCAGCTAAGAAAGACATAACTTCATCAACTCTACCCGTTACTTCGGCCGACCGTATCATATTTATATAAAACTCGGAAAATATATTCCCATATTTTTCCATAGACTGGGAAAGAGAAAGTCCTGAATCTATCTCTTTTTGTATTTCAGAAATAGCCTCTTGAAGCAAAGGATTTTTAGTCTGCGTAGATAAAGTACGCAAAGCGCCAGATAAAGAAACTCCTGATTCAAGCAAAGTCGCAAATTGCCGGGTAAATACCATTAAATCCTTGCTCGTAACCCTGTTGATCAAGGACATTATCGCTACCTGAACTCCTTTTTTCTTAGCCTCGGTTATAGCAAGAATATACAACCCGTCTGAAACAAGCTTTCTTATAGCCCTCTCCCTGTCTTCAGCCTCCACAAGACCAACCTGCAATTGGCCGGATTTGTCTCTTGCTTGATATTCAAACTTTATCATCAGGAATTAATAATATTTCTAAAATTTATATTTCCAGCCTTATATCCTCTGCAATAAAAGTCTCAACTCGCTTGGATTAAGAGAATAAAGCTCTGCCGTTTCCATCGCTATTTCTTTTTTCTTCACCAGTTCCGCAAGAGACCTATTCAAAGTCATCATTCCTTCCTGTAAGCTTGTCTCTATTACTAGATCTATTTGGAAGAATTTCTTTTCGCGAATAAGGTTTCTTATAGCGGGATTTACAAGCATTACTTCGCACGCTGGCACTCTTCCGCCATCAACCTTAGGAACAAGCCTTTGAGAAACTATGCCGACCAAAGTCGCCGCCAGCTGGGATGCTGCCTGATCTTGCTGTTCTGCCGGGAACGAATCCACTACGCGGTCAATTGTTTGCGAAGCGGAATTAGTATGCAAGGTAGAAAGGACAAGATGTCCTGTTTCCGCCGCTGTCATAGCCGTAGAAATAGATTCTCTATCGCGCATTTCTCCTATCATAAGCACATCAGGGTCTTGACGGAGAACCGCTCTTAAAGCCCTATGAAAATCAGGACTGTCACTATTAACCTCTCTCTGCGATATTATCGATTTATCTTGAACAAATAAATATTCAATCGGATCTTCAATGGTTATTATATGATCCATTCTCTTGTGGTTTATTTCATCAAGCACTGCAGCCAAAGTAGTAGATTTTCCTTGTCCGGCAGGGCCGACAACTAAAACAAATCCTTGTGATAATTTTGCAAACTCATGAATTATAGGCGGCAGTTTCAGCTCATCAATCGTCATTATTTCCGCAGGTATCAAGCGAAGCGCAGCCGCCAAAAAACCTCTCTGAAAATAAATATTTGTCCTAAACCTAGCCTTGTCCTCAAAAGCATAAGTAAAATCAACATCTCCATTCCGCATTAATTTTTCTTTCAAATCCGGAGTAAGCATCGCTTGAGCTATTCCTTGCGCATCTTCGGGAGTAAGTATCGGCTCTTTCTGTAAGCCAATCAGAGAACCGTCAATTCTCAAAGTCGGCCTTCTGCCAACCGCTATATGAAGATCCGAAGCCCCCTGCCTCGCGGTAGTTAATAATAATTCGTCCAATTTCTGCTTATAATCCATATGCTTTTAATTATAAATCAAACCACCCCACAACTTAAGTGGGGTTCTGTACATAACTGGCATAAAATTCTTAATAGGCTAATCTTCACGATTTATAAACTACGTTTCTGTAGTCTCTCTTAATATTTCTTCTATTGAAACAGTCCCTTCAAGGGCCTTTATAATTCCGTCTTGCCTCAAGCTTACCATTCCCTGCCTTTTTCCCTCATCTCGGACATCGCCTTCGTTAGCGCCTGAAGTAATTATATTTTCAAGCTCTCTCGTCATCTTCATTACTTCGTATATAGCTATTCTGCCAGATGTTCCCTTGCCCTTGCACTTATCACAGCCCGGCGCCCTGTATACTTTATAAGGAGGCTTAAACTTAATTGTCTCTTTTACTTCCGGAGCTAATTTTCCAAGCTCTTCTTCTATTATTTTTTGTATTTCCGGAGACGCCTCCTCCTCTTTTTTGCAATCATTGCAAAGGCGCCGAACAAGCCTTTGCGCAAGCATAATATTGAGCGAAGACGGAAGAAGAAAAGGAGCAACTCCCATATCCATTAATCTCGGAATAACCCCGGCAGCATCATTAGTATGGAGAGTTGAAAGAACTACATGCCCTGTAAGAGCCGCTTGAACGGCAAGATTAGCCGTTTCATTATCTCTTATTTCACCAACCATTATAATATCAGGGTCTTGGCGGAGTGCCTGCCTTAATCCGGAAGCAAAAGTATAGCCTATCTCCGGTTTTATCTGCGACTGATTTACTCCCGCCACAAAATACTCTACCGGATCTTCCATACTCAAGATATTTACGTCTTCTTTATTAAGCCTTTGCAAAAAAGCGTAAAGCGTCGTCGTTTTACCCGAACCGGTAGGCCCGGTAACCAATACCATTCCGTATGGCTTATCAAGACCTTCTTTTACCCAATCGGCATTCCTCCCCACAAGACCTAAACTCTCCATATCTTTTAAACCCATTGACGGGTCAAGAACACGAATAACCACTTTTTCTCCAAGCGGTGTCGGAAAAGTCGAAACACGATAATCCACATCCCTGCCGAATATTACTGTCCTAAATCTTCCGTCTTGAGGCACTCTTGTCTCATCTATTTTAAGATCCGACAAAACCTTAATTCTTGATATTATTGATTGTAAAAGCTCCAGCGGGAAAGCCGAAACTTCCTTTAAAGAACCGTCTACTCTAAACCTTACCCTTAATTTGCTCCTTCCCGGCTCTATATGAATATCAGAAGCTTTCTGATCTACCGCGGCTTTCAGCGTAGAAGAAACTATTTTTATTATCGGAGCTTCATCCATGCCGGCATTCTCTTCATCAAGAGAAACTACTCTTTGGCTCGTCGTTGACATACCTTTCTTTGTCCCTACGGTCCTAACAGCCTCCTGTATTTCTCTCTCATAAGGAGAATATCTCCTTAACACCATTTCCCAAGCGCCTAGCGTTATTACATACACTCCGAGACTAACCTTGTTTTGCTTCGCTATAAATTTCAAAGCTTCTTGTGCCTGGGTATCGTCAGGATTTACCATTCCGACCACTACCATATCGCCCACTACTTCAAGCGGAGCTATTTTATAATTTTTTGCCGTATCTTCCGGTATTTTTTTTAAAGCTTCGTCAGTAATAGAAGAAGGATCAATCTCCTTATAAGGAATTTTTAGAAACTCGGACTTAGCCTTAGCTATAGAAAGGTCATCGACAAGCTTTCTAGTACGCAATATTTCCTCAAAAGACTTTCCCGTATTGTTGGCTTCTGTTATTACCTTTTGGGCAAGCTCGTCAGAAATAACCGAGTGCTCTATTAACTTGTTTGCAAGATCTCTCGAATCCATATTTTTTATTATTGTTCAGAAAATCCAAAAGGATTATCTCGTCTGGAAAAAACTTGAGGAGAAAGAGGCTGTACAGGAGACTCCCTCTCGAGAGCAGACCATACGGGAGAATCTGTAACCGATTCTATATCAAGATTAGCTCGAGCAAAAACAGACACGCTTTCATATTCATCGGACCCGACAGTATCAACGAATGGAGCCGGAGAAAAGAAAAGATAATATGTCAGTGCAGCAGCCGCAACTAAAATAATGCCTCCGACTGCAAAAGGAACTAACATTCCTTTTTTACTTTCTTCTTGTATTAATATCGCCATTTTTTATTATTGTGTCTGATAATAAGCATCGACCGTTAGTGTATAAGCTAGCATCGGATCTTCGCCCGTAGCTCCTTCAGATATATTTATAGCATCTACATTCATCAGCCTCACATTTGTTTCTAATGAAGAAATAAAACTTTTCATATCCTCATACCCGCTCACGCACGTAGCCGATACCCTTAAAGTCCCAAAAGGTCTGATAAGAGAACCGGCAGAAACGCTCTTTATCGGCAAATATTGAAACTCTATTGAATCCACAAGCACATTGCTTAAACTGGCAAGACCATACACTTGATTTAGCAACGATGGAATATTTTCATTAGGCGGTACCACTTCTGAAAAAATTTCCTGCAAAGCTGATACGCTTTCGTATTTTGCCAAAACCCTATTAGTTTCCTCTATTGTCGTTTTATAGTCGGCAAGCAACACGCTCTGGGCCTGCCTCTCCCCTCTTAAAGCCTGTATTTCTGAAAATTCAGGCCTTATTAATGTCGCGTAAACATAAAGAGCTCCCGCTATAAAAACAAGGCTGCCTAGTGATACATATAATCTTTTAGCTGAACTCTTCATTTATTGTTCTGTTGTACTGTTATTGGCAGCTTCCTCGCCCGACTCGTTTTCTTCTTCGCTTTCTTCAGATTCCATAATTAATATCCTTTTTTGAAAATCGAACATACTATCATCCAAATTAATGGTTGCCTCAAAACGAACCATTTCATCCGCAAGCCTGGCAGTGTTCAAGCTAATACTGCTAACGCTTTCTGTGTTTTCATAAGCGGCAAGTTGATTAGCTAAGTTATTATAAGAACCGGCAAATCCGCTTACCGATGCCATTCTCGCCGACACGCTTATTAAGAAATCAGAGAAAGTCACTTGCGAAAAAGTATTTTTTTCTATCGCATCGAAAAAAGGCATCGCCGAAACATGAGAAGAAAGAAGATCGCGAATATTAGTCACTTGAGAATAAAATTGGATAAATTCTTCTTCACTTTCTTTTTTAGGAGCAACACGGTCAAGCTCTGATATTTGCGCATCTATATTGTCTATTGAAGAAGTTAAAAAAGGCTTATATCCAAACGCTATTCCCGCATATATCATCAAAGATATGCCAAAAATAACGCCTGAAAAAACAAGCGCTTTCCAAGGAACGCTCCCTGGAGATGCTTCTGTTTGTGTTGGTATATTATTTGCCATCGCTTGTTCTTAAATAAAAAGTTTCATTCCAACTCCTGTTGCGACACTAAGCCTGGAACCTTCTGATTTCAGCAAAGGCGCAATTTCAGGCGCATAAGCCACTAAAGAAAAAGGATCAGCTTTTTCTGCCGGAAGATCAAACTGTTTGCTGGCATATTCGGCAATTCCTTGCATCATGCCTCCTCCTCCGGAAAAAATAATTTTTGAAACTTTATTTCCTCCCCCCTCAAAGACCTCTTTCGCTTTCCTCCCTTCATTAAGTATAACATCGAGAAAGGGTATCATTAATGTGGATAGGCCGTATTCTCCCGCCATGCCGGAAAGACCTCTCTGCCTCTTAAGAGCCTCTGCTCTCCTAACGCTTATGCCCAGACCCTTAGTCAGCGCTTGAGTCATTGAATTCCCCGCAAAATCAGTCTGATTCGAATATTTAAGAAGTCCTTGGCCGGCAATCACCACAGTACTTGAAAACGCTCCTATATCTATTATCAGCACGTTCTCCTGTGAGCCCGTTGTCAGCGATCTTGCAAGACTTAAACTCTCTACTTCAAGCATTTTTAAATTAAGACCCGCCTTCTTAAAAACAGCCTTGTGCGCCCTTATTTGCTCATTCGGCACCGAAACTAAAAATATTCTCTGCTTCTTTTCGCCTTCCCTTCCCTCAAATTGGCCAATAGGAATCCAGTCTATAGTTACGTCTGACATTGGCAAGGGAACCAATGACCGCGCTTGATATGGAACAGCTTTGGCAGTTTCTTCTTCATTCATCACCGGCATATCTATAATTGAAGTAAAGGAAGAAAAAGCAGGTACGGTCGCAACAACATCTTTAATTCTTGTACCCATCTGGGAAATAAGAGCTTTTAAAACCGCAACGGCTTCGCCTTCAGCAATGCTTAGCGAGCTAGTTTGAAGTACGCTATTTGTCCTTTCAAGATAGTCTCCCGTTTCGATTAATCCGTAATTGGTTACTGCCGGCTTGCCGGAACGCATATCCATTTCTACAGCCTTCACCGAAACAGTCCCAATATCAACGCCCAAATGAGGGCGCCTAGGAACTCCTACTCCCTTGCTAAAAATTCTTTCAAAAAATCCAAACATAAATGTTTACAATTAATTATATCCTAATGGCTGAACTACGGAAAATAATCAATCGCGCTATTGACGCAATACTCCCTGCAATATGCGTTAACTGCGGACATCCAATTGAAAGTAATGACTTATTATGCCGCGCATGCCGATCAAAAATAATTATTAAAAAATCTCCTAGAAAAATAAGAAAAAGGTTTTTATTTTCTGCAACCGAATATTCCGATCCGCCAACCCGGTCGCTTATTAAGGCTCTAAAATATAAAGGAATAATAAGCGCCACTAATCCGCTATCGCAACTGATGGTTGAATATCTGAATAATTCAAATTTTTTTAAGGAAATTAATTCCGCTAAAAAATACTTTATTGTGCCTGTTCCGGTCCATTTTTTTAAAAAATGGAAAAGAGGATTTGATCACTCGGAACTGCTCGCCAAAAAAATAAGCAACGAAACCGGTATTCCGACAACTGTCGCGCTTAGAAGAAAAAAATGGACGCCTCCCCAAAACAAAATAAAAAATGATGAATTGCGCAAAGAAAACGTCAAAAATTGCTTTGCTTTAAATAAAAAATCCGAATTAATCCCTAAAGGATCAGTATTGATAATATTCGATGATATCGTCACTTCCGGCGCAACTATAAAAGAGGCGGCAAAAGCACTGCGCCCTCTCCGCCCCTCAAAAATTATATTTATGGCAATAGCTTCTCGTTAATATTACTCAACATTTATTACCCCGCTATCAATCACGTTTTCTTGCTCCGTATTAGTTCCGCTTTGCTGAACTTGCTGTTGAGGAAAAACTTTACCCTCAATCGCCTGGATTATAGGACTAGTATCCGAAAGCTTCGCAATAAATACTATCTGGTCCTTGTTTATTTTTATATCCCCGGCTGGCTCCCATACCGCTTCGGCAAATCTTTGCAATCCGAGGTTGCCATCCTGCGCTCTTTGCAAAAACCAAGCATCTTCTACTTCCACGCACGGAAAAGTGCTCGTTTTTCCAAAATATATATCTCCGGTTGTAAGGTAAACTGCCATATATGGCCTAAAGAAAAAATGTAAAGCCACGCAAGCTATAATCCCTACTGCTATAAGCAAACTAATGCTTATCCAAACTATTTTTGATGAACTCTTTTTTGGCATAAATATTTTTTTATTTTTATCTTTTGTCTATTTATTATTCTACACCATTTAAAAACTTGTAGCTCATTAAAAAGAAATTAAAAAATTAGCAATTTAGATTTTGAAATTTATTTCAGTTGTCTCTCCAGTTCTTCAATTCTCCTTACTAGATCTTTTATCACCTCATTTTGCGCCGAAACAGTCGCCGAAAGGTCGCGATAGCCGTTATCCCCTTTTACAAATTCGGTAAGCGTCGAGTGATCAAGCTGGCTTTCTTTATTATCAAAATCATATTCGTCTTCAGGAAGCCTTTGCATGCTCATTACAGCGTCATAAGCTATACCCAAATTTTCCGGATAAGGCGTACGATCGGTAAACGATGCCGCCGAAACATCTCCGGAAAAATACGCATCCCCGCCAGAAACATATAGACGGTATGTTCCCGTATTCGTTGTGCCTATACCTACATTACCAGCACCTGATATGCGCATCTTTTCAGTAGGAGCGTCAGTTTTAGTCGAAGAAGTATAGAAAACCAATCTACCACCTTCGGTAGTATTAAGACTATTATCGCCAATAATTCCATAGATGGCCGCGCTATCATAAAAAGTTCCATTATAAGTTTCGTTATTAAACAGAATACCTCCTCCAAAACCATCGTATGGCGCCCCATCTCCACCGCTATAACCCGCCTCAATAGTGAAGACATTAAAAGCAGTTGTTCGCTGACCTGCCGTAGTATTTGTATCCTTAACATGCAATCTTTGCTCCGGACTCGCCGTCCCTATTCCCACATTCCCGTTCAAAAAATACGCCCTTCTGTTCGACTGCCCAATATCCCCCTCAAGATAAAGCATTGGGCTCCCGCCAACATCAAATCTCACTCCATATTTATCATATGGAGTGTCAGTTACGTAGTACTGATTTATACTCGACTCTCCGTGAGCTAACCCTCTTGCCATAGTTATGCCCGCCTGCTCGCCGATAGAATCCGGACCCGTAATTTCTATTCCTCCCGAAAGAATAAGATTATTCCATTTTAAAGATGTGCCCCCTATATTTCTTGTCTCGGTCGTATCAGGCAGAAGATCTGAATCAAATGTTGCTGCCGACACATGCGCTATGGCAGAAGTTAATGTCTTAGCTACCCTTAATTGAGGATCATCAGGGTTAAACACCATCGCCAGATCTACAGTAACTGTCGATAATCCCCCGGGATTGCCGACTTTATCAAAAACAAGCGAAGTTATCTGTATATTCGGCGTAGTTAAAGCTATCTTTTCGCCGCTGCCTTCCTTAAAATACACACCGCCTATATCAGAGCTTATTATCGTCGGATCAAGCGCCGGATCCTCCACTCTTAATTTAATAGAGCAAAATTGCGTACACTCGGTACCTTCAGTATCACCTTCATATACGCCTTCAACAACGCTCGCGTCCCTAATAGCATATTGAATTCTCTGTGTAACGAACTGCAATTGGCGCGTTATCTCGAAAGCGGAATTTTCCCTTGTCTGTATTCCGCTTATTGCAATCAATATACCGGTTAAAAGCCCCGCCGCCACCGTAAAAATAACGGAGTATATAAGGAGCTCAACAAGAGTAAAACCTTCCCCAAAAGATTTATTAGTTGCTTTAAAAAACTTTCCAAAAAGAAACTTCATCTTACAAAAATTATAACATAAGAATTAAACCAAAATGCATTCTCCTGCCGCAAACTTTTGCTTCAGCCGAATTATATTACATATCATTCCACGCCCTTCTGTCATTCCCACCCTTCTCTGTCATTCCCGAAAATTGCGTTAGCAATTTATCGGGAATCCAGGTTTTTAAAGTTTATATCTTTTCTACATCCTCTCTATCATTCCCAACTTGATCAAGAATTCAGGTCTACATTAATGAACAGCAGAACGCATAAATTGAAAATTATTACTCCCTATCTCTCTCCGCTAGCTAACGAATTAAAATTTACGCCGTTATAACAACATCATTGTTGCAATAATCCCATATATAGCCACGCTTATACTATCCTGTATCACTGTTGTTATCGGCCCTGCTCCTACAGCCGGGTCTCTATGCTCTAACTGTAAAAGTTCCGCCACTATAAGAGCGATAAGTGGAGCAATCGTTATAGCAGAAAACATTGATAATCCGACAGCATTCGCAAGTTTTAATCCGTCAAACCATAACCACACAGCCATCCAGGAGACCGCTCCGCAGAAAAACCCGAGAATTATTCCAAGCGCCGTTTCTTTTAAAAGATATTTTTTGAATTTTGCCTTTCCCGATCTTAAGCCCCTGATATATATGTTCTGGGTCTGCGTCCCAACCGCATCAGCCATATAAACAACAAAAGGGATAAAAAAAGCCACTTGCGGACTTACAGCTATCACCTCTTCAAATCTAGAAGTTAGGAAAGAAAGACCGATACCAAGCAATAATCCCGCAACAAGCGGCGGTATTCTCATAAATAACAACACTCTAACCGACAATTTGTCATCCTCCGCATACTTAATAACCGAAACTTTTTTATCCTTTTCGTTCATAAGATAAATTATAATCTAAAAACCAAAATTATTTTATTCTCCCTAATCTTAAGCCCATAAATAATCACTCCAAAACATCGGGGTGTAAATTGGCGGTGTCTGTTTGAAAATATCCGAACGGAACTGGCTGGGCTCGGCGGGCGGAATTCCCCCCACACCCCTCTTCCGCCCGCCTCGCCTTGCCTGCCCGACCGAAACTCTTGAGTGAAGGCGGGAACCGGAGCGGAAAGGACGATTTCAAGTTTTTCTTTGGCGGCAAATTCTTTTATTTCCTCTTCAGGATTAACTATTTACGATAAATTCGACCAGCGCGTAAATTATCCAAAAGAATAAAAGCATGAATCCTTCTTTTTTCGTTATGGCGCGTCCTGAACGCATGAATCGTAATAACACGAAGGAGGCAACCACCATAAATGCCCCTGTGATATATATGATTTTTACTGGAAAATAAAATGGGCTTATGAAAGCAAGTATGCCAATGACAATAGTAGCGTCTGCCAGAACTGAACCTAAAATATCACCTATCGCAAGGCTGTCCTCTTTTTGTTTTATTGCTTTAAGCGAATATAAGAATTCCGGCATTGTTGTTCCCAAACTAACAACGAGCATGCCAATAAGAATGGGGATTATGTTTAATGTTTGAGCCAGCGTGGTTGCCGAAGTTACCGTAAAATGCGCACCTATGAGCAGCAAAGTCATAGCAAAGAGTAATAGAAATATATTTTTATACTTGCCATCACCGTTACTAAATACTTTTGACGCTTCTGTGCCATTCTTAAAAACTAAATAGTAGAAAAGAACCCCTGTAATTATCAAAATAGCACCATCAATACGGGAAAAATGTCCATTTAACCCCAAAATGACGGGAAGTAGCAAGAAGAAGGGGTACAGACTGACATTTTTTAACACCTTACTTTCGATTTTTACTCCGCGACCAGACAATAAAATTAAAAGAGCAAAAATAAGAGACAGGTCGGCAATATTTGAACCAAATAATGTGCCGAGGCCAAATTCAGGTACCCCCTGAATTGCAGAATTTATTGAAATAATAGTTTCAGGCAGTATGGAGATAAAAGCAACCACAACAAAACCAATTACATAACGAGAGATACTAAAATGTTCCGCGAGTTTGGCAGAGTACTTTGTCGCCAAGGTAGCTCCCTTAACAACAAGGGCTAACGAAAAGATAAATAGTAGCAAATTTTCGATCATAATTATTTCAATAAATCTTCAACGGAAACACCGAGCGCTTTAGCAATCTTGGCTATCATCTGAACGCCTGGCTTTTTTACAAAATCGCCCTCAATTTTTGCAAGAGTGGAGTATTTGAGCTCGGCTTTTCGCGCCAAGTCGTCTTGGCTCAATTCTTGCTTCGTTCTCAATCGTTTTATATTTTCACCTATTGTTGCCATACTATCCAAGTTTTGATAACATAAAATTATGTTACAATCTTACTGTAAGATTATGATAACGAATTTTCTGATTTTATTCAAGAAAAGCCCGCTTCTGGCCTTCATAAAGTTTGAGCCGACATTTTTAACAGGTTCTTTGGCAGTTTGCCTTTCCGCTCCGGTTCCCGCCTTCACTCAAGAGTTTCGGTCGGGCAGGCAAGGCGAGGCGGGCGGAAGAGGGGTGTGGGGGGAATTCCGCCCGCCGAGCCCAGCCAGTTCCGTTCGGATATTTTCAAACAGACACCGCCAGTTAGGAAATGAAGTCATTGGCTCGCCCGCTACGCGGGCTCGCCAGCCGTTTTTCGGGGAAATTTCAAGCCGTTTTGAATTCAGTAAGGCCAGAAGCGGGCTTTTCTAAATCTTTATGAAATACTTTATCTACGCACGAAAATCTACCGAGAGTGAAGAAAGACAAATCATGTCTTTGGAATCCCAGTTTTCTGAATTGAAAGAATTTGCCGCCAAAGAAAAACTTGAAATCGTCGCCTCGCTTAGCGAGGCGCAAACTGCTAAAGAACCTGGGCGAAAAGTTTTCGCCAAAATGCTTGATCGGATTTGCTTGGGCGAAGCCCAAGGAATTTTGGCTTGGCATCCGGACCGATTAGCTCGCAATTCCATAGACGGCGGGAAGGTTATTTACCTCTTGGACACAGGAAAAATCCAAGACCTCAAATTTCCCACCTTTTGGTTTGATAGCACGCCACAAGGGAAATTTATGCTGAACATTGCCTTTGGGCAAAGCAAGTATTACGTGGATAATTTGAGCGAAAATATCAAGCGAGGCCACCGCCAAAAACTGCGAAAAGGAATATGGCCGGGGTTTGCGCCACTTGGTTATCTCAATAACTCGCGGACAAAAAGCATAGATGTTGATACCGAAAAATCGATGCTAGTACGAAAGTGTTTTGAACTCTACGCCACCGGCGACTACACGCTCAAAAATATTAAGCAGTTTTTGGCAGATTCCAAGCTCGATAGCTACAAAGGCAATGTTCTCTCAACTTCCTGTGTCCAGCGAATGCTGAAAAATCCTTTTTACTACGGAACTTTCCGCTTCAACGGCGAGCTATACGAAGGAAGCCACGAGCCAATTATTTCCAAGAAACTTTTTGATGACGTTCAACAAGTGATGAATAATCGGGGTAAGAAAAAGAGAAAACGAAAACATGAGTTTGCTTTTTCGGGATTTATGAAATGCGGAAAGTGTGGTTGCCTCATTACCGCCGAAACGCAGAAAGGACACATTTACTATCGTTGCACCAAGAAAAAGCAAACTTGTAATGAAAAGTATTTACGCGAGGAAACACTTATTGAACAGATGAAATCCGTCATTCAAAAAGTTTCTATTCCAGACGAATGGGCGGACAATATGCTTGCCGAGCTAGACCGCGAAAAAGCGAGTATTCAAAACGATGGCATTTCTTTTGTTCAAAATCTGAAAACAAGAAAAGCGGAAGTTGAGCAGAAAGTAGATCGGCTTCTCGATATTTACATTGAGGGCAAGGGTATATCGCCAGAGGAGTATCAAGTAAAGAAAGCAAAGTTATTGGGCGAGAAAGCCGATATTGAGCAAGAAATTAGAGATTTTGAACAAAAGGGAAATAATTGGCTCGAACCAATGCGAGAAGTGATTTTATTGAGTAGCCAAGCCAAAATTCTTTTGTCGCAGGGCGACAAAATGCAAATCCGCGCATTTCTCAAAAATGTCGGCTCGAACTTTATGCTGAATTCAAAACGGCTTGAAATTTCCCCGAAAAACGGCTGGCGAGCCCGCGTAGCGGGCGAGCCAATGACTTCATTTCCTAACTGGCGGAGGGTAGAGGATTCGAACCTCTGAGGGGAGTTAACCCCAACCGCATTTCGAGTGCGGCGCACTAGACCACTATGCGAACCCTCCATATGAGTTCCTATCTCTTATAACTTTTTTTAACATTATCCTCAACCCCATTATCATTATTTTATATTGTAAGTTGTGAGTTAGTAGTTGTGAGTTTGGATTACCTCGTTCTCTCATATAACTCCTCTACTTCATCCTCTGATAAAGCACGATCATAAAGGCGAACGTCATCTATTATGCCATCAAATATGTAATGTTCTAAATAACTACTAGCCCACTGTCCTACTAAAATTTTATCAGGCCTTAAATCTACTGTCTTACTTAAATTCCAACTCTTATCAAAATCACCATTAACATAAAAACTAACCGAGTTATTATAGCTATCAAAAATAAGAACAATATGCGTCCATTCCCCTACTGTAAGAGAAAAATTGCTTAATTTTTCATTATATTCTCTTGAGGAATCTGTATAGCCTATCGAAACAGAGAATTTATTGCTATAAGTATTTATTCCTAAATTAGCAGTAGTACCATGATTATGTAATGTAATAACACCTCTAAGACCGCTTATTGAATTAGGATTTACCCAAGCAGAAAAAGTTTGACTTGCATCTAAATTAAGAGCTTCTTCACTTATTACATAATCATCGGTAGCTCCATCAAAACTCAAACAAGCCCCACTTTTGCAATTTTCCTCAGCTAACCAAGTTGTTCCTGAAATATCCCCCGCATTCCCATACCCCGAAGTATCTATTGCCACATCGCCCGATCCTTCATCAAATTTCCACCAGCCTACTTCCCCATCATCTATCGAAATAACTCCGGCAGGCGATACTTTAACCGCCTTTGTAGCTACTCCCGGAATTAGCTGGATATATACTTTTTTAAAACTAGAGTCGGAAACCTGCCCGTTTATTTTTGAAAACACAATATCAAGATTTTCTC
>JALOAR010000034.1 GCA_023228665.1 Candidatus Colwelliibacteriota bacterium | reverse complement strand
AAAGGTTCAAGTTATTAAACAGATAATCACGAATGCGACATTCCGCAGACGCCCCCAGACAAATCAAACGGGGCGGGGGGGGGGCCTCTCCTCGATGGCCCCTGAGGATATGGCTTTCATGCGGATGGATAAATCCAAACAGATTCGCCTTGGTTGTCTCGCAGGGAAACAAAATCGCCGACTGAGTGGCCCGCCTTGTACGCGCCAGCCCTTTTAAATCCAGCCCAAGCCAGATATCCCCCAGCTTGACCGAGTCATACGGCGCGGGGATATCGCTTAGGTAGTCCTTTTTGTGAAACGTAATGTCCGGAATAAAAACATACAAAAAAAGGCGCTTGAACCCGTCCGGCATGGAATACAATTCAAGGCGGCATGTAAAGTTATTGCAGACCCCGGCAATCCGGGCCAAAAGAAACGGGATAGACAACCGGGGCGGATGATTTTCCAGCCAGCTTTTTTCATCATACAACGAGGACAGCCCGGATATAACATGCTGTATTTCATCCGTCGTAAGAAAAGAATCGGACGTGTATCCGGCGAGGGTTTTGTAAATAGAATCCCACATTTTCAGATAGGTCCGCCGACGGGATTCAATCGCGTTCGGGGCCTCCCCCCCAAACGCGGCGCTCACCTCCTGCATATATTTATCAAACGTAGAGGATAAAATAAAATGGCCGTGAATTGATTTTGATAACAGCTTGTCCTTGTCTTTCCCCCGCTCCAGCGCGTCGATAACAAGCTGGTTGCTTTCCTTGGATAATTCCGTGCTCATGTTGACTCCAAAGTAAAAAAAGACAAGGGGGTAAAATCCCCCTTGTCTCAAGGGCGCGTTAACGATTCCCGCCCAGCTTGCTGGGGGACAGGGACAGTTCGCAATCGGGCACCAAGCCAACCGACGGACTGGCGATGGCAGGCGGTCTTTCGGCGCCTGTCAGGACAATAGTCCACCGAACGGCCGGGGCAAAATTCGACAGCGGGCGACCCGCCGCAAATACGTCGGCAATCGTTTCCCCCATTTCAAAGGGAAATTCGATAGACTGAGTAGACCCGCCGCCCAGTGCGATAGAAGCAGTGGCCGTGCATGACATGATATCACCTCTTGAATTGAACCGTTTTTTTGTTTTCCGTCAACCGGTCCGATTAGAGAGAGATTTCACGCACGGACAGTTCCAGCGAGATGTTTTCGGCGTCTCCGCGCGAAAGAATCTCGGCGACTAACCCCTGATGTTGCGCGAAAAAGAGAAGTTCGGCCTCGCGCTGGTTGGTGGCCCAGACGTGCACCGAAAATTTCCCGTCCGGCAGCGCGCCGCCCAGAATGCCGCCGGTGGTAGACCGGGACACAATAAACGGGATAATCCGATACGGCTTTTTGCTCCGCGCCTGCGACTTCAAAATCGCCGCCGTATTCAGGGCGACATCCTCCGTTATCGAGGGGCGAATCGGGCTTGAATTGATGCTTTTCTCATTCGACATGATACAATCCTTTCAAAAATAAATTATCGTTTATGCCCTACCAGTGGGGCCATAAAAAACCAAAATAACACCTTATAAAGGAATGTCAATAAAAATATTATTTTTTTTATATAAATATATTTCGGGCGAAAACCGGGCCTTTTTAAGAGATTTTCTCTCCATTTTAGCCCCTCTTCAATCCGCCCCGGAAAAGCCGCCAAAGACAGGGCTGCGCAGCCGTTCGGATAGGACCATCGAAAAAACAATCGAAAAACAATCGAAAAAATTTTATTTTTTTATTGACAATAAATATTTCATCTTTATACTCCATATAAATGAAACAACAATCAACTATTTGGAAAGGAAAAAAAATGTCAATTCAATGCCCGCTTTGTTCGTTTCAATCCATGGATTTTCGGGGCCTGTCCGCTCATTTCCGCGGGGCTCACCCGAAAGAAAATTGGAAAAAAATCAAGGCCGAATATTTTGGAAAGCCCTCCAAAAAACAATCCAAACAGGCCGCCTCAGCCCTCCCCAGCGGGGCCATCCCGATTTCCATCCCCGTACAGGTCGCCGACCACCGGTTTTCCCTGCAACTGGAAATTAACATCACCCCCGGACGCCTTATCGCACAATAAACCAAACCCCCATTATTTCGAAAGGTGTGTCACGTGAAACATAATCATAACCTCCTGTCTGGCGGCAAGTTAGACCCGCTTTGTATGGCTAACGCCCTGCCCGCCTTCGTCGTCCTCAACGAGTGGCCGTTTACGGCCAGAACTATCGCCGAACACCTGACCGGCGGAACCCTGACTGTCGGACAGGTATATTATCGCCTCCGAAAACTCGGAATTTCCCTGCGCGACCTTCGAGAAGGACGGGGCGGAAAGGGCCAAGAGATTCTTGCCCGCTACGAAATTACCCATATCGACAGCCGCCTGCATTCCCGGATAATCAAGACCGTTTCCCCGATGTACAAAAAGAAAAAGGCATAACATGAGCAAGGCAAGGAAAAACCCAAAACAACTCCATTTGCTGGATATGGTCTCCGGCCGCGCCGAACGGCTCTACCTCCAGTATCAAAACAAGAACGGAAAACCCATGACCTTCTCGGCCTTCGGAAATATGGCCATGGATGTCGGTCTGACGGAAGTCGAACGAATGCTCTCCCTTACCCCGGAAAGGAACAAAAAATGACAACCCAACCATCCCATGAGTTTACCCCCCCCCAAGAGGCCTCTTTTCAGGAAGTCTTCGACGCCGAGACCCTGCCCGTTATCCCCGACCATCCCGCCGGAGAGGCAGATAATCCAACTATCGACCCGTCCGCCCAACTGGCCCTGATGGAAAAACTGGTCCGGTGCGCTCCGGCCATGATACAGGCCCGAAATACCCTTGTCCGGATGTTTACCTACGAAAAAGACTGGACGATTTTTGGGTCCGGGGAAAAGGCCAAGGCCTGCCTGTCCGCCGCCGGGGCCTGCCGAATCATGGAAAAGGGACGATTCCCTATCCGCTTCCACAACGTCAGACACCGAAAAGAAAACATCACCGACAAACAGGGGGCCGTGGTCGGATACCGCTATGTCTTCGAGGGATACGCCACCTGTCAGGGAATTACCGTCCCGGCCATCGGCCAGTACAGCACGCGAGACGCCTTCCTCGGAAAAGTCGGCGATACGTGGAAAGACCCCGAAGAAATCAACGAAAACTACATCCGACAAGCGGCTTTTACCTATTTCAAGGGGTCCGCCATCAAAGACCTGCTGGGCCTGAAAAACATTCCGGTGGATGAATATCAGAAAATTACCCAAAGGGCCGGCCAAAACGCCGACCAAAGCCGCTCCGTCCGGTTCAAAGAGGGAGACCGCGGCGGGAAAGACGAAACAACAAACGAAAAAACCACCGAACTGTTTCAACTCCTCCGAACCATGGCTGCCGAAAATCTGGTTATCAGCTTCCGCCACGATGAGGCCACCAACAAGGTGTCCCTCTATCTGGACGAACCCAGCCCCCAGCTGGCTCAGGAAGCCGCCGAATCCAAGGACCCTATCCTGCTGGAGCGGGCCTCCCTTCGCTCTCTGACGACCTTTGTGGGACGCGACGGGGGCCTTGTCAGCGGCCTGCTGGACTTTAACAAACTCAAATCCAATCAGGCCAAGTTCGCCCTGTCCAAGGCCAACTCCCTGTACGACAAATACCAAGCCGAAAATCACCTGTAAAAGGATGCCGTAATGAATATGAAACAACTCAATCAGGCCATGCAGGACGGGATACAGGAAAAACTGCGGAGCATGGAACACCAGCTTCCCTGCCATGTCCTTCGGGCCAGCCAAATCGGACACCCCTGTAAGCGGTTCCTGTATTACTCTATCCATGACTGGGAAAAAGCCGAGCCGATGGGGACCACGTTCCAAGGCATCGTCAAGACCGGACAGCTGCTCGAAGACCTGCTGATAGGCCTCTTTAACCGACAAATCGGACCGGCCTGCACCCCCCCCATGCGCATCGTACAGGCCCAAACCGCTACCCGCGACGAAACCCTCGAATCCGTCGGAATCTACGGGACCTTCGACGGAATCCTCCAAGTCTTCGAGGACGAAACATGGTCCAATAAGGCCGTTATCGATATTAAAACCGCCAACCCCAACCTGTTCCAGCGGTATACGGATATCCAGTCCCTTGCCGCCC
>JALOAR010000033.1 GCA_023228665.1 Candidatus Colwelliibacteriota bacterium | reverse complement strand
CGCCGCCTTTCTTTGTTTTTCGCTTTGGGCCGGCATGGTCGGGCTCCTTTTCGAAGGCATCCGGGAGGGCCTCCCAGACGACGTTCCACAATTCTCGGTATTTCTCCCGCTGGGGTTTGGGAATCGAAAATTTTTGGTACAGCATCCGCAGGCCCACGCGCTTGTCATAGTGTCGGACAAACTCCATCACTTCCGGCAAACTGGGGGGCGTATTTTTGACGGGGGCCATTTATTCTCCTTTCAGTGACTTGATTTCTTTTTCCGTCAGGCCGGCGGATTTCAGTCGCCGGTCTACATAATCCGTTCGAACGGTTTGTTTTTTCTTTTTGGGGCTCCGCCTTTTGAACAGCCGCTTGACGCGTTTCCAGAGGCCCTCTTTTTTGGGTTTTTTGGCGGCGCCTCCCGGCTGATACCAGCCCATATCGGCCGTCAGTTTATTGAATTTTTTGTTTTGTTTGACAAATTCATTGGGGTCGGTAGCCATTTTACATTCCTTTCACGGTGGCCCCGTCCGAGGCGGCCTGTCCCCCGGTACGGGTTTGTTGTTGAATCTGGTTATTCAGGTTGCTGGCGGTCGGTCCGGATTGCTGACTGGATGCCAGTCTCCCGTCGGCCTGCCCGTTTTTGGGGGTTCCCTGCTGGGGCTGATACGGATTCAGGGCGGTCGTCATCGGCATGGTCGTATTCCACCACCGCTCCAGATTCCGGATATCCAGATAGCGGGCGGCCTCCTGCACCAACTCGGTGACGTTCAGGGAGGCCCCCTGCGCGGCGGCGATTTGGGCGGTCGGCAGGACCAGCTGGCTAATCAGCTGAAGGATTTGCTGGTAGCGCATGGACGGACTCATGGAGGACATAGAATACGGTTCCAAGTCCACGGAGTAATCCCAGAAATCGCCTTCCTGCGCCTCCTGACTGTAGAGGACCTCGATTTCCAGTTCGCCCAGCCGCTTGATAACGGGGACCTGAATAAACGGGTTGGTCCACAGGTTCCAGAGCAGTTTCTCCATCACGGACTTGGTAAATTCATGGACCTGCTGAACCATATCCTCCAGTTGTTTGGAGGCATTGGACTGGAGGATTTGTTCCTGTCCAAGGGTATCGGCCTGTGTTTCCCGGCCCCCGATGACATAGAGGTTTCCCCCGGTGATGGAGTACTGGTTTTCCAGCCACTGGAGGAAGGGGAAGTTTTCCGGGGAGAACCCGCCCATTTCGATTTCCTTGACCGAATCGGTGTTTTTCACGCCGGCGGACATCCCATCGTGGGTTTCGATGGCCTGCTGGATATCGTGGGCGCTGGAGGTTTCGTACAGGAGGATTTTTTTATGGCGTTCGGCTTGGCTGCTCATCCGGGAGACGAGCCGGTTGATTTTCTGATTCAGGTTCAGCCACGTAAAGACCGGGGGGATGGGCACGACGGAGTTGGGGAACCACCGGTAGCCGAGCAGGTCATAGGGTCCCTCGGTCGGTCCGTCGTGGGTGACGCGGCGGAGGATTTTGTCGCCCTGTCCTTCCGGGGGCAGGGTGAGCACCACGTTTTCTTCGGGAATCCAGACATCCATCAGGCGCACCATTTTGGTCAGGGTCTGGGTTTCGTCTCCCTGCCACGCGATGCCTTCTTTGGCGATGCCTTCCGGCCGGGTGGCCTCTTGCAGGGGGGCCTGTTCGCAGAGTCGGTCGGTATGTTTATACAGGCCGCTGTCCCGAACGTATTCGGCCGGAAGCAGGTAATAGTTTCCCTCGAAGAAGGCCTCTTCCCGGTGCCGGGCCAGCACGTCCGTAAAGTAATCCTCAAAGTCCACGTTGTCGGCATAGGGCATTCCCACCTCATGCAGCCGGTCAAAGACCTTCACCTTATAGCCGCCCCACGTTCCGGTTTTGACGATGCCCATGGAGAACAGTGAGTTGATAACGGCCGGCCGGAGGGTATGGCTGGCCAGTTTGATTTCCTTAAACAGGTGTTCCAGTGCCAGTTCGAGGGTTCGCGCGAAGGAGGCATTCAGGGTCAGGTTTCGTTTCGGCTGGACCATCACCTTGGGATTGCGTGAGACCAGATAGGGTCCGATAATCTGGACGCCCCGGTCAATCAGGTTCAGCGGCTGGCTGAAGGCCGGCTGATTGCTGTACCATCCGGCGGCGTAATGCTGGAGCATTCGGTGGCGGGCCTGTCGCATGGGTTCGGTATATTTATACCATTGTCCGACGGCCCGCTGGAGGCGCACGGGAAACCGGGTTTTTACGTCACGTCCTTGCAGGGTGCTTTTTACAGAAGCCATAATCCGTTTTCCCTTTTCTTTTTCTGTTCGATTTCATGGAGTCGTCGCCGGTAGATAAAGGACCCCATCTGCTGGAAGGCGGCCTGATTGAGCAGGGCCTGTTGCTGGTCCCGTCGTCCCAGACAGCAGAGGGCATCGGCGATAACACAGTCGCCGTGGGCGGCGGCGGCCCCGCCCTCATCGGACTGGCACTGGGAGGGTCCGATGCCGGACTTTTCGGTATAGAAGATATAATCCTCCGCTTCCCGGAGGGCCTTGGCATCGGGGTTGATAAACGCCATCTGTCCCATATCCTTTCGGAAGACGGCATCGTAGGCGGCGTCCAGTTCCACCAGCAGGTTCAGCTTGTTGTCTCCGGACGGGTACCATCCGACGCTGTTTTTTCGTTTTCTTCGCACGCCTTTTTCTTCGCGGGTATAGTAAATAAAATCATACCCCAGCTGCCAGACGCGTTTGCCGAAGGTCTGTCCCGGTCCCGGCCCTTCCCAGAGCAGGAAGGGGGTTCCGCTGGCGCCGCCGACCCATCGGCACAGGGCGACCACCACTTCGGCGAAATGGGTCGGGGGGGTATTGGGGCAGGTCCAGCGGCCGACCTTGGTATGCAGGTTGCAATCATAGATACAGGCCACGGAGTTGGACTGGCCGGTGCCCATAGAGATATCGCAGCCGACGATGTAGTTATGCAGCTGGTCGGGTCGGGCCCCGGCCAGCGGGGTCCACCATTTCAGTCGGCGGCGTCCGAAGTGCGGGGTAAACTGGATGCCTGAAATCGTATCGTTGATGACGGAGAATCCGATTTCTCCCTCGACCACGGGCGGGCGGGCGTACTTGTCCAGCATCTGGCGCAGGACCAGCGGGTTGAAGACCACGTCGCCGGCCCCGATATAGTCCATATCGATATTGGTGGCCTTATCCCGCGGGGTGCGTCGGTCGCATTGTTCGTCATACCACGGGCTGCGCCGTCCGGTCGGGGAAAAATACCGGCGGTCGGCCGGGTCGTTTCCGTTGGCGACAAACCGCAGGGACTCCAAGTCTTCCCGGTCGGCGAACCGCAGGAGCAGGTGTTGTTCCCACTGGCTGTACCGGAACGGTTTTCCCGGCCGGATATCGACAAAGATATCGGGCCATCGTTTCCGGTAGTAGGCGATGTCATGGATGATGATTTCGTCCAGATTCGGGCTTTCGTAGGCGCCCTCGATTTTGTCGGGGTGTTCCCACCACGGCAGGGCATAGACCTCGATGGTCCCGCTGAATCGAAGTTGTCCGAACGGATGGCCCCGGCTGGTGGGGGTGGAGTTAAAGATACGGCATTCGGTGGTATCGGAGATGGTATCGGCAATATTCTGGGCATCGGCGAAATTGACACGGGAGAACTCGTCGCACATGATAGCGGCGCGGCGTCCGCCGGCCCCGACATCGGCGTTGGTGGACTCCCCGTCGATAACTGAGCCGTTGTCCAGATTCTCCAGATGTCGTTCGGGCATGGTATATTTCGGCATCACCCACAGGGGCAGGCGTTTGAGCATGTATTCGAGTTTCCAGAACAGGGTATCGGGGTTTCCCTTTTTCCAGACGTATTCTTCTTTCCGGCTGATGACCATCAGGGTGGTATCCGGGTTCAGCAGCCATTCGACCAGAAAGGCACCGAGCAGAATCCACGTAGCGCCCATTTCCCGGCTCTTGTCCATCAGCAGGTCCCCGCCGAAGCGGATGCCGTGGACAATGCGCTGGACGGCCGGCCGCTGGATAGACCAGAGGATGAAGGGCAGATGTTTGTGTTTGCTGAATCGCTGTTTGACCTGAAAGGTCCACAGCATGGTATCAAACACAATCTCCGGTTTCAGGCGGCACATCGCCAGAAACTGTTTCTGCA
>JALOAR010000009.1 GCA_023228665.1 Candidatus Colwelliibacteriota bacterium | reverse complement strand
AAAGCAAATACTGGCTAGGTCTTTTAAGAGATGCAACTAAAATGGATGTTAATAATCTACTATCTGAACTTGAAGAAATCTCAAAGATGCTCGGAGCGAGCGTGATCACGTTAAAGGGTAAGAGATAAAAGGCTAGATATTTTTATTTTTAAGCTTTGAATTTTGAGTTTTGAGATAATTTTGTGCCATAATCCGGTAGATGAAATCGGTTAGAAATTTCGTAATAATAGCCCACATAGATCATGGCAAGTCTACTCTTGCTGATAGGATGCTTGAGATGACCGATACGGTCGTGAAGAGGCAAATGAAGCCTCAATATTTGGATGCAATGGAGTTGGAAAGAGAAAGAGGCATAACGATAAAAATGACTCCGGTGAGGATGGCTTATAGTTATAAAAGCGAGGATTATGAGCTTAATCTTATTGATACTCCGGGACACAGTGATTTTGGCTATGAAGTATCGCGCGCTTTAACTGCTGTTGAAGGGGCTGTTTTGCTTGTTGATGCGACCCAGGGCCTTCAGGCCCAGACTTTAGCTAATTATGAAGCTGCCAAGCTGGCTGGTCTTAAAATAATTGGTTGTGTTAACAAGATTGATCTTAATCCTTCTGATCTTGAGAATGTTATAGAAGATCTTTCTAAGCTTTTAAATTGCAATAAAGAAGATATATTCAAGGTGTCTGCAAAAACCGGCGAGGGCGTAAAAGAATTAGTAGAAGGGGTTATAAAAAAAATACCACCGCCAGAAAGAGGCAAGGGCAAGCAAGCTCTTATATTTGATTCTATATACGATGACCATAAAGGCATAGTTGCTTATGTAAGAATTTTTTCCGGTTCATTTAAGGCTAAAGAATCTGCAAAGCTGATAGGCGCAAACAGGCAATTTATAGCAAAAGAAGTTGGAATATTTACTCCAGAGACGAAAGTAGCGGAAGAACTTTCAGAAGGAGAAATAGGCTATATTGCTACCGGCATAAAGGATCCGGGAGTTCTTAAAATAGGCGATACTATCGGCGATATTCCCTTGCCGGGCTATACGCCTCCTAATCCGGTAGTTTTCGTCTCTCTTTATCCGGAAGAGGGCGATAAATATGACGATCTCCAATCTGCTTTAAATAAATTAAGGCTCATGGATTCATCGATAACGATAGAGCCGGATTACAGCGAGGTTTTAGGCCGGGGATTTAAAGCCGGTTTTTTAGGCAGGCTTCATTTTGAAATAGTGACAACACGGCTAGAAAGGGAATTTGGCTTATCTGTTGTTACTAGTTTTCCGTCTGTGGCTTATAAAGTAACTACCAAACAGGGGGAAAAAATAATAGAAAGCCCAAAGGATTTTCCGGAAGAATATATAAAGGTAGAAGAGCCGGTTGTTTCGATAAGGATAATGTCTCCAAAAGAATATTTAGGAAAAGTAATGTCGCTTAGAGGTTTTTTTAAAATGTCGAGCGAGCAAACAGAATCGCTAGAGGATAATGTAATAATTAAGGCGAAGATGCCTCTTGCCGAGCTTGTATCTGATTTTGACGATAAATTAAAATCTGTTTCTTTAGGGTATGCATCTTTTAGCTATAGTTTTTTTGGCTATCAACCGGCGAATGTAACTAAGTTAGAGGTTTTAGTTGCAGAAGAAGAAGTTCCTGGCCTTACGAGAATTGTATATAAAGATGAAGCTCCGAGAGCGGCAAGGAAAATAGCGGAAGAATTAAAGAATCTTTTGCCTCGCGCACTATTTGTTCAGGCGATACAAGTAAAAGGGTTGGGAAAAATCTTAGCAAGAGAAAATATTTCTGCTCTTAAAAAAGATGTTACGGGTTATTTATACGGAGGAGATAGGACAAGAAAAGAAAAGCTTTGGAAGAAGCAGAAAAGGGGCAAAAAGAGGCTTAAACAAAGAGGAAAAGTAACTATATCGCCAGAGATTTTTAAGGAATTATTGAAAAAGTAATCTGTAAACTCTAAAATTCATATTAGGATGGGGCGTTATTTTATCGTAGCGGCACTGATTGCCGCAATAGGTTTTGTCGGGTACCAGGTTTTTGGCATGGTAGGCGAATATAAAGAGCTTTTTGCTGAAATAGATCAGGTTGAGACTTTATCTGACGAGATGAAAGAAGAAAATAAAAATCTTGAGGAACGGATAGAATATCTTTCTCATCCGGAGAATTTAGTTAAGGAAATAAAATCAAAGTTTAATTATCGCTTTCCTGACGAGCAGACTATAATAGTGGCGCCTTCTCGCTAAAGAAATGCGGGCATAGTACAGCGGCAGTATGTGACCTTCCCAAGGTTAAGACGCGGGTTCGACTCCCGTTGCCCGCTCCAAAAATTTCTAATATAAAAAGGTTAAAAAAAAGATTTTTGTTTATAACAGACAGGGATTTGAATGAAAATAATAAGATAAAATAATGGGAATAGTCACTGAATATAATCCTGATTTAGCTCTTCGAAATATTAGCGAGTTTAAAAGGGGAAATAGAAAGATAGAAGAGTGTATTCCGGAAAATATGAAGGTTGGAGAGGTTTATGATTTTTTGAAGAAGGGTCAAAGGAATTATTGGATAGAAGGAGAAATACCTTTACTAGAAACAAAAGGCAATCAACAGCTTTCATCTCCTTTAGGAAGTATAATAATACTTGAGGCAACGCATTTTATGTCAGGTAGCGAGCCTTGGACTAAAGGGAGTTTCAAAGTTATTGAAATTTTTGATAAGAGTGATAAAAGAATTCATTTTAACGGTTTCGATAAGATAAATTATTAATGAAAATATCTGTAGTAATTCCCTGCTTAAACGAAGAGAAGAATATAACTTCTCTTATTGATGCTCTTGAGGCGCAAGATTTTAAACGTGAAGATTATGAAATAATAATTGCTGATAATGGCAGTAATGATAGGACTTATGATGTTGCGTCGGCATCAAGCGCTGACAAGGTTGTTGTTGAAAATAATAAGGGAACTAATAATGCGCGCCAGGCGGGCTATTCTGCTTCTCGAGGAGAGATTATTGCGTTTCTTGATGCTGATTGTAGGCCTTTTAAAGGCTGGCTTAAAAATATATGGGAAATATTTGAAAAAGATAAAAATAATGAGATAGGAATAGCATCAGGACCTTATCGTTATACTGATGCCGGTTTATTGGGTAGATTTTTATCAGATATTTTTCAGGTGTTAATGATACCAGCATTGCGTATATTAGATTTTATTTTTAGAAAAAAATGGGCGATAGCTCTTGGCGGAAATATGGCTATTCGCAAGGAAGCTTTGGAAAAAATAGGAGGCTTTGATGTTTCTTTTGTTTTTTTTGGCGATGATGCGGATACTGCTTTGCGTATAAGAAGATCAGGATATAAAGCAATCTTTTCTCATAATATAGCCGTGGAAAGTTCAGCCAGAAGATTTAAGAAAAAAGGCCTCTTAAGGACTGAATTAAATTATGTAAAAGCTTATTTAAAACTTTACTTTAAGGGATAGTTTTACGTGTGGCGTTATGTCCGGGGTAGATAGGAGAGGGCAGATTTTTAGGAAAAACTATAAAAATAGTCCCTTATATAACTAATGAGATATAGCTGCTTGCTGAAGCAATGAGGCAGATGGTGATTAAATTAGGTAAAATATTTTTATCAATATAATCCTTTATTTAACGGTTTTTAGCTTCATTACTTAAAAATAAATTGAATAAATAATTTTTTTAAGCGATAATACCGCTTGTATTCTATTAGCTGTAATTACGAGCAATTATTTTTTTGCAGTTTTAATTAACATAAATTATATACCGATGCCTAAAAAAACCTCGCAATAAATGCCCTGTTTGCGGTAAAGAAACAGCACGTTCAGAATATAAATATTGCAGTAATTCATGTCAGACGGAATATTAATACAGGCTTTGTATCAAAAAGTGGAAAAGTGGCAAGATCAGCGGGTTACAAGGCTTAGGGATTGTATCTAACCATATTAAAAAATATTTGCGAAGAAAATATAATAATAAGTGTTGTTTGTGCGGTTGGGCGAAAGTTAATTCTAAAACCCAGCAAGTTCTATTAGTTGCTGACCATATTGACGGAAATTGGCGTAATAACAAGGAAGAAAATCTTCGATTAATATGTCCTAATTGCGATTCTTTAAACCCAACCTATGCTGGTTTAAATATAGGTAATGGCAGAAATAATCGCGCTTCCAGTAAGAGAGCTAAGGAGGGTAAAATATTTATAAGTAAATATAAGCCGGAGTAACTCAGGGGTAGAGTAGCTGTTTCGTAAACAGCAAGCCGCGAGTTCGAATCTCGCCTCCGGCTCATGGAGATTATAGAAAAAGCGAAAAATTTTTTTCACTCTGAAATAGAGGGATGGAGGCTTGCTGATACGTTAAAAAATCATCTTAAGGAATTAAATAATTGGGTAGAGCTAATGCTTAAGCGCTATCCGCAGGCGGACGAAGAAATTACTCTTCTTGGAATGTGGTTTCATGATATAGGCTTTTCAGTAAATGACGGCGGGAGCGACCATGCGGTAATGAGCGAGTCAATAGCCAGAAAATGGCTTGAAAAAGAAGGTTATGATATGGATAAAGCAGAAAAGGTTTTGCATTGCGTTCGAGCGCATCGCTGCAAAGATATTGCGCCAGAAACAATAGAGGCAAGAATAATTGCTTTTGCGGATTCAGCGAGCCATCTAACACAGGGAATTTATTTAGATATTGTAAAGGAAGAGAAAAAAGGGGGAACATATGATGCTTTTGAAAAGCTGGAAAGAGATTGGCGCGATCTTTCATTTTTCCCGGAGATAAAGGATGAGATGGGCGAATTATACGAATCTTGGAAAAAACTTATAAAAGCTTATAAAAAAATGGATATATAAATATGCCGGAAAAAGAAATACAACAATTAAAAAAATTGCTTGAAAAGAAGTTTTCAGTGGAAGAAAAGCGTCAAAGGCTTAAAGAGCTTGAATTTGCTGTGGCTGATCCTGATATATGGAAGAAAGATAGAGCCGAAGCAGAGGTAAAAATGAAGGAGTATGGCCTTACCAAGTCGCAGGTGGAAGCGTTTGATGCTATAGAGACGGAAAAGGATGTAATGGATTTTGAAGAACGCTTTATGACTAAAAACAAATACGAGAACGTTCCGGCGATAATATCGGTAATGCCGGGAGCTGGCGGGCAGGATGCATCTGACTGGGCCGAGATGCTTCTTGAAATGTATGGGGCGTATGCCGAGAAAAGAAACTGGAAGATATCAAAAATAGATGAAGATACTATAGAGATAAAAGGAGAGGATGCTTTTAATATTTTAAGGAAAGAATCCGGAGTGCACAGGCTAGTAAGGATATCTCCTTATGATGCCAAAAAATTGAGGCATACTTCTTTCGCGCTGGTGGAAATTCTGCCTTCGCTGCCTAAAAATGCCGGAGATGTGCAAATTCCTGAAAAGGATATAAAAGTGGATTTTAAGAGATCTTCGGGGCCGGGAGGGCAAAATGTAAATAAAGTGGAAACCGCGGTTAAAGTGGTACATATCCCTACCGGATTATCGGCGTCTTCCCAGGTAGAACGCAGCCAGGCACAAAACAGGGAAAGAGCGATGTTGATATTAAAGGCAAAATTGATAAAGCTGATGGAGGAAAAGCAGGAAACAGAAATAAATAATTTAAAAACACGCGTTTCTCCTGAATGGGGGCATCAGATAAGGTCATATGTAATACATCCATATAAAATGGTGAAAGACCACAGAACGGGGTTTGAGACAAGTAATGTGGATGAAGTCTTAGAGGGAAACCTAGACGGCTTTATAGAAGCCGAGTTAAAATTATAAAAGTGATTACGTTCAATAATGTTTCTAAAAAATACGGTTCGAATGAGGTTGTTAAGGAAGCAAGCTTTAAGATAAACCCGGGAGAGTTTGTATCTCTTGTCGGAAAGTCCGGAGCTGGAAAGTCGACTCTTATCAAAATGCTTATAGGAGAAGAAAAGCCTTCTAAAGGAAGAGTTATTTTTGGGCAGTATGAAGTTAACAAGCTTAGCAATAAGGAGCTTCCCGAGCTTCGCAGGCATATGGGAGTCATATTCCAGGATTTTCGCTTATTGCCTAAAAAGACGGCTTACGAAAATGTTGTCTTTGCTATGGAGGTAGCTGGCAGGCCGCAGAAGGAAATAGACGAGGTTACTCCACAAGTTCTTGATCTCGTTGGTTTAGCTACTAAGAAGCATAATTTTATCCATGAGCTTTCAGGAGGCGAGAGGCAGAGAGTGGCTATAGCTCGCGCCATGGTAAATCATCCAGATGTTATAATTGCCGATGAGCCAACCGGTAATTTGGATCCTATCAATACTTGGGGGATAATAAACCTTCTTATGAAAATAAATGAGCTGGGTACTACAGTAATACTTGCCACTCATAATAAAGAAATAGTTAACCAGCTGGAAAAGAGGGTTATCAGCATGGAGGATGGAAAGGTCATAAGGGATGATGAAAAAGGAAAATACATCTTGGTCTAATTAAAATGTTTACTACTTTTTACAGGATAATAAAATACGGATTTCAGAATTTTTCTAGGAATTACTTGGTTTCAATTGCTACCATACTTGTTTTATTGCTTGCGGTAATTGTTTTTGAAGGATTGCTGATATTCGGAGTTGTCGGGCAAAAGGCGATTGATCTTGTCCAGGATAAGATTGATATAAGCATTGATTTTAGGGAAACAGTACCGGAGGATGAAATGCTTAAGTTAAAAAGTTCTTTGGAGGGATTATCAGAAGTAAAAATGGTTGAGTATATTTCGAAGGATGAAGCTTTAGAGAGGTTTCGCGAAAGGCACCCAGAGGATAGCGATATAGCCCGTGCTTTAGAAGAAATAGGCGATAACCCTTTAAGGGCTTCGCTTAATATAAAGGCTTATAATCCTAAAGATTATTCTGCTATAGCGGCTTATTTAAACAACGAGTCCCTCTCTCCGATAATAGAGATGATTAGTTATAATCAGAATCAGCTAGTTATAGACAGGCTGGCAAAGATCGTAGATATAGGCAGGCAAGCTGGATTTCTTCTTACTATACTTTTAGCGACTGTGGCGAGCATTGTGTCCTTTAATACTATATTGCTTGCTATATACTCAAGCAGGGAAGAAATAGGGATTATGAGGCTTGTAGGCGCTTCTAATGCTTTTATAAGAGGACCTTATATAGTGATAGGCGCCATATATGGTTTTTTGGCTGCAGCTGCCGGAGTTATAATCACTATTCCGTTTGTTTATTTTGTATCGCCTTTTGTTTCGGTTCTTATACCCGAAATGAATTTATGGGGATATTTTATAGGCAATTTATTTACTATTTTGGGATATAATCTTGCTTTTGCGGTAACAATTGGCGTGGTTTCGAGTTTTGTTGTGGTGAAGAGATATCTTAAAGGATAAAAAGCTTTTTGTTAGCAAGCGTTATAAAAAAACCGCCCATTGGGCGGTTTTTAGTTTGTTATTTAGCTTCTGTAATTTGCTCTTCAAGGTAGGAAAGCCATTCTCCATTTTCTTTTTTATTTGCCTCTAGTTTGGCAAGTTCATGGATAAGCTGATCCTTAGGCCCTTCCGCATTCTTTTTTTGAACATAACCGGTGGTTATCTCTATGCGGATAAGGTTTTCTTTGACCTCGTCGATAAGCTCTTTTAATATTTCTTTTTTTGTCTTCATCTGAACTATCCTAACTAAATATAATTGAGTGTGCAAATTATTAAAATAGATTTACGCCTTGAAAGTTTTTATTATATGTGTTATTTTTCTCGAGCTTTCCCCGTCAGTAAAAGGCAAGGACCGCGGGGATTTATTTTATAAGAAATGGATATAAGAAATGTTGCGATAATAGCACACGTAGACCATGGCAAAACAACTCTTGTGGATGCCCTTTTAAAGCAATCTGAAAATTTTAGATTGAAATCTGACCAGGTGAGCGAGCTGATAATGGATTCCAATGATTTGGAAAGAGAGAGGGGAATTACTATTTTTTCCAAGAATGCAGCGATAGAGTATAAAGGAACCAAAATAAATATAGTAGATACTCCGGGTCATGCTGATTTTGGCGGAGAAGTCGAGCGCATAATGAGGATGGTGGATGGAGTTATCTTGCTTGTTGACGCTAAAGAAGGGCCGATGCCGCAAACGAAATTTGTTTTGCGCAAGGCAATTGAGGCAGGGCATAAAGTGATAGTGGTTATAAATAAGATAGATAAACCGGATGCAAGGTCGGAATGGGTTTTAAATGAAATATATGATCTTTTTATCGATCTTGGCGCGACTGATGAACAGGTCGAATTTCCGGTCATATATGCTTCGGGAGTGCAAGGCAAAGCCGGAGCCGAACCGGACTTATCAGCGATGACTGATATAGAACCGGTATTTAAATCTATAATTGATTATATTCCTTCTCCGGAAACGGATGACAAAAAGCCGCTGCAGGCGCTTGTTGCAAATATAGCTTACGATAACTACAAAGGCAGAATGGCTATAGCCAGAATATATTCCGGTTCTTTGAGGAAGGGGAGCCAGATTGCTGTAATAGCGAGAAATGGAGATGTAAGGAAGGCTACAGTTTCAGCGATATCACTTTTTGCCGGACTTGGAAGGGTTGATGTTGATGTGGCGTTAGCAGGCGATATAGCGGCAGTATCTGGAATATCGGATATAGCTATAGGAGAAACTATATCTAATATTGAGAATCCAGTAGCGCTTCCTCCTATCCATATAGACGAGCCGACAATTAGGATGGTATTCGGAGTAAACACATCTCCTTTTGCCGGGAAGGAGGGAGAATATACCACTTCAAGAAATATAAAAGAAAGATTAGATAAAGAATTAGAGGCAGATGTTGCCTTGCGCGTAGATCTGACTGATACGAATGAAAGGTGGGTTGTTTCAGGAAGAGGGGAACTTCACCTTTCTATTCTTGTTGAAAAAATGAGGCGTGAGGGATACGAGTTCGAAGTTTCTAAGCCGCAGGTGATATTAAAAGAAGAGAGTGGTAAAAAAATGGAGCCGGTTGAAAGTGTTTCGATAGAGGTTCCGGAAGAATTTTCCGGAACGGTTATAGAGATACTTGGAAAAAGGCTTGGCGTTATGAAAGATATGTCGGTAGACAGAGGAATGTGCAAACTTGAGTTTTCTATTCCGACAAGAGGACTTATAGGTATTAGGAATGTTTTTTTAACTGCTACTAAAGGTACAGGAATAATGAATGCTCTTTTTGAAGGCTATCGCGAATATAAGGGCGAGGTCAGGTCAAGAGAGCACGGATCAATCGTTTCGACGGCAACCGGCGATACAAATAATTTTGGCTTAACTGCTGCCCAGGGCCGCGGAGAACTTTTTATGGGTTCCGGAGTCAAGGTTTATGAAGGCATGGTTATTGGCGCTAATGCCAAGGAAGGAGATGTTTATGTAAATGTCTGCAAAACAAAAGAATTAACCAATTTCCGCGCAAAAGATAAAAGGCTTTTGGATCAGCTGGAGGTTCCTAGAAAGATGTCTCTTGAGGATGCGATAGACTATATATCGGATGATGAGTTGCTAGAAATAACGCCAAAATCGGTAAGAATAAGGAAAATGCATCTTACTGAAAACGATAGGAAAAAAGCGCAGAGATCCGGATAAAAGGCTGAATTAAACAGCTTTTTAAGCATATTTATTCATTGACAAAATTGATAAATTATGCTATATTGGGGTTGGTTAATAATTAACATTTAAATAAGGGAGGAAGAAAGATGTTTGGATTGACGGGAACTTTACTGGAAGAGGAAGTCTTTACAAAGATAGAAATCAAGTGGGAGGGTTATATGAAGTATCAAGACTCTCTTTCTCAAGTGATAAATAATCAGCCTCATGACTGGAATCCGTCGGATCCTCCGACAAGAGCTGGTTCTGACTTATATGCCAGAGTGGCTATGAGTCTTGAGGAAATAATAGGGGATTTTAATTGGAGCGACGAGTTAAAACTTTACACCGCTTTAAAAAGCCCTTTGGATTTTTATCACGGCATCGATGGAATGTTTTCCTTTAGAGGAAAAATTGTAACGATTGATGTTACAATGAATCCGCATAAGGATAGATATAAAGCCGATGTTATCGTTTTTTGCCCGGAAACAAATAGCGATAATATTGACTTCTACGGTATTCCTGAAATTGCACAAAAACTTTTGAGCGTCGCTTAGTAAAAAGGGCGCTCTTTTATTTCCTTGACAAAATTAATCTTAAATGTTCTAATTGGTGACCGACAGATTGATTATTAAAAATTACATAAGGGAGGTGGTTGGTTGAGATATTTTATTAGATGTCTCAAGTGCAAAAGAGAAGAAGAAGTAGATGAATCTACTTTTAAGAGTTTTATAGGAGATTATAAATGGATTACTTTTAAAAGACAGCTTAGTGAGAAAAAAGCTATTGGAGGATTGATAGAGTTTGAAAGGAGTTGCCCGTTTTGCAAGAGAAAAGGCCGTTCCGAGGCTAAAATAATTTTTATAAAGGAGAAAGATAAAATCTCCATACAAGCCGGTTAATACTAAAAAGTTAACCGGCTTTTTGTTTTTTAGGGCTTGGGAATATAAACTAAGACTTGTGAAAGAAGGAAAATTTAAAGAAGCTTACGAAAGGCTTAATCTTGCCCAGCGAGAGGCAGTGGATACTATAGAGGGCCCGGTAATGGTTATTGCCGGTCCGGGTACAGGCAAAACCCAGATATTGACTTTGCGTATAGCGAATATTGTTCAAAAGACGGATACGGAGCCTGAAAACATACTAGCCTTAACTTTTACGGAAGCAGGAGTTGCCTCTATGAGAAAAAGGCTTGTTGAAATGATGGGCGGGGAAGCTTACGCGGTTTCGATAAAAACTTTTCATGGATTTTCCAACGATATAATAAAGGCTTATCCGGAATATTTTCCCAGGGTTATCGGCTCTGATGCTGTAACGGATTCGGAAAGGGTAAAAATAATTGAAGATATTATAGATAATACTCCATTAAAAGAGATTAGGCCTTTTGGCGATAGGTTTCATTATCTTAAAGATATAATAGGGGCGATAAGCGATTTAAAAAGGGAAGGCGTTGATGTCGATGAATTTGCCGACCTTATTAAAAAACAAAAGGAAGATTTCGAACTTATAGAAGATCTTTATCATAATAGCGGCAAGTATAAGGGAAGAATGAGAGGAAAATATTTAAGTGAAGAAAAGTATATAAAAAGGAACGAGGAATTAATTTTGGTATATGGCTCTTATGAAAAAGAGCTTGCGGAGAAAAAATTATATGACTACGAGGATATGATAATGGAAACTCTGAAGGCTTTGCGGAAAAATGAAGATTTATTGCTTTCTCTTCAGGAAAAAAACCAGTACATACTTGCTGATGAGCACCAGGACAGCAACAGGGCGCAAAACAGAATACTAGAGCTTCTTGCGGGGTTTTATGAAAACCCAAATATATTCGTAGTCGGGGATGAGAAACAGGCAATATTCCGTTTTCAGGGAGCATCTCTTGATAATTTTTATTATTTTAAAAACCTTTATTCCGGGGCTAAGCTTATAACTCTTGAAGATAATTATCGCTCTACGCAAGAGATACTTGATAGCGCGCATAGCTTAATATCAGGCGAAAAAGAGTTAAGATCTAATAAAGGCAATGGAACGAAGCTGAAAGTATATCCTTTTTTATCCAATTCGGCGGAGGAATATTTTTTAGCAGATGATATAAAAAAACGGATAGATAACGGAGAAGATCCTGGAGAAATAGCGGTTTTATTTAAAGAGAATAAAGACGGTTTTGCCATATCAAATGTTTTTTCTAAATACGGAATACCTCATGTCTTGGAATCTGATAATGATCTTCTTACTGTTCCGGATATTAAAAAAATAGTTTCGATAATAAAAGCGGTTGCCGGCGACAATACCGAGAGTGAAGAAAGAGAACTTCATTTGATAGAGGCTATGCATATTTCTTCTTTCGGGCTTGAGCCTTTTGATATTTACAAAATTATTTCGAAGGCAAGGGAAGATAAGCTTAGCATTGCCGATATAATAGGCGATGAAAAAAAGCTAAGCAGCCTCGGGCTGAAAGATGCGGACCGAATTAAGGAATTTTATAAGAAGATATGCAAATTTAAGGTATCGGCCAACAACGATAACCTAATGGAAGCAGTGGATTTTATTATTATCGAGTCGGGGATAATAGAAGAAATAATGAAATCTTCGGATGCTATGGAAAGGCTCGGGAAGATAAATGATTTTTTCAACCACGTAAGGAATTTTTCCGATAATAAAAGGTTTGCGGAGCTTAAAGATCTTGTTATGCATATAGATACTATGATTTCTCACGGAATATCGATGAAGTCTTCGGGGCGCATTCTTTCTTCTGGAAAAGTAAGGCTGATGACTGCTCACAGATCAAAGGGGCAGGAATTTAATTCAGTATATATAACAAAAACAATAGACGGCCATTGGGGAAACAAGAGAATACCTCAAAAAATAAAGCTTCCAGAAAGCGTTTATTCGGTTTCGGGCAAAAAATTGGAAAAAGACGAGAAGCTAGATGATGAAAGGAGGCTGTTTTATGTTGCTATTACTCGGGCAAAAAAAGATGTTTCGATAACTTACAGCGAAGAAGGCAGCGACGGCAGAGAACAGCTTCCATCGGTTTTTTTGTCTGAAATAAGGGAAGATATGCTTGATTATTGCGATACGGATAAATGGAATAAAGGGCCGAGCGAACATATTAAAAAAATGTTTGCTTCTCCGCCAAAAGAAGATCCGGAGAAAAAAATCAAAGACTTGGTTGGAGAGATGTTTGAACAAAAAGGGCTTTCTGCTACAGCGGTAAATAATTATTTAGAGTGTCCTTGGAGATATTTTTATACAAATCTTTTTCGGATACCGGAAGCGGAGAAAAATCATTTAATATATGGAACGGCAGTACATGCGGCATTAAAAGACCTTTTTGATTCTATTAAAGACAGGGGCGCAGACAAGATTTTTTTGCTTTCAAGGTTTGATTATTATCTTTCAAAAAAACCGCTTAGGGAAAGCGATTACAGCGATCTTTTGGAAAAGGGCAAGTCAGATTTATCTGCTTATTTTGACCAAAGGTCTCCGGAGTGGGATAAGGATTATTTTACGGAATTCAATATATCGGGAGTAGAGCTTGCTCCGGGAGTTTTGATAAAGGGCCGAATAGACAGGATGGAAGTTTTGGGTTTTTCGAACGATGTGAATGTTACTGATTTCAAGACGGGGAAAGTTAAATCAGAAAACGAGATAAGAGGGAAAACTAAAAATTCTAACGGGAATATAATGCGCCAGCTTTTATTCTACAAATTATTGCTTGATGAGTATAAAGGAGGAAAGTACAAGATGGTATCTGCCGATATAGATTTTATTGAGCCGGACAATAGCGGAAAATGCAGAAATTATAAATTTGCCATAGATAAAGAGGAAGCAGAGGCGCTAAAGGAAGAAATTAAGAGAGTGGCGGATGAAATAAAATCTCTTTCTTTTTGGGACAAGAGGTGCGGCGATGATGAATGCCCATATTGCAAATTAAGGGAAAATATCGGCCTGTAGCGCAAAAATATCATATATGCTGGATGTTATTTACGAAGACAATCATATAATAGCTGTTAATAAGCCTGCGGGCGTGCCTGTTCAAAAAGGCCGAAACGGGGAATCTTTAGACCTTATGGTTAAAGATTATTTAAGGTCAAAATACAAAAAAACCGGAAATGTTTTTTTGGGAATAGTGCATAGGCTTGACCAGCCTGTTTCCGGAATAATAATTTTTGGAAAAACAAGCAAGGGAGCTTCGCGCTTATCCGAACAGTTTAGGGAAAGAACGGTCAAAAAAATATATAGGGCAATTTTGGTGGGGAAGTTTAAAGAAAAGAAAGACGTATTAAAGACAAAAATAAAAAAACAGGGAAAAGGATATTTCAGGGCGCGCACGGGAGAAAAAGGCAAAGATGCGGAATTGGAATATAAAGTGGTAAAAGAAGGGGAAATAAACAGTTTGGCGGAAATAAGGATAAAGACGGGCAGGTTTCACCAGATAAGGGTGCAAATGGGGAGCGTAGGCCATCCGGTAGCAGGAGATTTAAAATACGGATCGCCAATAAAGCTTCCGGATGGCAGAATTGCCTTAAATTCGGCAAAAATGGAGTTCAATTCAGCAACAGGAGATAAAAAAATAAAACTTTCAATACCGGACCCGGCTTATTTTGAAGACTTGCTTTGACGCCTTTGCGCTTGCTGATATATATTTAGCTTATGTATGGACCAATTATATTTTTAGTAGCTCTCATACTGATAAGCCTCAAACAGGTTAATCAGTATCAGAGGGGAGTTGTTTTTACAATGGGTCGTTTTAGCAAGATAAAAGAACCGGGCTGGAGGGTTGTTTTGCCTATCTTTCAAAAGATGATGAAAGTCGATATTCGCACTAAGGCAGTCGATGTGCCTGACCAGCAGGCAATAACCAAAGACAATATACCGGTAAAGGTTAATGCGGTTATTTATTATAAGGTGGCTGATGCCGCCAAAGCGGTAATAGAGGTAGAGAATTTTTATTACGCCGTTTCCCAGCTTGCCCAAACTACAATGAGAAACGTTGTTGGAGAAGTGGAGCTTGACGAACTGCTTAGCCAGAGGGATAGGGTATCCGAGAGAATTAGGCAGATAGTTGATGTAGCTACCGATAATTGGGGCATTAAGGTTGAGAATGTCGAGTTAAAAGATGTTTCTTTGCCGGAAGAAATGGAGAGGACCATAGCAAAGCAGGCCGAGGCAGAAAGAGAAAAAAGAGCTGTCATTATTAAGGCGCAGGGAGAAGTTGCTGCTGCTGAAAATATGGCAAAGGCTGCCGAACTTTTATCAGCTTCGAGCGGGGCTATGCATTTAAGGACCTTGCAGTCTATTAATGATCTTAGTTCTGATCAGTCAAATACAGTTGTATTTGCTTTGCCAGTGGAAGTTCTTAGGGCTTTTGAGAATATGGCAAAAAAATAAATATAAATTTAAGCAACTAATCAAAACCGCCGATTTTATGTCGGCGGTTTTGTATTAAATTCGGGTGGGTATGCGCGTTTTAGAGTGGTATAATTAAACGCAATGAAGATTAAATTTGTAAATGCAATTGAAATGCTTGATAGTAGGGGAAACCCGACTGTTAAAGCGTATATAGAGCTTAAAAACGGGATAATCGGCTCGGCTTTGGTTCCTTCCGGGGCTTCAACGGGCCGATACGAAGCAGTAGAGCTTCGAGACGGGGACGGAAAAAGATATGGAGGCAAAGGCGTATTAAATGCCGTTAATAATATTAAAACTGAAATAGCCGAAGCGATATCTGGAATGGATGCCAGAGATCAGGAAAAAATTGATAAAAAAATGATTGAGCTGGATGGTACGGATAATAAAAGCCGCCTTGGGGCAAACGCGATATTGGCTGTTTCTTTGGCTGTGGCGCGCGCTGGAGCGATTTCTTCCGACAAGCCTCTCTATGAATATTTAAACGGATTATCAAAAGGAGAAATATCTATTCCTATTCCGCAGATGAATATAATGAATGGCGGCAGGCATGCTAATTGGGCGGCAGACATACAGGAATATATGCTTATACCGCAAGGAAAATCTTCTTTTAAAGAATCATTGAGAATGTGTTCGGAAATATATGCTTCACTTGAAGAAATATTAAGAAAGAACGGGCAATCTACCAACGTTGGAGATGAAGGGGGATTTGCTCCGGCTTTTAATGACAATAAGCACCCTTTCAGCTTAATGTCTGAAGCGGTTATTGTTTCCGGCTATTCGCTTGGAGAAGATGTAGCTTTTGGCATAGATTCTGCTGCATCGGAATTTTATAAAGATGGCAAGTATTTATTAAAAAAAGAAAATAAGGAAATGTCTTCTTCGGAACTCTTGGATTTTTACAAGGAAATAACGAACTTAAATCACGTATCAAGCATAGAAGATCCTTTTGCTGAAGATGACTGGAAGGCTTTTTCGGATATGACTTTAGAAATGGGAAATAAAATACAGATAGTAGGCGATGATCTCTACGCTACTAATGTTTCAAGAATAAGCAGGGGAATAGAGGAAAAGGCTACTAATGCCGTGCTGATAAAATTAAATCAAATAGGAACTTTAACAGAAACAATAGAAGCGATAAAAATTGCAAAAGAAAGCGGGCAGAAAGCGATAATATCCCATAGAAGCGGCGAGACTGAAGATTCTTTTATCGCCGATCTTGCTGTTGCAACCGGGACGGGCCAGATAAAAGCCGGAGCGCCGGCAAGAAGCGAGAGAACAGCGAAGTATAATAGGCTGCTGGAAATAGAAAGAGAGCTTGAGTTATAAATCGTGGATTGTTAAATCTGAATCGTGAAATATTAATTTTGCCTGTAGAAACATAGTGTTCTACAGGCAAAATTTTATAAAGCCGAAGGAAAAATACTTTGAGAGAATCTATCTGTGAAATCCGAGATCGGCGGGGGTTTCATCTCCGGAAATATGGATAATCTCTCCTCCTTTTTCTTCGAATTTTTTCCTTTCATCTCTTACGGAATAAGCAAGCTCAATAGTGTCTTTGTTAATATCTTTTTTAATATGGCCTTTTGACCAGTAGTCTATAACAAGCTTGCTGTCGCCGAATATTTTATTTATTTTTTTCTTTTTTGCTATCTGGATTGCAAACAAACAGGCAAGGAGCTCGCCGTAGTTATTGGTTTTTCCTTTTGGAAGCAAGTGTTTGCCGTGTTTGTTGATAAGCTCTTTTGGAACTATTTGGCTTAAGAGATCCTCTCCTTTTTCGTTGGTAACGCTTACTTCAACGCCCTCGCCTCTGCCTGTGCCGGCATCAAAATATATGCCTTTTTTAGCAGGCATTTTTGTTTTTATATCGTAAAGGGCGCCAGAAGAAAGCCATAACTCGGCTTCTTCGCGATTTTTAAATCCTTTATATCTGGATCCTTTTATGCCTTGTACTTTTTCTTTGCATTTTTCCCAAGAGGTTAAAATGCCTTTTTCTCCGCTAGGCATAAGGTATGCATAGTGGGTATTTTTAGTTGCCATATTAAAGTTGGGGAATATTTTCGTCTGTAATTGTTTCAGTATTTGAATATATCCTTATAGGAACGCTAAGATTGTCGCTAAATTCTGCCAGGCCTGAAGGGTTGGCTTTTCCCAGTATCAATATGGCGTTGCCTTCGTATGATGAGTCGCTGATATTTATTTCACCCGCAAAATTAACAAAATCTTCAGTCATCCAATTATCTGCTGTCATAATTGCTCCTTGGCCGATAATATTTCCTTCAGTTGAGATTATGCTGGCTGGAAATGAGGCTTCAAAAAACCAGAAACCTCTTGCCTTTCCTTTTATAGCGATGGGAGAGCTGACTGTTTCATTGGGTTTTGGGGTTTCGAGCTGTATAAGATCATCTTTTTCGCTAAGAGTTGGTCCGACGCCTTCTGTGAATATTTTCCCATCAGGAGTATGACATTGCCGGGGATCGCTGTCTGTTATTAAATAACCTTTTTCTTTACACTCCGTAAAATTAGAAACAGCTGCTTCTTTTTTTTGCGGATATAAAAGGGTTATTCCTGTTGCTATGCCGAAAATGATTATGATTGCTATGGTTGCCCAGAGCCATTTATTATTCTCTTTTTGAAGCATGAGTTTATTATATACTGAAGAGCTCCTATGTTATAATTGCCCTATGAGCGATATAGAAAAAAGAGCATTAGATTTTATGAAGTCAATGCGTCCTTGCGTTATTGCCACTGCAGATAGTAATGGCAAGACCGAGGCAGCGATGGTATACGGATTTACCAACGATGATTTTTCAGTTTATTTATCTACTAATTCCAATAGCAGAAAGATAGAAAATATAAGAAAAAATTCAGCAGGGTCTGTTGTTTTTGCTGATTCGGAAAAAATGATTACAGTCCAAATGGATGGAAATATTGCTATTCTTGAAGGAGAGGAAGCCCAGAAAGCAAAAGGCGCCATACTTTCCGCTGATCCGACGCAAAAAATGTATGTTGCCCAAGAACCGATAACGTTTATGAAGTTTACGCCGTCTTGGATGAGGTTCGGCGCTTTTCTTGATACTCCTTCCACAATACACGAAAAAAGTTTTAACGTTTACTAAAAAAGAGAGCAATTAAAACAGCTCCCGCTATCTGCCGGTTTGCAGGGCGGGAGTTTTTAGAATTTACGTTAAATTGACTTTTTAAGGCTAAAATGCCATTTTAAGCTGGCTTTAACAAAAGAAGAAGGAGGTGCAGGATGTGATTTATAAGCTGACTGAAGACGAGATGTTTGAAAGAATTTTTGAACATGCTTGCCTTGTTATTGACGAGGGCATGACTGTTCGCGAGATTGCGGAAAAAACACATTGGAGCAAGACGACTGTTGATATGGATGTAACCATAAGGCTGGAAAAGCTAGATGCCGGGATTGCAAAAGAAGTTCGGAAAGTATTGGATTGTCATTTTGAACAGAAACATATGAAAGGAGCGCAAGCTACCAGAGAAAAGTATAATAAAAAACAGAGGAGAGCCGGCTAACCGGCTCTTTTTTATTTTTGCGGTTTGTGGATAAATAATTAAACAAGTTTCTTTTTTAAGGATAGTATATAGTATATGAAGAAAATAATAACAATATTGCTTGGTATTGCCGTATTTGTTTTGGCTCCTGCAGTTGCTGTGCAAACAGTAAACGGCCAACAGGTACAGCTCTTTTCCGGGCAAGAGCAACAAAATCAAATGGCTCCTTCTTTAGTCCAGGACGTAACCGGTTCTTTTTTACAGAATATACAGGGGTCTCTTGGGAGCATGAGGCAGAGAACTTTGCAAAATATGAATGAAGCAAAGGAGATTTTTTCAGAACAGAGCAAAAGTTTAAGGCAGTCTATGCAGGGACAGACAGAATCTATCCGCGAAGACTTGCATGATTCCTTGCTTCAGATACAGCAGAACGCAAACCTTACTCCGCAAGCAGCGCAGGAGGCTATGCTAAGAGTGAGGGAAGAGGCGATGGAAACAATAGAAAACAGGATAGGAGAAGCTAAGAACGAGATTATTTCAAACAGAGAAGAATTCAGAAATGAGATACGAGAAAGGAGGCAAGAAGCCGAAGTTTTAATCCAGGAAAACAGGCAGGAACTTCAAGAAAGGATACAGAATATCCAAGAGGAAAGAAAAAGAAATTTGGTATTAAGTTTTGCCGAAAAAATAGATGATCTTAATGCGAATTATACAAACCGCATGGCTAATGTTTTGAATAATATAGAGGCGGTTTTGGAAGGGATAATATCGAGGACGGAAAAAGCTGCGGTAGATGGGAAAGATGTTTCTGGCATTCGCAATGCCATTGCGTCTGCCCAGGAACAAATAGCTTCTGCAAGGAGCTATATAGTTAGCCAAGCTGCAACCACTTATATTATTGACGGCAACTTAACAGAAGATAATCTAGGCGGTGAATTAAGTTATGTAAGGGAAGCATTAAGGAATGATTTGCAAGTAGTCAGGAACGAAGTTCAGCGAGTTAAGGAAGCGGTTTCAAACGCAGCTATGCTTCTTGGCGAAATACAGGGAATTGATAACTTGGATATTGAGACTGAAGAATAAAAAAATATAAAAAAATGAAATTAATAAAAACAATAATTTCTTTGGCAATTCTTGCCGCTATCGGGTATGGAGTTTGGTGGTTTTATACTGCTAATAAAAAAGCGGATGTGCCGGAGGGAGAACAGCAACAAGAAGAGGATGTTATTAAGCTTGAGGATGACACTACCGAATCTATAGATAACGCTTTAGAAGGAATTAACGTGGACGAGATAGACGGCGAATTTGAAGAGATAGATAGTTTAATAGACGAGCTTTAAATATATAGATTATTCTATATAAAACCCCGTTTTTTAAGCGGGGTTTTATATTTTGCTTATACTGTGCCGATTATTTCAATAAAAATTCAAATGCTTGGTAAATAAGGAAGGCTGGCCAAACGAGGGCTTTAAGAAAGCCGAGAACTCCGACCCAAAAAGTATCTGCGTGGCTGATAAAATGGACGGCTGCGCCGATAAGTCCGAGGCCGTATACAGCACTACTGCCTTCTTTATAGATGTTGTGTTTCATAATTTTATTATATCCTTCTTTTAAAATTTTATTTATTTTTTCTTTTTAAATAAAAGACAAAAGATAATTAGAGAAAGAAAAAGCGATAATCCGTTAGGGGATATAAAGTTAGAAATACTAATTTCGCCTGATCCGATAATTAGGAAGAATACTCCGAGAGAGTAGAGGCCCACGAAAGTCGGCTGAACATTTATTTTTCCTTTTATTATGGGGATTAGCTGGTATAACCAGCCGAGAGCGATTATAAAAAGGCCGATAGTAGTTATCATATTATTTATTTTTATAAATTAAGCAGACTGCGAATAAGGCAGAAATTGTGGCTATGAGGAAGCTTAAGGACATTATCGAGGATGGAACTTGCCAGCTTTTAATCCTGGCTAGGTCGTAAAAAACGTAAATAAAAAAGGTGAGGGCGATACCCCATCCGTAAATATGCTTTTTCTTTAAGGCGATTGCGATACCAAATATTGCCACGACTGCTTCCAAAATTATTGAAGTGTAATTAATTATTTCCATTTTATTAAAATTAATTTTTATATAGGATTTATTTTTAATGATATATTAAAAATCTACTTTAATAAATCTATTTTAACTATTAGCCATTTTATCGTATTCGACGAGTTTGTACCCGTCTACAAGTTCAATAGGCTTATCTTCGGCAAATTTTTCCGCTTCCAGGGTGAAACTGTCAGTGGTGACAAAGTAGCCTGTTCCCTTTGCTATTTTCCCGGCAATAACGCCATAAAAATCACGGATCTCTTTTACCGGAACCTTATGGTTATATCTTTTGCATTGAATATAGTGGGGGATGCCATCTTTCTCGGCGACAACATCTATCCCACCATCATGAGAGTGTCCAACCGCTTTAGCTTTATATCCTAACTTACGGAATAATTCGGCTGTATATTCTTCGAAATCTGATGGATTCATCCTTTTTAGCTCCTGTAAAAAATCTCTATCGGAGAGCCACTCACTCCCGGCCTTACGGGAGATTTTAATTCGATGTTTTCTTATTATTTTTGGCAATATTCTATCAAAGAAGATTCGAATAAAGGCGACTACCAAGACGATTAGCCAAAGATACCATAATTTGAAGAACATCTGTAAAAGCGTATTTATAAAAACTCCAATCATTTCTGATGCAAAGTTAGGTTCCATTACTTTAATTTTAGGCTAATTTTGATATTTTATCGACGCGTCTTGAATAGATTAAAAATTAATACATATATATTTTTTGATCACTTACATTTACTTAACCAATATTTTACAAAACTCCTCTCAAATATCTTTTTAAATTCTCTAATATTTATTTTTATTTTAAATACACATTTATCGACTACTGTTACTGAGAAAGAACATCCGGCCAGATTTAAATGTTCCATTTTTGCTTCATGAACGAATTCTGAACGCATACGATAGAGAAGATCACTAAACTCGTTGATATTTTTAAGCGTATTAAAACTTTTCTTTTTGTTATCCCATACATCTACACTGGATATGAGGTCTTCTTTATCTGTTTCTGATAAATAGGTATTAATATAGGATTTTACCTTACGAGTTGCTCCATATTTATTTAGATATCCCCTTTTAAATTCTTTAAAGTCATCTATTTTATTTTGTTTTGGATAGACTGAATCAAAATAAGAAAATATATCAATATATTTAGGATCTTGCATGAGAGCCTCCATTATTGAAGTAATGCCAATAATTATCAGCTCGTCGCGAACTTCTTTATCCTCGGGGCTACAAATAAAGTAATAGAAATGAGTTATTTCTTGCAGCTTTTTATTATCAACCTCATCTAAAGTTTTAGTAAGGTTATCTAAATTTTCTCCGTTTTTATGAAATAGCTCTTTATAAAACTTTATAAACTTTGGGTTTTTAAGACTCATATCAATTTATGTATATGAGAGTTTATTATTGGCAACAAATCTAAATAAAGTTTGCATCCTAATAATTAATTTATAAACTCTTTTAACCTTATGATTTATTCGACTTTATCTGTTTTATCTGTGATTATAATAGTATTTTCAATACTTACACAGAAACCTGAAATAATTGCTGCTAAGAGACAGATAGTAAATATCACCGTTTTCTCAAAATCGAATATTTGATAAAAAACAAAAGATAATACAAGTGTTACGACTAGGGTCTCAAAAAAGATTTTTAACGGATTTCTAATTCTTGACATAGTTATTGATAGTATTATTCGACATTTCTTAATGTATTATTTCTATGCGTCTCGGTCGCAAGAAACCGCGCTCAACTTGGCTGCCGGACCTGGATAGTTCGACAGGCTCACTATCATTCTACTGATCTGAAAGGACTCCGTCACGCCCAGTACTTTTGCTTAGATTTATTAACAACTCTTTATTTCCTGATATCAACGCTTTCTTCTTTGCGATAGACCAACCTTTTATTTGATATTCTCTCAATTCTGCTTTACTTCTATTTTCATACTTTTCTGAATATACGAGTTCAATAATCGAAAATTGTTTGGTATATGGAGAGTGCTTATTCTTATGTTGTTTTATGCGTCGCTCTAAGTCATCGGTTATACCGACGTAATATTTTCGATTATCGCAAAGAAGAATATATACAAAACACGCCACATATATATTGTGGCGCAAAAGCACTGAGCTTGTCGAAGTGCTGCCGGACCTGGATTCGAACCAAGATACCACGCTCCAGAGGCGTGTGTCCTACCATTAGACGATCCGGCAATAATTTATTGTTAATAATATTTTTGATGGCTTTTCTGCCAGCGTAACTTTTATACCATTTTTCTCTTATCCGCGCATCTTTCCGATTTTCTAATTCTTCCGAATAGATAAGCGACCAAGGTCTATATTTTCTAGTATAAGAGCTATGACCTTCATTATGTTCTTTAAGGCGTTTTTCGATGTTGTCGGGTATGCCGACATAAGTTTTATCGAATTTATTACTTTTGAGTATGTATACCCAGAACATTTTTAAAAGAGGCATGTGTCCTATCCGCCTCATTCTTCGTAAACTTAGAATTCGGCGAGACAAGCCATAAGACGATCTGGCATTATTTTTAAAACCTTGTTTTTTACTGGATTCCCGCCTTTCCTCCTTCGCCAGGGGCTTTGGAAGGGCACGGCGCGGGAATGATAGAAAGGAATTCGGGAATGACGAAGGGAAATAGGAATGACAGAATATAACTAAGGCAACCATATAGTATAATAATACAAAGCCATTATCAATAACTTTTTAGCATATATATGACTAATTTATTCGTTCCAAACGAGCTTGCAATTACAAGGGATCTTGACGGCATTTCACTTAAAGCTATCGAGGAACACTTTAAGCTTTATGAGGGTTATGTGAAAAAGACCAATGAGATAAGGGAAAAAATTGCTTCGGCTGATAAGGAGTCGGCTAATACTACATATAGCGAAATAGGGGAGTTGAAGAGGCAGGAATCATTTGCTATCGATGGAATGAAATTGCACGCGATTTACTTTGGAATATTGGGAGGTAATGGAGAGCCAGTAGGAAAAGTTGCTGATATGATAATTAGGGATTTTGGTTCAATTGAATCTTGGAAAGAAGATATGACAGCTGCCGGACTTTCTGCGAGAGGCTGGGTGATAACGAGCTATGATCTGGATGAGAAAGTGCTAAAGAATTACAGCGCCGATGCGCATAATGTAGGCATTATCGCCGGGACGGTTCCGATAATACCTTTAGATGTTTACGAGCACGCTTACTATATGGATTACGGAACAAATCGGAAGGGATATATAGAGGCATTCTTTAGAAATTTAGATTGGGAAAAGATTAATGAATTAGCGGAGAAATATATTGATTAAAGATTGGATTCCCGATAAATTGCTAACGCAATTTTCGGGAATGACAGAGAAGGGAAGAAATGACAGAAAAAATATTAGCTCAATGCGTTGAATCGCAACTGTTTTTATATTATTTTTTCAAAAAATATTCCGAAGAAGAGCTGGTCTGCGAGAACTAGACCGCCGAGGACAAATAAGTAATACGAAAAAACTCTAAGGCTGGCGCGGGAAAAGAATTCAAGCATAAAGCGGATAGCAAAATATCCGGTTACTCCGGCGGCTATCATTCCGCCAATAAGGGGCGCGATGCCTACGCTTGTTATTGCTTGAGTGGTTATATTTCTGGCGTCTATAACTGCCGGGCCCAATATTGCCGGTACGGACATAAGGAATGAAAATTTAAGGGCAAATTCTTTTTTTAATCCGCGGAATAGTCCGGCGGATATAGTTAATCCGGAACGGGAAATAGCGGGGATGATAGCAAAGCTTTGGGCAAGCCCTATGATTATTGCGTCCATAAAACTCATACTTTCAGAGTCTTTTCCGCAACGGCTAAGCTTTTTGGAACGGTCGGCATAAAAAAGGACAAGTCCGGTAATCATAAAGCATGCTCCAAGGAATACTCCGGAAGAAAAAGCGTATTCAAAAAATTCGCGGAAGGCAAAGCCGATAATTGCTGTCGGGATAGTCGCCATAACTACGAGGAGGGTAATTTTACTGAAGGGCTTTTTAAGCATATAAAGGAGCTCTTTCCAAAAAATAGCGACAACAGCAATAAGGGTCGCAACGTGCATAGCGATATCAAAAGCGAGAGCTTCTTCGCCGACGCCGAAAATTTGCTGGAAAAAAACTAAATGCCCGGAGCTTGAAACAGGGAGAAATTCGGTTAATCCCTGGACAGCTCCAAGGAAAAGCGATTGGAGAAAATTCATTATATTATTATTGGTTTTTTTCCTTCGACTTGAATTGATTTTAATTTAAGCGAACCGTCATTTTTCAGCTCGGCGTCAAGGAGCTTTACCCGCTTATTATCTCTTATTGTCCAAGCGCCCGGTTCGGGGGAATAGGCTCTTATTTTTCTGTCTATCATTTCGGCAAATTCCTTATTGCCTTCTTCAGCCTTTTTAAGCTCTTC
>JALOAR010000032.1 GCA_023228665.1 Candidatus Colwelliibacteriota bacterium | reverse complement strand
ATTCCCGGCGGGCAAATGCCAGGAAGATAAAAATTTCTTAATGAAAATAAGCTATTAACTTTTATATAAGACAGCCCCAATATAACAAGCGACCAGATCAATGATTGGAAAATAAAGAATTTTTGAGTTTTCTTGCTCGAAAAAATCATTTCTTTTTATTTAATTCTTCAAGAGCAAGCTTCGCTTCTTTTCCGTTTGGAACTTTTCCATGCCAGAGGTAGTCGTTTTCCATAAAACTTACTCCTTTGCCGGGGATAGTGTGGGCAATAACAGCCGTCGGTTTTTCATATATAGCTTTTGATTCGTTTGCCGCCGCAACTATTTCGTAAAGATTATGCCCGTCTACTTCCAAAACGTGCCAGCCGAAAGAGATATATTTATCCCTTAAGGGCTCAATAGGCATAATGTCTTCGGTATAGCCGTCTATTTGGATATTATTTCTATCAACAAAAGCAGTGATGTTGTTAAGCCTATTTTTGCCCGCAAACATAACAGCTTCCCAATGATTGCCCTCGTTATGTTCGCCGTCAGAGAGGATGCAGTATGTGCGCCACCTCTTATTATCAAGCTTTGCCGAAAGAGCTACTCCTATCGCTTGAGATAGCCCCGAGCCCAAAGGTCCGGAAGTAGTTTCAACGCCTTCCAGATCAGACCGATGCGGATGGCCCTGAAGACGGGAGTTTATTTTCCTAAGAGTCCATAATTCTTTTTCCGGAAAATAACCTGAAATAGCCATAGCGGCATATCTTGCCGGACAAATATGCCCGTTTGAAAGGATAAGCCTATCCCTGTCTTCCCATAAAGGCTTTTTAGGATCGTGGTTTAAAATATGAAAATAAAAAGCAGCGAAAATATCCGCTGTTCCCAATGATCCAGCCGAATGGCCAGAACCGGCTTCCGTAAGCATTTTAATAATGTTAACCCTTATTTCTCTGGCTCTTTCTTCTATAAATTTTATTTTTGCGTCTGTTATTTCGTGAGGCATTTATACGGCTAATTTTTTTAATTCTTCGTATGCCGATATCGGATCGGCGTTCTCAAATATGTAACTCCCAGAAAGGGCAACATCCGCTCCTGCCTCTTTCAAAAAAGGCAATGTTGAAGGATTTACTCCTCCATCTATTTCTATTATAGCAGAGGGAATTTTTTTTCTAAGAGCAGATATTTTTTCTAATGTTCCTGTTTGCATTTTTTGCCCCGATGGTCCCGGAGAAACAGCTAATATCTGAAAATCCTTAAAAGTGCCTGCGTATTTAACAGCTTCTTCAATTTCAATTGAAGGCGGTACTGATAAACAGGGAATTATTTTAAGCTTTTGGCAGATAAAAGCAGTTTCTGCAGGATTTTCTTTATTATCTATGGGGATTACCGCTTTTTTAATAATCGGCGACCACTTTTCTATTTCAGTTTGGGCTTGCTCCATCATAAAGTGAACAGAGAAATAAAAATCTAATCCGTTTTCATTCAGAAACTTTTTTAAAGATTCTGGATCATTCCATTTTGGCTCTAGAGCGTATTTTCCGTCAGAGATATCAATATGAATCCACTCCCCGCTTCCGCTGATTATAGAGGCCGCTTTAGTAAGCTTATCTTTAACGCATTCGAAATTATCGCAATTTATAACCGGAATTATTTCCATTGGTAGAATTTTAACATAAAAAAGCGGCCTCGTAGGGCCGTCTTTTTTACATATCTTTTGCTTTTTGCTCTATATCCCTTATTTTAGCGATTCTTCTTTTGTATTTAACTTCTTCGGAAAAAGGCGTCTGTAGCCAAGTGGCTGTTATCATTTTGGCAGCTTGCTCGTCTATTAGATCTGCTGGAAGAGAAAGTACGTTAGCGTTGTCATCTTTTCGGCTTAAAAAAGCGTGGTCTGGAGAAACGACAAGCGATGATCTGATACGAGGAAATTTATTAGCGACAACATCGACGCCAACACCGGAACCGCAGATAAGTATCCCCTTGCTTCCTTCCGGATCCATACTGACTTTCTCCGCAACAGGCACGGCAAAATCAGGATAATCATCATTCGGATCTAAAACAGTGTTCCCCATATCCGACACAGTGTATCCGTTTTCTTGAAGATATTTTTTAAGGGATTCCTTAAGGCTAAACCCCTTATGATCTGCTCCGATGTAGATAATCATTTAACCTTATTCTATCCCTTCAAGTATTTGTTGCAATTCTTGGTTAAAACTTTCATTACCGGCAGGCGATTCTTCAAGAAAGTAGCTAGGAGCTTCTTCTTTAGGATTATTTTCTTTTATGAATTCATTTATTTTAGGGGCAAAGATGCAAACCAAAACAATTCCAGCAATAGCAATCACTCCGCCGATTATGGCAAGAGCTTTTACCCAGATATTGCTTTTAATTTCTTGACCTCCTGAAACAGAAGCTTCATTTTTTTCTTTCAAATCCCTATACAGCCTCCACGAAAAACAGAGGCTTATCGGCGTAATAACGAATATGCTGAAAAGGCTGTTGATAATATCCTCAAGGCTTTCGCTTATAGCGCCAAATATGCCAGCTATAATAGCCACCACTATCATTACTCCGATTGTAACGAGCGCAAGAAGAGTAAGTTTTCCGACTAATGGCCAGAAATAACCGCGGACATATTCTCTGCTTTTAACAAGGGAATCTGCTCCCTTGACGCCTTGGTCCATAAAAATAAACAAGGCAAAAGACACGAGGATAGATATTACGAGGCCGGGAATAACAAGAGCAACAATTCCAGGAACAACAACTAAAACAGTGAGAGCTAAAATCCAAATGAAAGGCCGGAAATTTTTCCAGACAAATTTGAAAGATTCTTTAATAGAAGCACCCTCCTTCATCGAATAAACATAGGCTCCGTTTACAAAGTACATTGCCAGTAAAAAGAGAATAAAACTAACGATGCCTACGGCTATACCGACAGCGATATTAAATACCCCCGCTATTACCGAAGAAGCAATAAGCGCCGGCATAATAAAGCTTACTGCAAGGGTTAAAGCTGAAAGGCCTATTATAATTTTTATGCGAGATTTGAAATCATCTACGGCTCCCTTTATAAGAGAACCGAATTTGCTTAACTTAGGTTTGTTTTCCATTTTTATTTTATTTTTTTCGCGACTTCGAGGGCGTGCCTTATAAGAGTAGCTACATACCCCATTTCATTATCATACCAAGAAAGGACTTTGACGAGATTTCCGCCAACAACCTTGGTAAATTTAAGATCGACGATAGAACCATAGGGCTGGGCTATGATATCCGAAGAAACCAAGGGCTCGTCCGTAACCGCAAGCATATTTTTCCACCTTGGGTCTTCTGCCGCTTTTTTAAGAATATTATTTACTTCTTCAACTGTAGTTTCTTTTTTGGAAATAAACGTAATATCGGCAATAGATCCGATTATAGACGGAATCCTTATGGCTATGCCGTCAAAATTACCGCTTAATTCCCTTACTGCTCTCGTAACAGCTATGGCTGCGCCAGTAGTGGAAGGGACAATATTCTGGGCGCCTGCCCTGCCGCGGCGAAAATCACTGCTTTTCGTTGTGCCGTCAACTATATTCTGGGTAGCGGTATAAGAATGAATAGTATTAAGCATTGCTTTCTCTATCCCTAAGCTCTCATTTAAAACGGATATAACCGGCGAAGCGGCGTTGGTAGTACAGCTTCCATTAGAAGTAATATCGCATGTTTCAGCCTCATCTTCGTTTATTCCCATTAATACAGTTTTACCGAGCTCTCCGTCCTCATCCTTTGCAGGAGCGGTAATAACCACTTTTTTAGCTCCGGCCTTAATATGAGCAGCAGCTTTTTCGTAAGAATCGAAAACGCCAGTCGCTTCTATAACTACATCTACGCCCAACTCTCCCCAAGGAAGTTCCTCTGGGTTTTTAATTTGAAAAAATTTAGTACTCCTTCCATTGACGACTAAATTTTCCCCGTCTGCTTTAATATCTTCGCCAAACTGGCGATAAACCGTATCGTACTTTAAAAGGTAGGCGAGATTATCGACATTGCCGAGATCGTTAACGGCTACGACCTCAATATTTTCTTTATTAAATGCTTCACGGAAAAAGAGGCGGCCAATTCGCCCAAAACCGTTAATAGCTATCTTTACCATTCTTAAATTATAGGCGAATTATAAACAGGGGTAAAAGACCCTTTTTTATTTGGTTGATTCGTATATTGATTTAACCTCTCCGCCAGACAACGCCCTATTATACATACGGACTTCATCAATGTAGGCAGATGAAAACTCCTCGTAGTCAAAATCATACCCTATTGTTACTATGCCGGTTACAAGAGTAAGCGAGTTCGTATCCGATGCAATCTCATTTCCATCTTTATAAATTACATAATCATTTCCTTTTTTAGTCAGAGCGATATAGTGCCAAGATCCGGTTCCGGTTGATACAGAACCTTCTTGTACGCAGTACTCGGATTATCCACTACCCAGATATCTATGGAGTATTTGAGAGTCTT
>JALOAR010000031.1 GCA_023228665.1 Candidatus Colwelliibacteriota bacterium | reverse complement strand
CAGCGTCTGCGAGACTTCCTGCCCGCTGGGGGTCTGCAAACCCCTGTATGAATTTAACATGCGCGGATTTTTAACGCCCGAACAGCAACGCCTGAGACGACAGGATATGCCGCATTTGTTCCAGCTGAACAACTGTATTCTGGCCGCCAAGTGGGACGTGTTCGCGGAAAAAAAGAATCTTTATGAAACCAACGTGATTGCCCATATTATGTCGCCTCTGTTCTCCGTGGATATCAACACGAAGACGGACCTGATGATAGCTCAATATATATTGCAGGGTATTTTACATGACCGGAAGAAAAGAAAGCCAGTTCGACAATCCCTTTCCGACGATAATTGACGCCTGCCAGTCCGGAACCATGGCCGAGAAAATGGCCGCCCCGCTTCCGTTCCCCCGGATGCTGGACGTGGAACTGACCAATGTGTGCAACATGCGGTGCCAAATGTGCCCGGTCGGGTGCCGGCTGCAAACCCGGCCCGTCGGATACATGACCATCGGCACTCTCCATTCGATACTCCGGGAGGCCAAGAAATACCGGACCCCGATTCGCTTTATCCGCTGGGGGGAACCCCTGCTCCATTACGGGTGGGCCTTTGCGATTCGTTCCGTCGTCGATGCCGGGCTGGCCTGCCACCTGAACACGAACGGCCTGATACTGACGGACCTCGATTCGTTCGGGGGCAGAAACCGGAAACAACTGATAAACTCCGGGCTGACCTCCCTGAAAATTTCGTTTCAGGGGACCGACCCGAACACCTATCAGTTGTGGCGGGGAAAGAATCTTTATGCGGCGCTGATGGAGGCCCTGAAGGACCTTCGCCGGCTTCGCGGAGGCCGGCGCACGCCGGTCCTTCAGGTGGGTACCACCATCACCACGGAAAGTGAATTGCTGGTTCGGACCTTTCGCGAGGAAGTGGCCCCCTTCGCGGAGGCCTGCTATGTCGGGCATACGGTCGATATGACGGCCACCGAGGAAGTCCCGGTCTACGGACAATGCCCGGAAGTCTTTGATAAGCTGTCGGTCAACTGGAATGGCATCATCACTCCTTGTTGCAGTGACTGGAATGAGTTTATGAATCTGGGACGGGTGCCTGAAACCTCCCTGAAACAGGCATGGAACAGCAAGGCGCTGAGAGCCATTCGAGAGGATTTTCTGGCCGGCCAATTCGACCGCTACCGGCCGTGTCGAAACTGTCCGCGATTCCCGCGGGCAAGGAGAACCCCATGATATGCAACGAATCGTTTATTGTGGCGTACAACAAACTGTTTACATGGCTGTACGAACACGAGGGAATCGACGGGCTTCGCGAGTTCTGGACCCTGCTGGCCGAGGCCATGTCTTTTCGGTTCGAGCAGCTGACCCGCACCAAGGGGCTGGCCGGACTCGTGGAGTACTGGGCCGAAACCCTTAGTGCTGAAAAGGCGGCCTGTACCCTGAAATACACCATGGGAAAAAACGGGGCCTGCCTGACCCTGTATATCCGGGACTGTCCGAGCCGGCGGCGTCTGCATCAGGCGTCACAGTCAATTTGTCCGGTCTATTGTGACCACTGTAAAACAATCTATGGGACAATTCTTTCGTCTCTTGGATATTCCATGACCCTGACGAAAATAGGAGACAATTCATGCCTGATTCAGATACGGGAATCTGCCTGCTCGGAGGCGGGGGACACGCCCGGTCCGTCTGGGACCTCCTTGACTCCATAAACACGTACAGTATTTCCTTGGGAGGAAAGCCCCGCATCGCCACGGTGATTGGGGATACAAGGGAACTGACTCCCATGCGGTGGTCTGTCCTGTGCCGTCAGTACAGCCGGTTCCTGCTGGGCGTCGGCCATATCAAATGGGAAACCGTCCGAGAGGCCATTGTCGATGAAGTGGTCAGCCGGGGCGGCCGTTTTATCACGCTGATTTCTCCCCATGCCACCGTGTCCCAAAACAGCTGTATCGGAACCGGAACCACGGTCGGACACCGAGCCGTGGTCAATACCGGAGCGGGGGTGGGTCAATACTGCATCCTGAATACCGGGTGTATTATCGAGCATGATGCCGCCGTCGGAAGCTATACCCATATCTCCACCGGGGCCATTGTCAACGGCGGCGCGCGCGTGGGTCATCATTGTTTTATCGGAAGTCACTCGGTCGTTCTCAATCAGGTCACGATTGCCGACCATGTTGTGTTGGGCGCCGGAAGCGTGGCCGTCAGTTCCATCGAAAAACCCGGCCTGTACCTTGGCAATCCGGCCGGATTTATCAAGGAGAAACCATGAGCAAGGTGCGCGTCATCGCAGAGGCCGGATGCAATCACGGAGGAGACCGAACGGCCATTGAGAAAATGGTCATCGCGGCCGCCGACGCCGGGGCCGATTTTATCAAGTTCCAGCTGTATCAGGCAGACCGGCTGGTGGGCGCCGACCCGGAGGTAGTCCGCTGGTGCCGCCAGTGTCAACTGGATGAGGACCTGTGTAAGGCCATCATCGCCCTCGGTCTAATCCATTCTATCCAGCCCCTCTTTTCCGTCTTTGACAGCCCTTCTCTGCAACTGGCCTGTAAGCTGGAGATGCCGATAATCAAGGTCCCCTCCGGGCAGGCCTTCAATCCGGACCTGCTTCGGGAAATCGGGGCGACCCGGAAAAAAATATTCCTGTCCATCGGGATGTGCACCACCATCGATTATATCATGGCGACCAAGTACTTGGTCGAAGGCGGTGCCGCCAAAGAGAACATTACTATATTTCAATGCAATACGGCGTATCCGTCCCCCCTGAGAGATGCCCACCTGCGGACGATTACCATGATTAAAAATCTGGGGTGGGCGGCCGGCTATTCGGACCACACCAGAGGGTCCCTTTGCGCCATCGGGGCGGTATGTATGGGGGCCGAGATTATCGAAAAACATTTTACACTGGATAAAACAGGACCCGGACCGGACCAGTGCGTTTCGTTGGACCCCAAAGAACTGAAGTATTATATACGAGATATAAACGATATACAGGAGGCCCTCGGAGACCGAATGATTCAGGTGACTCCCTCAGAGGCCCCCATGCTCAAACGGAGAGATTATGGAAACTCAGCCCCCCAAAAAAACACTTGAAGAAAGCGTCCAGATAATTGATAATATCCTGAAGATGCAGCGATTGACGATTGCCGAGCATATGCAGTTGCAGGCGGCTTGGCAACAAATCAACATGGCCTTAACCGGCCTTCCCAAAAAGGGAAGGCCCAAGAAAGGTAAAAAGCCGGAGACCAAGGATGGCAGCCGCGCATTACACGTATCAGGACCTGTACAACCGAGTCAGTAAATTTCTGGGTACGTATGGGTCCAGCGGACCCACAGGGACGGATTTGCAGGACGCCAAGGATTATGTAAAGAGCGGCTATCTCCGGCTCTTGGGCGCCTATGACTGGACGTTTCTTCGGAAATATACCACGCTGTCGATTCAGAGCGGGACGTGGCGGTATGAACTTCCGGATTCGTTTGGCGGAATGCGAACCAAATTCAAATTTTCTAACGCCACCGGATATCCGCCCGTTGAAGAACGCAACGAAGACTATTTGATGGAACTGAGAAGCATCGGGGAAAACAACAGTTATCCCCAATATTATGCCCTCACCGCCGGAGACTATCATCCGGAAACCGGCCAGCGAAAAGAAGTGATTTTCTGGCCCACTCCCAACGCGGACTGGACCCTGTTTTACAGCTATCAGTGCCTCCCGGAAATGATGAGCAATACCACGGACGTGCCGATTGGAGGCCCGTTTGTCGCCGAAGCCCTGCTGGCGGCCTGTCTGGCCGCCGCCGAGAGCGAGGCCGATGAAGTACAGGACGTGCAGGAACAGAAATACCAGACCCTGCTGCAACAGGCCATCTATCAGGACCGCAATCTGGAACCGCGCCACCTCGGACCGACCGGGGGCCCTCCGGAGATGTCGGCCTTTGAGATTGCCCGCGGCAGCTACCGACTCAATGACGCCGTATACAATACCGACTAAAAGGAAAGGATTGCAGGATGAGTCAGAAAAACGTCATCTTTGAAATGGGACAGAGCGTTGATTATCCGACCACCACGGCCACCAAGGTGGTTTGCATCAAGGACGCGACCTATCCCAACAACAACGTGGCCGTCTTCGCCTTTGTGCATGGGTCCCCCGCGACCTACGCGGCCACGGAAGGGGACTTTGCGCCCGGCTGCCTGATTATCGATACCGACAACGGAACGGCTCATACAAACGCCGGCACCCTGTCCACCCCCAGCTGGGTTGTGATTTCCTAAAAGTGAGGTTCGAATGCCGTCCAATCTTGAATTTGGATTCCCGATACAGGGCATCAGCAAGGCGTGGCCGACGAACAAACAGCCGCCCCTGACCAGTTTTGATATGGACAATGTCGTGCCGATTGATGCCGACAAGAAACGGCTTCGGGGAGGGCAGCGATGGGGCCTGAAGAAATGGGGAGACGGCGACCAAATCGGGGCCAGCAGCCAGCCGGTCGTTGCTCTCTGCCACGTGGCCGCGGTGGTCTAAGATGGCGCTGGAAATTTACTACAATACCGGAGACAACAATAATGTACAAAGCTCGCTGGAAGGATTTATTGTCGGACAAACCTTTACGACGGTCTCCGCCTTTACGCTGGAGTCCGTGAAATTTAA
>JALOAR010000008.1 GCA_023228665.1 Candidatus Colwelliibacteriota bacterium | reverse complement strand
ACATGAACTTCTACTGACGGCTGGTTGTCAGCGGCGGTAGAAAATATTTGCGTTTTTGCTGTAGGAACAGTGGTATTTTTCGGTATCATCGGCGTAGCTATTCCTCCTAAAGTTTCTATGCTTAAAGTTAAAGGGGTAACATCAAGAAGAAGAATATCCTTTACATCTCCTTGGAATATGCCTCCCTGTATGGCAGCACCGAGAGCAACCACTTCATCCGGATTAATGCCTCTGTTAGGCTCTTTTCCAAAAAGTTTTTTAACCGATGCCTGTATTGCCGGCATTCTGGTTTGCCCTCCGACTAGTATAATTTCATTAATATCAGATAGGGAAAAACCTGCTTCCTTAACGGTTTCTTCGGTTAGTTTGGCAGCTTTTTCAATATACTCGGAAACTAACTCTTCGAGTTTGGCTCGAGTCACTTTTAATAACAAGTGCTTAGGACCCGAAGAATCAGATGTTATGTAAGGAAGATTTATTTCCGTTTCTATGGAAGACGAGAGCTCGTGCTTTGCCCTTTCAACAGCTTCTTTTAATCTTTGCAGAGCAAGTGGATCCTTTGATATATCTATTCCTTCCTCTTCTTTATATTTAGCAACAACGTATTCGTTTAATTTTTTATCAAAATCGTCTCCTCCGAGATAAGTATCTCCTCCAGTAGCCTTAACCTCAACAGTATCGTCGCCGACTTCCAAAACCGATATATCAAAAGTTCCGCCACCGAAATCGTAAACAACTATTTTTTCATTTTTTTCCTTATTAAGCCCATAAGCAAGAGCGGCAGCTGTAGGCTCGTTAAGAATTCTTTTAACCTTAAGTCCGGCAATTTCTCCGGCATTCTTGGTGGCCTGCCTTTGCGAATCATCGAAATAAGCCGGTACGGTAATTACAGCTTCTTCTATCCTTTCTCCAAGCCTCATTTCGGCATCCGCGCGAAGCTTAGAAAGCACCATAGCGGATATTTCTTCCGGCTTGTACCACTTATCGCCCATCTTAATATCAATTCCGCCATTTTCTGATTTTCTAATCTCATAAGGAGCCCACTCTTTATCGTTCTGAACTTCCGAATCATCCCATTTTCTTCCAATAAGCCTCTTTACCGATGATATGGTATTTGCCGGATTGGTTATTGATTGCCTTTTAGCCAGCACTCCGACAAGCCTTTCGTCAGATTTGCTTAAAGCAACTACAGATGGAGTAGTCCTCGCCCCTTCGGCTGATTCTATTATTTCCGGCTTGCCATCTGTTCCAACAAAGGCCATAGCCGAATTAGTTGTTCCAAGATCTATTCCTATTATTTTTGACATTTTAAAAATTAATTTTGATTTCTTTTTTTTAATTTTATTTATTTAGCAACAACGACCCGGACGGGACGAAGCACTTTTCCATTCCATAAATAACCTTTTTCAACTTCTTCAATTACTTCTCCTGCCGGCTTGTCAGAATCTATTACTGATATTGCTTCATGAAAAGAGGGGTTAAAAGGTTTTCCTGTTGGGGTATCAATTTTCTCAAGCCCTCTTTTTTTAAACACATCTTCTATTTGCGTCCTTATCATTCTGATGCCTTTGGTAAATGATTCCTTTTCCTTATCCAGAGACGAAATACAAAGGTCAAAGCTGTCTAGAACGGCAATCATGTCGCGGATAATGCCTTCTTCGGCAAAACGAATCATTTCCTTAGAGCGAGCTGTTTCTTCGTTTTTATAATTAATCAGATCGGCTTTCGCCCGTTTCCAACCTTCAAGATATTCATCACGCTCTTTTTTAAGCTCCTCAACAGTATTTTCAGCCAAAGCCTTGTCTTTTTTGAGTTCTTTTTTCTTGTTATTTTCTTTTGGCATGAGTAATAAAATTATTATTAAATCTTCTTGGGTAATTTTTATTTTTAAATAAAAACCTCAAAATCCAATAAGGCAAATTTCAATGGTTATTCTAAATAAAAAACAGTGATTGTCAATATTTTACGACGCTTAATCTAAGTTAGCCCGCATAGCTGGCCGGTGTTATAATTCGCTTATGAAAGCCTTCTCACACCTCTCAAGAAAAGCTTTTCCGATTAAACTCTATAATTCCCTGTCCGGGAAAAAAGAAATATTCGAGCCCATAAATAAGGATGTTGTTAAGATGTATACCTGCGGGCCGACAGTTTATAACTTTGCCCATATAGGAAATCTTCGTACATATATATTCGAAGATGTATTGCGCAGAAATATTAAGGCTAACGGATACGATGTTTTTCAAGTGATGAATATCACTGATATTGACGATAAGATTATTAAAGAATCTCAATCATCTAAAAAAGAAATCAAAGAAATAACTTCTTTTTTTGAAGAAAAATTTTTCGAAGATCTAAAAAAACTTAATATAGAAATACCTGAAAAGGCGCCAAGGGCAACGGAGCATATAAGCGAAATGGTTGCTTTGATACAAAAACTTATAGATAAAGGCTATGCCTATAAAAGCGATGACGGTTCGGTATACTTTAGCATTTCTAAGTTTGAAAATTACGGCAAACTTTCGCACCCGGATCTGTCCGGAATTAAAAAATTTCAACGAGTAAGCGCTGACGAATATGAAAAGGATGAAGTAAAAGATTTTGTGTTATGGAAAGCAAAAAAAGAAGACGAACCTTTTTGGGAATCTCCCTGGGGCCCCGGCAGGCCAGGGTGGCATATAGAATGCTCGGCAATGAGTATGAAATACCTTGGCGAATCATTCGATATACATACAGGCGGAGTGGATAATATATTCCCCCATCACGAGAACGAAATAGCGCAATCCGAAGCTGCGACAGAAAAACCTTTCGCGAAATACTGGCTGCACGGCGAGCACCTGCTGGTAAACGGACAAAAAATGGCAAAATCAGCCGGCAATTTTTATACGCTTTCAGATATCGAGGAAAAAGGCTTCGATCCTCTTTCGTTCAGATATTTATGCCTTCAAACTCATTACCAATCCAAAATGAATTTTACATGGGAAGCCTTAAGCGCTGCCCAAACCGCGCTCGAAGGATTAAGAAAGGCTTATATGTCTTTTAAAAAAGATATTGAATCTGGAAAAAAGAAAAAGAGGTTATTTTCTCGAAAATTAAGCGATTTTAAGAAGGAAATACTAAAAGCACTTAACGATAATCTTAATACCTCTCAAGTACTGGCAATGTTGTGGACTTTATTAAAAGAAAAAAGCCTGATACCGGCAGAAAAAGCATCCTTAATAGAATTTGCCGATGAAATATTGGGACTTAACTTAAAGAAAGGAATTGTTATTATGGAGATAATACCCGATGAACTTATAGAGCTCGCAAAAGAAAGAGACCAATTAAGAAAACAGGGGCAATTTAAAGAAGCAGACCAAATAAGATTGCGAATAGAAGAAAAAGGGTATGAATTAAGAGATAACGAAAACGGCTATAAGATAATAAAGAAATAAATGACGAACAATAGAGATATTAGAGTACCGCCCCAAGACCTTGAAGCCGAGCAATCTGTCCTCGGCGCGATAATGATAGATAAGGATGCTATAGGAAATATAGCAGATCTTATTGATCCCGAAGATTTTTATGATAAAAAGAACGGCCTTATATTTGAGGCGATGTTCAAATTATGGGAAAAGAAAGCTCCGATAGATATGCTTTCTCTCTCCGCGGAACTGAAAAAAGCGGATTTAATAGATAAGATAGGCGGTACGGCTTATTTGAATGATTTAGTTAATTCTGTCCCTTCAGCTGCCCATGTTGCCCACTACGCTTCGATAGTCAAAGAGAAAAAAATCCTCCGCGATTTGATAAGCGCTTCAAGTACAATAGCTGAAAGCGCGATGACTCAATCTGAAGATATCGATGTATTGCTTGATAATATCGAGCAAAGAGTCTTCTCAATTACCAACAAGACTGCCATTAGATCTTTTGCTTCAGTAAAAAACGAACTTCCCGCCGCTTATGAAAGGCTTGAACGAGTAAGCCACGGCGATGTAACAAGAGGCGTGCCGACAGGCTTTCATGATCTCGATAACATACTTTCCGGACTCCAGAAATCAGATTTAGTAGTGCTTGGCGCAAGACCTTCTTTCGGTAAAACTTCTTTGGCTCTCGATATAGTCCGCTATATCGGAACAAGAACCGAAATGGGTGTTGGAATTTTTTCTTTAGAAATGTCCCGAGAACAGATAGTAGATAGGCTCATATCCGCTGAATCAAAAGTAAGCCTTTGGAAAATACGTACCGGAAAAAAATTAGATGATTTTGACTATCAGATGATACAGACCGCTTTTGACCGCCTGTCAAAATCAAAGATATATGTCGATGACGCCGCTACGCCAAATATTTTAGAAATAAGAAGGATGGCAAGAAGGCTTCAAGCGGAAGATAAGGACTTGGGACTTATAGTTGTAGATTATCTTCAGCTTATCCAGCCGAGAAAATCTTCAGATAGCTCCGTCCAGCAAATAACTGAAATATCCAGGGGCTTAAAGACTATCGCGAGAGAAGTTAATGTTCCAATACTCGCTCTTTCCCAGCTCTCAAGAGGAGTTGAACAGAGAGATAATAAGGTGCCTAAGCTCTCAGATCTTCGCGATTCAGGTTCTATAGAACAAGACGCAGATGTCGTGCTCTTTATACACCCAATCTGGAGATACCAGCAGACAATGGATAATATGCCCGAACAGGAAGGCATGACGGAAATACATATTGCCAAGCACCGCAACGGACCTCTTGGAGTCGTACAGTTAAGATTTAATAAAGAATCTGCAAGTTTCCAAAATATAGATAAAATACATGAAAATACCGAAACTGATTAGGCCTTTTGTGGATGAGTTTTCCAAGCTCCCGGGCGTAGGACCAAGACAAGCTTTAAGGCTTGCTTTTTATCTGACAGAAAAAGGAAGCTCTGCCGTAGCACCGCTCGCCGACGCCGTAGCGCAACTCGCTAATTTAAAGACTTGCCCTTATTGCTTTTCCGTACACGATCAGGACGGAGATCTTTGCGAAATATGCAATGACCATACAAGAGATTTATTAACGGTAGCTGTGGTTGAAAAAGAAACAGATCTCATATCTATGGAAAATACTGGCAAATATAGAGGAGTTTACCTGCTTATCGGAGATATTAAAAAAGCCGGCAATTTGAACGAAAGGCAAAAAATGAAACTGGACTCGCTGAAATCCAGGCTGGCATCAACCGACGAAGGAAAAGCACACGAGATAATAATAGCTTTCAGCCCAACTACTGCCGGAGATATATCGGCGGAAATAATAGCCGAAAACCTTCGTGGTTCGGCAAAAAAAATATCCCGCTTAGGAAGAGGCATTCCTATAGGGGGAGAGGTTGAGTTCGCTGATCCGGATACGCTCGGGGAAGCTATAGAGGGAAGGAAATAAAGAAACAAACATTAAAGTCCAAATAAAAATCCGCCATGAGGCGGATTTTTTACTTGATGCCGGTTATTTCTATATCAGTGAAATGCTGGCGATGAGTTTTTTTCTTATCGTAGCGATTTTTAGAATGAAACTTATAAACTATTTTCTTTTTATCTCTTCCCTGCTCTAGAACTTTGGCTGTTACGGCAGATCCTTCAATGTAAGGGTGGCCGATATTAATTCCGGTGTCCCCTTCTTTAAAAAGGACTTTATCAAAAACAGCCTCTTTCCCTTCAGGGGTTTCGATCTTTTCAATCCTTAATTTCTTTCCGGGTTCGGCTACATACTGCTTTCCGCCGGTTTCTATAACAGCAAACATACGGGAGATATTATCAGAAATAAATACCCGTTGCAACTATGATTAAAAAATTGCAATTAAAATCATATAAAAAAGGATCGCGTCTAAAGACTGCGATCCTTATAAAAATTACATAGTCCTGGCTTTGCGAGCCTTAACTATAATAGTGGCAATAATTGTTATTACCAATGCCGCTCCAAAACTTATCAGTATTATGATAAGAATTTCACGGTCTTTTTCAAGCGAAGCTATTTTTTCATCCCTTTCTTTCAGCTCCTTTTCCATGTCTGCTTTTATCTGGGTGATCTCTGAAAGCAGCTGATTGTCCCTTTCGACAGATTCATCCCTGTCTGATTTGATTAATTCCACTATGCTTTCAGACCATTCTGAAAACTTTTGAAGCTCTTTCTGAAGTTTGGAAATTTCTTCGGATAATTCGGAATCTTTTGCTTTCTGCTTTTCCAGTATTTCGGCGATATCTGCCGACCACTTTGAAAAACTTTCCAGCTCTTTCTGAAGTTTGGAAATTTCTTCGGATAATTCGGAATCTTTTGCTTTCTGCTTTTCCAGTATTTCGGCGATATCTGCCGACCACTTTGAAAAACTTTCCAGCTCTTTCTGAAGTTTTAGTATTTCACTGTCTAGAATCTTGTCCCTTTTTAGGCTATTTGTCTTGCTTTCCTCTACTAGCTTATTTAATTCTTCGAGGTAGCCGATAACTTTTTCCATATCGGAGATTATTGAAGATATATCTCCTTTAATTCCTGACAGGTCCGAGTTGATCGCATTCAGCGAGTCAACAACAGTTGATTCCAGATGATTGGGGTCGCCAAGCATAAGGATTACTTTTGAGAGCCCATCTATCGCGACTCCCAGGTTGCCTTCAATTTCTTGAGTCTTAGAAGATAATGGCGATAAATTCTTGTCTATCTCCCTTGTGACTTGAGAGATGGTTACACCCTCTACGACGGTTGTGTAGCTGTTATGGTTGTGATTATGAACCTCCGTTGGAATATTAATGTTTCTGTCATTTATATATACCTCCGAACCTTCTCCATCCACATCAACATTCACTTTAGGATTATTGCCTTGGACACCAACATTAACATTCGGCTCGTTGCCGATAACTCCGATATTAACGTTTAAGCCGCTATCTCCGTAGACTTCATCTTGAACACTTTGTTGTTCTCCGTTATTTTCCGAGCTGTTTTCTTCTTCCGCATACGCGATGCTCGTCGAGAAAAAAAGACAAACCAACAAAATGCATGAAAAGCAAATTTTTGCTGATTTTTTCATTACTGCCTCCCTTCTTTTCCAAAGCTTGTTTTTTGCCAAAAATGGCAGAAGCTAAGGAAAAATTTATTTTTTATTTTTTAAAAAACTACTTCAGCCTTGATTTGTATCATAATTGTGTTAATTTGTCAAATATAAAAAGAGCGGAGTTTATCTCCGCTCTTGCGCCAAAAAGGCGACTTATTTTGCTGTTACCGCATAGTTGTCAATAGAAAAATTGTTAGCCCAATTGGCAACAATAGATAACGATCCACCGCCGGATGAAAGACCTAGTCCTTCAAAAACGACAGAATTGTTCCCAACTCCTGTTACTTCGAAATGACCTGATCCACCGCTAGCAGTGTAATTTGCATCTGTGTAGCATCCGCATCCGTGGCCTAATTTGATTCCAGTACCGCCCATTTCAGAAGACATACTGTCTAAAACAGCGTCGCCGTCACCAAAGGCGTATATATTACCAGTATTTCCTTTTCCGTCCGCTATGAAACGAGTAATTTCATAAGCGCTGGAATTGGCAACGGTAATATTATGCCCTCCGGACAGCTGGTACTGATAACCAGGATCCTTCATAGCGGCGTAGTTCGTAGTGGTACGATTGACTAGCGCTATATCGCCGTCATTTGCTCCTACAAAAGCGTAGGATTGCTGGCCCGGCGTGCCGTAAGTAGATTCCTTCGAGGTTAATCTATCAGTCTGCATTTCGATGTATCCGCCTCCGGATACAGACGCATTAATGACATACTCGTTGGAATCAACTCCATAATTGTAAGGGTTATCGTTTTTGTCTTTCGCGACAAAAGAACCGCTTATGAAGTTACCTGCCGTTGACCACACAGTGGACGAATCCCCTGTGTTGATACTGCTGCCGATCTGACCAGCGCCGTTCCAATCGATGTTTACTTCGGTCGGAGCAGCCATAGCAAAGCTGGAAAACGCCAACATCGCCACCAAAACAACCATTAAAACCGCAATTTTCTTCTTCATCTTACATTCTCCTCTCGTTCTTCCTATTTGATTTTTTCGCTTAAAGCGAATATAGGAAGACCATATGAATTTTTAAAATAACTGAAACAGCGTTGTTTTTATCACATATGAAAAATAATGTCAATAGGCAGAAAAAAGGTTATAAATACAGGATTGCCACAATTTTAAGAGCTATAAATACAGGAACAGCAACAGATAAGCTCCCTAATATATGAGAAGCTACCCTGTCTTTATAGAAAACAGCCCATGAGGCAAGAATATTAACCCCGCAAATAACGGCAGTAACACCAATAAGATTAAGTAAAGTGTATTTATCGCCTATTACTCCTTTAAGAATAATAAAAGCCCCTTCATCTATAAGAAAATACGAGACGGTAACCGCTCCTAATAAAAGCGCTGCGGATATAATCCCGTATATAAAAAACGGGGGTATTGATATTTTTATTTTGGGCTTCTTTTCAGAACCAGGCATAGTCTAAAAATACAATACAAAAACTTAAAACTCAAAATTAAAACCTGCCCTGCCGATCAGGCGGGTTTAAAGACCATAACTTAAAATTTTTAAATTTTAGAAACTTGGATTCCCGGTCAAGCCGGGAATGACAAAAAATGTTCGATTCCCCGAAATTTGAGTTTTGCTTGTAGCCCTACGGGGAATCCCATCGACTCGATTTTTCGCCGACGCTCAAAATCGGTCTCCGGCCGCGCCTCCCTCGATTTTTCTGCTGAAAAATCATCGGTCCGGCGTTCGATTCCCCGAAATTTGAGTTTTGCTTGTAGCCCTACGGGGAATCGAACCCCGGTTTTCAGGATGAGAACCTGATGTCCTGACCACTAGACGATAGGGCCTTACAAGAGAGGATTTTATATTAGAAACCGGCTAATTTCAATTTATTCCTTCAGCCAATTGCCATATTGCCTCACTAATAGCTTACCGGCTTTTTCCGGATATTTCATAATTGCCTTTACGGCGTGTTCCATTCTTACAGACTGGGATCCTTTAATTAAAACAATATCTCCTTCTCTAATTATTTTTTTAAGAGCTTCACCGGTTTTAACGGAGGAGTCAAACCACATTGTTTTTTTACCTCCCTTCTCCGCTTCAGAAACAATAATTTTTCCTTCTTCGCCTACACCGATAATAATATCAGCAAAAGATCCGGCCATTTTTCCGACAAGGCTGTGAGCTTCATCTGAATATTTGCCTAATTCTTTCATACCTCCAAGAGCAACTATTTTTCTCCCAATAATTCCGGAAAGGCTTTTAAGCGCTGACAGCGCTTCTTCTACCGCTTTAGGAGAGGCGTTATAAGTATCATCTATTATCCAAGAATTATTAATTCCCTCGATAATATTAGCTCTGCCAGAAAGAGGGTTATATTCGGATATAGCGCCGGCAGATTCGATAAAATTAGCTCCAAAAATAGATCCGCATGCTACGGCAGCAGCTCCTGCGTAGCCCTGCGCCTTGCCGATAGTGCCAGGAATTACTACCGGGACAGACTTTCCAACTGTTTCAAGCTTAAATGATATTCCTATCGGAACACCTTCAGACAACCTGTTTGAAAATTGAGCAACTTTAAAATCCGCTTCAGGGTTAAAACCAAAAAAGATAGTGTCCCTATCAAGGCCTTCGGCCATTTTAGAAACAAGTTCGTCATCGGCATTAAGTACTGCCGTTCCGTTTTGTTTCAACAATTTAAGAAGCGCGCTTTTTTCCTTAGCAACTTCTTCAATTGAAGCGTAAAACTCAATATGGACGGGAATATCCGATATGCCGGTAATAATAGCTACGTCAGGACGAGCAATACGGCCTAAATACTTGATATCTCCCGGCTTATCGGCGCCGTATTCAAGAATGAGAATATCGGGATAATCAACTTTAAAAAGCCAGACATAAAAACCTTTAAGAATCGCTTTCAGCCAAAAAATAGCGCCACCTGTTTTCTTAAAATCTCCTATTATAGAAAGAGGAAAACCAAGTTCATTATTAAAATTACCCCTGCTTCGCCTTACTTTTTTTCTACCTGAAGAAAGAACGGCAAAAACAGCTTCTTTTGTAGAGCTTTTGCCAAAACTTCCAGTAATACCCACTATTTTAGGCTTATATTTGCTTATTATTCCTCTAGCTAAAAAAGCAAGGATACCAGCGAGCGCTTTTTTCATAGTTTATCTGATGTTATCAGGAGCCACACCATAATACGACAATATAAACTCGGCAAGCTCTTTAAAAGGAGGAATTACACTTGCCCCTGCCAAAGGATTCCCTTCCGGCTCATCAATTCTTACAAGAATGGAAAATTTAGGATCATAGGCAGGCGCAAAACCGATAAAGGTATTTATATAACTATCTTTATATCCGCCCTTATCAAAGTCCGGAACCATCGCCGTACCGGTTTTCCCCGCAACATCATAACCTTTAATATCAGCCAATACATTAATCTTAACAGCAGAAACCATCATATTGGTTATCGTTTTTGCCGTCTCGGCTGATATAGGCCTTCCTTCTTCCCTGCTTTCGCCTACTGTTAAACGAGGAGCCATCATTATTCCATTATTAGCTATCGAATTAACGGCAGTAAGCATTCTGATGGGAGATACGGATATACCTTGCCCATATGAAGCAGTGGCATAGTTTATATCTCTTCCGTTTATAAGAGGCTTTATACTGCCGATAACTTCTCCGGGGAGATCTATGCCCGTAGCCTTATCAAAACCGAATTTTTCAATATAACTCAAAAATTTTTCTTTACCGGTCTCTTTAGCTGCAAAAGCGGCGCCTAAGTTTAGCGAATGTTCTATCACCTCTGTCATTGTTGTTCTGCCATACGCCTTATGATCCCAGTTTTTTATAGTTCTGCTATTTATAGTTAAAGAACCAGTATCTTCGTATACAGTGTCGGGCGTAACGCTGCCAGAGTCGATAGCAGCCGCCATAGTTATTAGCTTAAAGACAGATCCCGGCTCGTAAATCCTCTGAACATTCGGGTTAACATAGTCAGACATTTTAGCAGAACCATAGTTATTAGGATCAAAGGAGGGAGAGCCAGCCATAGCTTTAATCTCTCCTGTTTTAGGATTAGAAACTATAATCATCCCCCCTTTGGCATTAAATTGAGAAACTGCATCGGAAATTATTTTTTCAGCGCGCGCTTGGATTATCTGATCTATAGTAAGATACACGTCTTGCCCGTCTGTCGGAGCAACAAAAGAATCGCCGGAAGCTTCGCCCGCTTTCCCGGAAAGTTTGCCTTCATAAAAAGCTTCAATTCCATATTGCCCTTCGTCGCCAGAAACAAACCCAAGCACATGAGAAGCCATACTATTATATGGATAATATCTTTTTGGTTTTTGACCCACGTAGAGCCCTGGAATATCAAGTTCTTTCACTTTAGATACTTTTTCTTCGGGAATTACTTTAGCAAGCTCTTCAAAAGGGTCATCAGGCTTGTCTAATTTAGCAATTAAGTCCTCTGCGGGAATATCTAACACATCCTCTATCTTGAAGGCTGTTTCTTTAAGATCTATTCCCGCTTTTGCCATTTCTTCAGGGACGCAATAGACAAACGGATAATCTTTTTTAACAGCAACCGGTATTGGCGTATTGTTTTTATCCATCATAAATATATTTCCCCTTGCCGGATCGAGCGATCTGCCTAATATCTGGGATGCTGCTTGCGCAGCATAAAAATCCCCCTTCCTTATCTGGAGGTTATAAAAACGAAACGCCAGCGACCCATAAAGAGCGCTAAATAAAACTACGACTGCAACAAAGCGAAAACCCATTGAGGATTATTATCTTCAACAAGACCTTTCTCTTCAGCAATAACTTCAAGTATCTGCGGGTCGGTCATTCTGAAAACTTCGTTGTTAAGCTCGGCATTCTTTGTTTTTTCCTCATTGATAATTTCTTCAAGCGAGGAAATATCATGTTTCAGGACAACTGTTTTAGCATAAATACATCCGCAAGAGGCAACTGAAAGCACAAGAGCTATTCCTAATGAGGCGAACACCCATGTCCATACTACTTCTTTCTTTTGTTTGTTAGGTTTTACAATAGTCATTTTAGTTCATTGTTGCCGATCTTAGTTTTGCCGACCTGGCTCTAGGATTATTTTTTATTTCTGAAAGCGAAGGGGTTAAGGGTTTTTTGTTTAGGATATTTATAACTCCTTCTCTCGCCATTTCTTTAAATTTGTTCTTAACTATCCTGTCTTCAAGCGATTGGAAAGTTATTATCGCCACTTTGCCGTTAGGCTTCAGTATTTGAGGCAAAGATGATATGACTTGGTCCAACCCTTCAAGCTCGTTATTAATATATATCCTGAAAGCAAGGAATGTTCTTGTTGCCGGATGTATTCTTCCTCGCTCGTAATTCAGAGGCACGGCAGAACGGATAACTTCTACCAATTCGCCCGTTGTCCCTATCGGCCTTTTTCGCTCCGCCTTCCAGATTGCTTCCGCTATGCGCCCGGCATATCTTTCTCCGGTAATCGCAATTATTTCTTTTATTTTTTTCTTGCTTAGAGAAGGCAGAACCTTATAAAGGGGTTCTGTTTCATCGCTGTAAGTCATAAGAAGAGGCTCGTCTTCAATAAAGGAAAAACCCCTATCTCCGCTTAATTGATTAGAAGAAAAGCCAAGGTCTAAAAGAAGGCTGTCTGCCTTAGGTAAATTTTTATCAGCAAGGATATCGGGAATATCGGTAAAATTAGCGTTAGCGAGAACAATTTTTATTTCTTCGCTAGAAATATTTGCTTTTTTAATAGCAGAAGGATCTCTGTCTATAGCAAGCAAAATTCCTTTTGGAGCAATACTTTTAGCTATTTCGGAAGAATGTCCGCCGCCGCCGAAAGTTCCGTCTATTACAAAATCTCCGGGCTTTAGAGCAAGCGCTTTCAATACCTCGCTCATCATGACGGGAATATGAATATTTCCTTCTTGTGCCAAATCTTTCTCCATCAGATTCCAAGCTCGCCCATTTTTTCGGCGATATCTTCCGACCTTGATTCGGTATCTTTCTTGTAGCCACTCCAAGATTTTTCATCCCATATTTCAGCTCTGTTATAGAGCCCGGCAATAACCACTTCTTTTTCCAATCCGGCATATTTTCGAAGATAGTCGGGGATAAGAATTCTTCCCTGTGAATCGATATTACAGTCTGCAGCGCCCGCAAGCATAAGACGGGAAAAAGCTCTGGAATTTGCCTGGGTTAGCGGAAGAGAAACTATTTTTTCCGCAAGTTTTTGCCATTCTTCTATAGAAAATAGAAAAAGGCATTTATCAAGCCCTCTTGTAATAATCGCTCCTCCGCTTAATTTATTTCTAAATTTGGCGGGAACAGCCATCCTGCCTTTAACATCCATATTATGTGTGTATTCTCCGATAAACATATTCAACACTTTTCTCCACTTTTCCCCACTGTGTTTAAATTATAGCCCACCAAGCATACAGGGTCAAAGCAAAAACCTGCTTAAAAAAGCAGGTTTTAAAAGGTTTTTATCCGGTGGGGAAAACTTATCCACAAAACAAACACTTTCTCAAATCATAACTCACAAATCCCAATCAAAATCCAACTATAAAAGCTAATAATTAAGCCTAAATAAGGCCTTTTTTTATTTTTTCCCTTATGTTCGCCACGTATTTATTAAAGTAATGAACATTATGGAAAGAAAGAAGCCTTAATCCCGTAATTTCATGGGCACGCACTAGATGAGATAAATACCCTTTCGTATGCTCCCGACAGACAAAACAGCTACATTCTGGGTCTAGAGACTCTTTTGACGCTTTTCCTTTAAGGTATTTTGTTTTAGTAAGATCTATCTTTCCTTTTGATGTAAAAGCATTTCCGTGACGGGCATAATGCGTCGGAACAGTGCAATCAAAAGTATCTATCCCCGATTTTATTATTTTTTCCATATCTTCCAAGTAGCCAATACCTAAAAGATGGCGCGGCTTGTTTTCCGAAAGCTCTTCAGTAACCCACTTAATCATTTTGACCATTTGTTTTTTATCTCCGCCGAATTCTCCGCCAATACCAAAACCATCAAAGGGACGAGATGCAATAAATTTGGCGCTTTCAACGCGCAAATCTTTATATTTTCCTCCCTGAACTATGCCGTAAAGGGCTTGATTAGACTTCTTAACGCCTAAACAGATATCCGCCCAGCGGTGGGTTTTTTTGAGCGATTCGGCAGTATATTCTTTTGTTGCGGTGGGGGCAGTACACTCGTCAAAAGCAAATATGATATCGGCGCCGATTTTTTCCTGTATCTTTATAGATTCTTTCGGGCCCATAAATATTTTTGAACCATCTACATAAGAGGTAAACTCAACCCCTTCTTCGGTTATTTTTAAAAGTTTGGGCTGGGAACCTTTTTTGATGAATTCTTCCGGTTTAATTTTTTCAACTTTGCTTACGCCGTGATCCCTGCCAAAACCAAGACTGAAAACTTGAAAGCCTCCCGAGTCGGTCATTATGGGAATTTTTATATTAGCGAATTTATTTATGCCTCCATGGTCTTTTAATAGTTTTTCCCCAGGTTTTAAATGAAGGTGAAAAGTGTTCGCAATAAGCATTTGCGAGCCTGCGCTTATTATCTCGTCAGAAGATAAAGTTTTAACTGTTGCTTGAGTAGCTACCGGAACAAAACAAGGAGTTTCTACTTCTCCGTGAGGCGTTTTAAGAACGCCCAGGCGGGCGTTCGATTTATCGGATTTTTTTAATATCTTAAATTCGATCATTACTCCGATAATATTTTTTCAAGCGGAGGAACTAGCTGTTTTTTACGGGACATAAGGCCTTTAATGTAAGTTTTGTTATTTTCCGTTCTTACAGAGAAAGCTTTCTCGATAATATTCTTATCTCCCGAAAATAAAAGCTTGCTTCCTTCATTCATAATGTCAGTTATTGCCATTATTGCCATCTCATATTTGTTTTCTTTCATTTTATTCAATAGAGCAATAATATCATCTTCTATATTCTCAATAACAGAAATATCGGGCAATTCTACCTGACCGATGCCTATTTTTTTTCCGCCCATATTGAATTCTTTAAAATCCCCTTCAACGATATCGGAAACAGACCTACCAGAAATATCAGCTCCCGCTTTTTTTATTTCTACTCCAAATTCCTCGATATTGCCTATTCCCGCAATAGAAGCTAATTCTTCGGCTATTTTTTTATCATCTTCCGTGGTAGTCGGCGACTTGAAAACAACTGTATCAGAAAGTATTCCGGAAAGAAGGATCCCGGCAAGAGAAGCGTCAGCTCTAATTTTTTCCATATATAACTTAGCTATTATAGAGCTTGTAGCTCCCAAAGGTTCAGCGTGAAAAAATAGCGGAGCGAGAGAAGAAAAATTTATTTTATGATGATCGAGAACGCCGACTATCTCTGCGCTATCCCAGCCATCGGCAATCTGCGTATTCTCGTTGTGATCAACGAGAAAAACTTGTTTCCCGGAAATATTTTCAAGTTTTTCCGGCACGGAAACTCCAAATTTCTTTAAAATGAAATCTGTTTCTTTATTTATATCCCCTGCTATAGCCGGCTTATAATCCATTATTTTAGCGCAGGCTATTGCTGATACGACGCTATCCGTATCGGGATTTTTGTGTCCGATAACATATATATCTTTCATATTCCAATATATTAAGGCCTTCGCCTTATGTATTCAAGAAAAAAACGCCCTTATAGGGCGTTTTCTTTTATAAAGCTGTCCGGAGAAAACTCAACTTTAACAGCTTTTTCAGTATTGTTTTCTAACCTCTCTTTCATTAAAGAGGCTACCTCTTTAAGGTTATTTTTCTTAGCGGAAATTTCTGAAGTAAGAATAACAGTTACTTTCTGCCCTTCCATATTAACATCAGAGAGATAGATGTTGGGAAAATTAACCGAGTCAGAACATAGCAGCCCTTCCACCTTATTTTTAATAGTATCTCTAACCAAACCTTCCGAACAGCCTTCTAAACTATCCATACAAACACTTCCTTCCTTTTGGTATCTTTTTATTTTAAGATCCTAAGCCGACCTTAAAACAAATAAAAAAACAGGTCAATAGACCTGTTTTTTTGCTAAAAATTGAAATATTTCAACCAACGGTCATAAAGCTCCTTGGTAGCAATAATATCGCGCGTGTTATATCGGGCAATATCGATAAATTTTCCATTATTAAAACATTCGCTAACATCTTCTCCTTTAACATCCCCTTCTTTAGGGCTCTCTATGCCGAAAGCGCGGCACCACATATGAAGATTGCCATGAGAAAATCTCGAAGCCCCATAGAAAGACAACTGATCATAGAGGTCGGTATGCTTTATCATTCCAAACCTCCCATACCTGTCAGGCATAATATCTACTGACGGGCGGATTCCGTTGAAGGCTGAACGGGCTATTATAAACGGCGCGTCAAAACCCCTGCTGTTAAAACCGATAAGCTCTGATGTTCCTTTCATTAATTCCCAAAATTGGGCAAGCATATCCGCCTCGGACATAGGCTTAAGCCGTATCCCTTTTTCTTCAGTTTCCTTAATATCTGCGCCGGGAGCCTGAAAGTACACAGCCCCTTTCATAGTTTCAGCATCAAGAACGCCAATTGCCGCTATTTCCGCAGTAAGAGGAGAAAGAGCAAATCCGCTTTCAACGTCCGTTAGCAATTCGCCATATTCTTCTTCAGTTAATGCCTCTTTTTTAATGCGCTTAGTGACGGCGCTTTTAGTTGTTTCGTCCATATCGGACAATTTTTCTCCGACAGTTTCTATATCAAAAACTAGTTTAGCCATATAAGTATAATAAAATTACAAAATCCAAATAACAAATTTCAAAAACAGAGATAAAAATTATTTTTTATTTTCTTTGTAATATTTCTTCCCTTTCAGTTTTTCCGGAAGATAGTCTTGGTCAACTTTATTCTTATAATCGGGATTATATTTATAACCTTTTCCATAACCGATATTTTTCATCAGCTTGGTCGAAGCGTTTCTTAAGTGGAGAGGTACCGGTTCGTGGGGCATATTTTTAATATCGTTTTGCACTTCGCTGTAAGCCGTATATAAAGCGTTGCTCTTTGGACACTTTGCCATATAAACAACCGCTTGGGCTAGATTAACTCCGCATTCAGGCATACCGATGAAACGGCAGGCATCATATGCCGCTACTGCTTGCGTGAGAGCAGCGGGATTAGCAATACCAATATCTTCCGAAGCAAAACGGACTATCCTGCGGGCAATATAGAGCGGATCCTCCCCTGCTTCAAGCATGCGCCCAAGCCAGTAGAGAGAAGCATCGGCATCTGAACCGCGCATAGACTTATGCAAAGCTGAAATAATATTATAATGCTCTTCGCCGGCACGGTCGTAAAGAAGATGGTTCTTTTGGAAAGATTCCTTAATTATGCCTTCGTCTATTTTAATAATTCCTTTTTTATCCGGTTTGGATGATTTTACGGAAAGCTCAAAGGCATTAAGAGCTGAACGGGCATCGCCATTTGCCATCTCTGCCAAAAAATTGATGCTATCCGATGAAATCTTTATTTTTTTATTGCCTAACCCTTTTTCTTTATCTGAAATTACTTTTTTAATAATGCCGGCAATATCATCGGACCCGAGAGCTTTAAGCACAAAAACTCTGCACCTCGAAAGCAAAGCGGAATTAACTTCAAAAGAAGGATTTTCTGTTGTCGCTCCGATGAGGGTTATTGTTCCATTCTCGACATACGGCAAAAAAGCATCCTGCTGGGATTTATTAAACCTATGTATTTCATCGATAAAGAATATCGTCCTTATGCCTTTGGCGCGTAATCGTTCGTCCGCGTGAGCGATGATAGCGCGAACTTCTTTAACGCCGCCTGTTGTTGCTGAAAATTCCACAAAAACAGAACTCGTCATTTTAGCTATAATCTTTGCAAGAGTGGTTTTACCGCATCCTGGCGGGCCCCAGAATATCATTGAAGGAACTTCGTCTTTTTCTATGGCGGAACGAAGCATTTTTCCCTTTCCGATAAGAGCTGTCTGGCCAAAAAATTCTTCTAGAGATTCCGGCCGCATACGATCCGCAAGCGGAGCAGCTGACTTAACATTTCCTTTATTTTCTTCAAAAAGAGGCATTTATGCCCGTATTGTACCGCTCCGGAAGATAATAAAAAACCCTTTGAACCAATCAGCTCAAAGGGAAAAATTTTTACCATCCATAACCGCACTCTTCCGGTCCAAGTTCTCCGTCTGACAATATTTCTCTCCAATAAAAAAAATTAGAAACGCGACCATTACAACAGTCATTTCCCCTTGTAATTTTTACCTTGCGTCCGCTTGGGTGAGTTACTGCCTGCCCAACCTCTAATCGAGGACCCCCAAGTATTTTTCTGGTTAATTCTCTGCATTCCTCTCTGATACGCTCCTCATTATTCATATAACCGCTTCCTTTCTTAATATTTTTAAGAACCTTATGCGTGAAATATCGGCTCTTAATGAAAATTTGTCAACTATAAAACACCTCGATAAGAGGTGTTTTAAAAATTGTCAGCAATACAAAATCTATTTAACGCACCTGAATCCTATCTGAATATCATTTGCCGATGTGCTGCTCTGGTTCGTAAAAACGCTGTAAATACCAATGGATGCCAGCGAGTTTAAGGCGCCTCCTCCGCGGACAAGAACCGTTCCAGGAGGGCGGCTGCCGCTTCCGTCTGTAAGTATAGAACCTACCCCTTGGTCAGAATTCCATTCTGAATCCGATGCTCCGATTGTCGCGAATGGAATACTGCCGTAGTCCGTTATATACGGTTCCTTAGTCGTTCCATACTCGCAGTAATACAAAAATACAAACCGGAAGTCGTCGATGTACATGAAGGAATAGTTATCTGCGTCTTGTCGTCTAACATAGTGCGCATAACATGCTCAAATACGCTACCCGCCAGATCCCAGACAACAGCGCCATTCGTAAGCGTATTTGTCCTTCTATAAGGGCCAGTGGTGGTGTCTACTCCAAAGTACCCTTCCTTGTCAGAACCGCTCGCTTGGAGATCGACAGTATGCCCGCCAGTATTTCCCGCATATAGGTAACCCTCGCCGACCGATCCTCCGCTCCAGTTGTTTTTAACCGATTCAACATTCCTCGCAAGCGTCATATATTCTTCGTTTGTCATAAGATGCGCCCCCAGGCTCTGGCAATAAGACTTAGCCTGATCGTGAGAGATAAATGATATAGGGTAGCCTTTCGGAGCGGAAGCGACATATCTCCCGTTCGCACTAGTGCATGGCGCGTCTCTGTTGCTGTAAAAAAACGCCAAATGAGGATCTGTGATCGGCTGGTTGGTTGCAGACGATACGCACTTCGCCTCATATTTCATCGTCCAAAAATCAGAAGTGCCGAAATGAGAATTTCCCGGAACTTTTATCCAATTATCTTGCGTCGTGTAAGGAGATAAAGAAAGATTATTTCCCTTCTCGTACCTGGTCGAAGACCCCCCATCTTCACCTCCTGTCGGTTGAAATTTAACCGATTCAAATAGCGCTTGAACCTCATATTTTTTATCAGAGGAAACATATTGATAAAAATTATTTATATCATTTTTAGGGTCCAGCGGCAGATAAGAAAGAGGAGATCCGCCGTTTATCGTAGTGAAATCCACTGGAATCCATCCATCTCCGTTTATTTTTGTAAGATCAGAGGGAGAAACACACCGATACGCCCATCCTGACGGAAGAACAGGAAGTCCTGATATTCCGGAACAATCTTCATTCACATCCGGCAGAGATATAAAGACAAAATTTTCATCGCCTAGATTAGGATCTGTTTTATCAACAATTAAAATATCTACCGCTGAAGCAATAGATTTTATGTCTGATATTCTTTTTGAATCCCTTGATTGGCTTACCAGTTCCGCAGGATTTAATACAATAACAACAGCTGCAGCAAGAACCGCCAGGATAGCAATAACTATTAAGAGCTCTACCAGAGTAAAAGAGCGCTCTCCTTCATCGCGAAACTTTACGTTTAACATTTTTTAGATTATATCACAGCAGTCGCGTACAAATGGCGCGCCGTGAGGCGCGCTATGATTGATATTTTGTTATCTGTTTAGATCTTCAAGCAGGGAGGCGAGATTTAAACTATATGTATCGCATATCATCCCTATTGTAAGCTTGTCCATTTCCATTGCCGCCATAGGACAGGTCGGACAAGGAACTCCATGCCTTCCAAGCGCTTCTGCGGCACCTTCTGTTTTCATTATCTCTCCAAGAGTCGAATCTTTCGTAAATTTATCCATAGGGATTTTTTAACATAAAAAAAAGCCTCCGTGAAGGGAGGCTTTTGCTTGAAGGAAGTCATATATCAATAAATTCCTTCTCTTAAGATTCGACGTACTACTTTTTCAATCGCCGGGATAATGCTTGTCCATTTGGCGAAATATGATTTTTCCACCTCTATATAATTACCGTTACGGCGAACTTTTGAAACGCCGTCAATCATAAGAATAGATGCGGTAGCATCAAAATAATCTTCGTTTTGATCGTCAAGAGATATAAAACCGCTATCTTTGCCTAAAGAAAAAGGCGTAGGTATAGATTTGTTAAGATCTCCGTCACCGCCAGTATCTTTCTTATACTGTTTTAAGCTAAAAGAAGGGTCAAACCTGTTAATAATATGCCTTGCGCATTCGCTTATGAATTTAATATCTTCTTCCTCGCAAAGTTCAAGTTCAATGCTGTAAGGCATTACTTTGACCTTCTTTACCGATGGAATTGCGTTTACAAGCGATGATATTGCTTTTGGCAAGTATGTTCCGTCGCTTTCATAGATAATTTCTTTAGCTGTAGAGATCATTTCCGAGAGATAAATAGTCGCTTTCTTTTCGTCGCCGTTTCTTAAAACTCTTAATTTCATCAAACACACTCCTTATATATTTTTTAAAGATATCGCCTTTTTAACACAAATAAGTTTTATTGTCAATTCTACTTATCCTGAAAGAATTAAACTTTAGAATCCTGCAATACGTGCTCCGTTATAAATATAAACCTCCTTGTGCGCCTTGGAAGAATCGAACTTCCGACTTCTCCGATGTGAACGGAGCGCTCTAACCACTGAGCTAAAAGCGCCTGATATAAGCCGAATAATACATTAAAAAACAGCGCTTTTGAAGCGCTGTTTTTTATAAGAAATAATAAAAATTTATTTAAGCTCGACTTTAGCGCCGGCTTCTTCAAGCTTCTTTTTAATTTCTTCAGCCTCTTCTTTTTTGACGCCTTCCTTAACTGGCTTAGGAGCTCCGTCAACGAGATCTTTAGCTTCCTTAAGTCCCAATTCAGTGACTTCTCGGACAGCTTTGATAACATTGATCTTTTGGGCTCCGGCATCGCTCAAGATAACATCAAAGGAATCTTTTTCTTCTTCAGCAGCTCCCGCACCAGCTCCGGCACCAACGGCCATAGCAGAAGCAGAAACGCCAAATTTTTCCTCAAGAGCCTTAACCAGTTCAGAAAGTTCAACAACTGATAAGGCTTCTATCTTTGAAATTATGTCTTCGAATTTTTCCATTGTTATTTGTATTTTTATTTTTACCCTCCAAAATTTTTTAAATAAAAACTTGGGAGAATTAATTTAAGCAATTTTTGACGCCCTTTCTTTAAGTACAAACATAAACGAGCGGATGGGAGCAGATACCATGCCGACAAGCTGTCCAAGGAGAACTTCCTTTGAAGGCAGCTTACCAAGAGCAATAACCTCCTCCGCCGGAACAAACCTCTTTTCCTCAAGATTATATCCGCCTAGTATGGTAGCCGATTCAAATTTATAAGTCGGCCCAGCTATAGCGAAAATTTCATCTTCAGAAAGAATTGTTCCAACTTGAGATTCAAATGTTTCAGGATCAAAATCTATTCCCGCATTATCAAAAGCAATCCTTAAAAGTTTCTTTTTAATAACTTTAAGCTCACCCCCTACTTCGCGAATAGCTTTTCTGAAAGAATTAAGATCTCCAGTTTTAACGCCGGTAAAATCTATAAAGATAATGGATCGGCTATTTTTGAGGTTTTCGGCCTCATTTTTAATTATTTCCTTCTTTTGCTCTTTTGTGAGCATAATCGCTTATTTATTTGATTTCTTTTTCGACCTTTGAGCATCGCTACCTTAAATTGAGAGCAGTAACCCTTCGATTCCGCTTAAGGCAAGCCTCAAGCTCCACTCAGGGTTAAATTGCTTCGCAATTTAAAAAACTGCGGAAAGCCGCAGTTATGGAGAAGTTTTCCTCCGGCGGGCGCCTCTTTGGCATTATTTCGGAAATATTTCCGAGACCCAACCTTCTGCGGATGCTATGGAGATAATACAAAATAGAGCGCCGGCGGTCAACTTATTTTACAAGCGGGACAAATGAAAAACCGGGATATTCTTTTATATAAAATTCCGATACTGATATCTTATCCGCAACAACTAGCCTGCCTTTAACCGGCATAACTATTTTGCCGCCAACGGCAAGCGCTTTTTTCCATATTTCCGGCACTGAATCAGCCTCGGCAGCAGATACTATTTTATCAAAAATAGGCCATTCAGGCTCTATATCTAAAGCACTTCCATTCACGGCTATGACATTTCCGGAAGATATCAGCTTAAATTTTTCAAGATTGTCTTTAGCCCTATCGGCTATTTCTTTAATCCGCTCAACCGTAACCACTTTACCCTCTTCTCCTACGCAAGAGGAAAGCAGTGCTGCTTGCCACCCGGAACCAGTCCCCACATCAAGAATATTTTCCCCTCTCTTGGGACTTGCAAGGCTTAATATAAAAGATACGGTAAAAGGCTGGGAATTTGCCTGATCAAAACCTATAGACAAGGGCCTGTCCTCTCCCGCAAAAGCTTTTTGATCTTCCGGAAGAAATTCAGAGCGATCAAATTTTCGAAATGCTTTTTCTATTTCCGGAGAACCTATATGTCCGGAAGAAACAAGCTTATCGATTAATTGTTCATATTCTTTGCTCACAGTCATAAGTATATCAAAGCCCCGCATTTGCGGGGCTTTGGCTTATTAATTTACTTTTTCTTACCCGATTCTTTGTGGGTAGTGTGTTTTTTACAGGCTGCACAAAACTTATCAAGAGTTATTTTTCTTTCGACAAGTTTTTTATTTTTGCGGGTGTAATAATTGATGCGTCCGCAATCAGAACATTTCAGCCTTATTAGGTTTTCTGAATATTTAGATTTGGCCATGCGAGCTTAAATTTAGCCATATTTTGAAAAATTTGCAAATCAGAGGCTAAATCTTGAGCCAAAGGCGAGAATCGAACTCGCGACCTCTTTCTTACCAAGAAAGCGTTCTACCACTGAACTACTTTGGCGAGGAACTTAGTTATTTAAACTCAAAACGCCGATTATGACAAGCGTTTTATGCGTTCGAATCCCTTAAGAAAAAATCCTTGAGCCAGAGGAGGGATTCCCATCGACTCGATTTTTCGCCGTCGCTCAAAATCGGTCTCCGGCCGCGCCTCCCTCGATTTTTCTGCTGAAAAATCATCGGTCCGGCGTTCGAATCCCTTAAGAAAAAATCCTTGAGCCAGAGGAGGGATTCGAACCCACGGCCTGCTGTTTACAAAACAGCTGCTCTGCCACTGAGCTACTCTGGCAACAGAAAACTATACACGGAGTATATTAGCTAAAAAAAATCAAAAAGGAAAATAAAAAAATGCCAAGTCTTGGCGTCTTTAATAAAATCTGCTTAAATAAGGTGCGCGAATGGCTGTATTTTAAAAGCACAGGTGGTAGAGTGGTCAAATACAACAGACTGTAAATCTGTCGCCTTCGGGCTACGCAGGTTCGAATCCTGCCCTGTGCACTGCGTAATTTTAATTTTGTTTGTGTAAAAATATAAAATACCCCATATGGGGTGTTTTATATTTTTAACAGGAAAAATTTTACATCGGCAATCCGTTGCCGTCTTTTTTCGAGTCGGAACGGAAGGATTTTAATTTATTAGTTACTAAATTATCAGCCTTCATTATAGACACCTTTACTCTTCTTAATATTTTATGAAGGGTAAGGTTCATCGATTCGTCTAGCTTATCAAAAGGAATATGTTTGGCAATATTAGACATCTTATCTTTACGCGAAGAAAAAGCGGAAGATTCATCTTCTATTCTTGGCAAAGCTCTTGCAAGAAGCAATATAACCATGCCGAGACTGACAAACATTATAATTTCAAGAATAGAGCTATATAGCATATCTGCAATATTTCTCGATTTGAATATTCTCACCAAGCTTGGCAATCACTCCTTTGACGAGTTCCTCTATTGTCAGCTTTTGGTCCTTAATATATGGTTGCGCCATAAGATCTTCAACGCTTTCAGGGTCCATAGCTACAATTTGCATCGCAATTTCGTGCGCCAGTCCTTTAAAATCATCCGTGCGGGCAACAAAGTCTGTTTCACACCTTAAATCTAGCAATACTCCGACTTTTTCGTTGTGTATATAAGAAAAGATAATTCCGTCTCCAGTCGTTCTATCGGCTTTTTTTTCGGCTTTTATAAGACCTTTTTCTTGTATAATCTCGAGAGCTCTTTCCATATTGCCCTCGGCTTCTTCAAGAGCCCTTTTAGCATCCATAACTCCGGCGCCAGTTTTTTCTCTTAAATTTTTAATGTCTTCTGCAGTCATTTTAAAAAGTATTATTACGTGGGGGACCTTTTAATTATTACTCGGTTTTTAAAGCTTCATCAACCGGTTTTTCTGCTATTTTTTCTTTTTTCTTAATAGAGTTTTTTAAGTGGTTAAGTATAAGCTTGATACTTTCACCCAACCTATTATTAGCAGGTATAGGATAATCTACTGATTTGGGATCTGTGTCGGTGTTTATTATTGCCGCGACAGGTATGCCTAAAGAAGAAGCTTCTTTAGCTGCTATTATGTTTTCCGGCATATCAAGAACAAGCATAGCTCCAGGCATTTCAGTTAAATTCCTAATGCCTTCAAAAAGCAACTTCATCTTTTCAAGTTTTTTATCTATTAAGAGACGTTCTTTTTTAGTGTATTTTTCGAGCGCTCCGCTTTCCCTATCAGCTATAAGCTTGTTGTAATGCTTAATCCTGTTGCTTATAACCTTAAAATTAGTAAGAGTTCCTCCAAGCCACCTCTCATTAACGTAAGGCTGACCAGTCTCTTCGGCAATTTCTTTAGCAATACCCTTAGCAGCCGGCGAAGTGCCAACAATCAAAATTTGCTTGCCGTTCGAGGATACTTTGTTTAAAAATTCATTTACTTTAGAGATTTCTTTTATAGTGTTCTCTAAATTAATTATTTCTACCCCGCTTCTTGTCGCGAATATCCAGGGTTTCATTCCTGGGTGGGTTTTTTTCTTCATAAGGCCATATAACAGCCCCGCTTCGGCCATTTCTTGAAGCATTAGCACTTCTTCCGCTGAAAGCTCTAAATTAGCCGGTTCAGCTTGATTTTCGTTTGTTTTTTGCTGGGTAGTAGTCATAACGATACCGGGAAAGTATAAACTCCAAATATATCAAGTGTCAACGCTTAGACTCGTTATTTTTTCTCCATTCTTCTATCTTAATATGGCTTCCTTCAAGCAAAACTTTAGGTACAAGCCACTTCTTTCCTTTTTCCGAGATAATTACTTCCGGGCGCGTATATGCCGGATAAGAACCCTTTATGGACTCTAGAGATTCTTCTTTTCCTAAAACCCCGGGTACATAGCGGCTAATCGCTTCCGTAAGAACCATTGCAGGAAGCTCTCCTCCCGCAAGGATGTAATCCCCTATAGAAATAGTTTCATCAGCTATATATTTTTCAACGCGCTCATCAACGCCTTCATACCTGCCACATATCATTATCAGTCTGTCATATTTAGACAGCCGCTTAATATCCTTATCTTCCAACTTTTTGCCTCTAGGAGAAAAAAGAATAGTTCTCGATCTACCTTTTTCCCTACTTTTAATATTTTTAACCGCTCTATAAACCGGTTCTGCTTGAAGAACCATTCCCGGCCCTCCTCCATAAGGCCTGTCATCAACTTTTCTGTGCTTGTTTTTTGAAAATTTTCTAAGATCCCAGGTTTTTATCCTTATAAGCTTTTTTTTAATCGCCCGCTTAATGATCGATTCATTAAGATATGAATCGAGTATATCTGGAAATATGGTGATAATATCAAATTTTTTCATCTTTTATTTAATACCTTATAGACGAAACCCCCGTTAAATCGGGGGTTCGGTTCCGCCTGATAAGCGGATATTTATAGAGGAATTAATATTGCGAAGCTTCTTCTCCTCTTGCGGGAGCTCCTCCGGAACGGCTTCCGCCTTCCGGCTCTTCAATTTTAAGATTAACTCGAGCGTTGTTTTTGACGCCGACAATCCTTAAAAGAGAACGTATAGCTTTCGCTGTGCTTCCTTCTCGGCCAATTATTTGCCCCATATCTTGGGGATTAACCCTAAGAGAAAGCAGGACCCCCATTTCATCAATCTGTCTCGTAACTACAACATCTTCCGGATGATCAACGATAGACTTGATCAAAAACTCCAAAAAATCTTTATCTGTTGCGGGTGCTTGGTCCATTACTGAATATTTATTTTTTTAAATTTTTTATTTACGACCTTTTTCCTCTACTCCTGATTTCTTTATATAATCGGATGCCGTTTCAGTCGGTTTGGCACCGTTTTCAACCCAATAGGAGATTCTCTCGTTATTTAACTCAAACTTATTAGTATGGGGATCTACCCACCCAAGCTCTTCAATAAATTTGCTCTTAGCTTTAGAGCGCGCCTCGGCAACAACCATCCTGAAGGTGGCCTGCCCTTTTTTTCCTACTCTGCGAAGTCTGATAGATAACATAATTCAAGCTGAATGATAGTTAAAAAGAGGAATTGTGTCAATTATTACGACGCATAAAAGGCGATAATTAAGACAGCTTGAGAGACACTATCTTCGATGATCCGTCTTTACCCATTGTCACTCCATAAAGGGCATCGGCAGATTCCATTGTTGCGCGATTATGGGTAACGACAACAAATTGGCTTTTATCCTCAAATTTATCAAGCATTTCGCCGAATACGCGGGCATTGCGTTCATCTAAGGCAGCATCAACCTCGTCAAGAACGATAAATGGCGGAGGGCTTATGGATATAAGGCCAAAAAGGATAGCCGCGGATAAAAGACTCCTTTCTCCGCCAGACAATACTTCTAAGCCCTTAATTCTTTTTTTAGGAAGCGCTACTTCTATTTCGATACCAGCCCTTATTTCTTCATCTCCGAATACCCCGCTATTTGTCTCCTCTCCAGTTTCAGCAGCTTTAACATCATCAGCGACAGATCCTTCTGTCAGTACCGGTTCCTCCAGTTTTAAAAATACTTTTCCTCCTCCAAACATCATTTTAGAAAAAGAGGACAGTTCTTTGTTTATCTTATTTAAAGCGCCTGAAAATTCATGATGAATCTTATGGTCAAGTTCTTTTATAAGTTCTTTAAGATCGATAGAAGCCTTTTCTAGCTCATCAACTTGTTCCGATGTCGATGAAAACCTTTCCTCTACTTCTTCTGCTTCTTTGATAATAGATTCATCTATTTCGCCAATAGCAGAAAGTTCATTTCTTAGCCTGTAAATACGCTTTTCCGCGGAAGCACTATCAATTTTAACTTCGCTATCAGGAGCGGAAACAAATTCAGAGAACGACCTCCCCATTGCGGAAAGACGCTTATCTAATTCTTCTTTTTTATATTTTATTTTTTCTTCTTCAAAAAGAATTCTCTCAAGATTGTCTTCAACAGCATCAATTTCGCTTTTCTTTGATTCGACAGCTTTAAGGGCGTTTCGGAAAGAAGAGTTAAATTTATCCATTTCCAATGTCAATTTTCTTTCAGCTATATCTAAATCATCTAAAGCCTTATTAAACTCCGCCATCTTATCGGCAATTTCCCTATCAGCCGAATTATCCTCTTTAGAAAAAGATTGCTTTAAGGCAACCTCTTTTTTTTCTTCAATATTGCTTATAAGGGAAATTATATCGGCAAGAATCTTTTTAAGAGATTCAATGGAAGTAGACTTCATAGCCGACAAAGCCAGATCCTTAATTTCTTTAATAAGAGTAAGCGGATCTGTTTGAGCGGAATTTTCTTCAACCGACATCGGCGCTGGCGCTGATTTAGGCGTAAAAGCCATGCGCTCATTAAAAAGCTCTCTTCTCTTTTCCCTTATTTCGGCGAGCTTCTTCTTAGCTTCCGGTTCAGATGAATCTATTTTTTTAAGAGATTCTTCCAGACCTTTCAATTCTTTTTTCTTGTCTGAAATTTCCTGCTTTAGAGCGGATATTTTAGGAGCGAATCCGCCTAAATCCTTGCTGATAATTTTCGCTTGGCTCCCATAATAAGCGTTTTCTAATTTAGATAATTCTTCCGCTATATTGTCTCTTTCGGAATATTTTCCTGCCTGTCTGCGAAGCATTCTAAGGTGAGGCTTTATTTCTTCAAGCATAGCTCTCGCCTTGTCTAAATTTATTTTGGTATTCCGCAGTTCTCTTTCGGCAGAATGCTTTTTAAGCAAAAATTCTTTTAGCCCGAGTATCTCTTCTATAAGAACCCTTCTTCCTGAAGGGGATGCTCTTAAAAAAGAATCGCTCTCTCCTTGGCTGATTATATTAAGCCCCCTCGCTCCCAGCTTGGAGCGAGCAAAAAAATCGATAAGATCCTTTAGCCTCATTTCTGATCCGTTAAGAAGAAATTTGGAATCGCCATCGCGATCGATTCTCCTCGTTATAACAACTTCGTTATAGTCTGTCGGAAAAAATCCGGAAGAATTATCAAAATACATGGAAGCTTGGGCAAACCCTGAACGGGCACGCTGTTCGGTTCCGGCAAAAATCAAGTCATTTGCTTTTGCTCCCCTTAAATTTTTTGCTTCTCTTTCGCCTAATATCCAGCGAATAGCATCGGTTATATTGGATTTTCCTGAACCATTGGGGCCGACTATGGCGGTTATGCCTTCGGGAAAATCTATAGTTATTTTAGAGGCAAAAGATTTAAAGCCTTGAAGTTCTAATTTCTTTAAAAACATGTTTAGTCTACGGATTTATGCGGATATAAAAATACACACGGATAAATGCGGATTACATTTTAAGTTTACTACAAAAACCATAAAGGGTGTTATTGATATTTATTATCCGTGGCGGATAACCATTACGTCGCCGTCTTCTACTACATATTCCTTGCCTTCCAGCCTTATCCATCCTTTTTTGCGCGCTTCTGGCCAGCTGCCTGCTTCTAGCAACTTTTCTGTACCGATAACTTCAGCACGAATGAATTTTTTTTCAAAGTCGCTATGTATAGCTCCTGCAGCTTGCGGAGCTTTAGATCCTTTCTCTACCGTCCAGGCGCGAGTTTCGTCTTCTCCGGTAGTAAAAAAACTGATAAGCCCGAGTATTTCATAGGCTTTTTTAATTAATTTATTTAAGTCTTCCGCTGAAGAAAGATCATATATTGTATATCCGGCATTAAGCTTGGATATTTTGTCTTTTAAAGAATCAGCTACATTTTCTTCCGTGCCGTTTAGGAGATATATTTGCGGCTTGGCGGTTAAGAGCTGCAATTCTTTAACTGCCGGATCATCAGTTATTCCTTCCCGGACATTGCGGGCAAGGAGGCCTTTTTCAAGACCAGTTTTTAATTCTTTAAAAGTTTCGATGTCCTTTATTTTTTGCTTATCTCCAGTGCGCGCTTCTTTTTCAAGAGAACCGGTTCTTTTATTAATGGTTTCAAGGTCCTTAAATATGAGCTCCATATTTATAATTTCTATATCACGTTCGGGATCTATGCCCTTGTCGTCAACATGGATGATGTTCTCATCTGTAAAACAGCGGACAACTTGGACTACCGCGTCTGTTTCCCTAATATGCGAAAGGAATTGATTGCCAAGCCCTTCGCCTTCAGAAGCTCCCTTAACAAGCCCGGCTATATCGTAAAATTCGACGACTGCAGGAATAGTTTTAGCGGAAGAACTCATTTCTGACAGTTTCTTTATCCTTTCATCAGGAACAGGGACAACTCCGACTGAAGGATCGATAGTGGCAAATGGGTAATTAGCGACTAAAACTTCTTTTTTAGTCAGCATTTTAAAAAGAGTGGACTTGCCGACATTCGGAAGCCCCACAATGCCAATTGATAGGTTCATATAAATAAGAATTTATCATCCGGAGAAAATAAAGACAAATAGAAACCATATAATAAAAGCCACGCTTATGATGCGCGGCCAGATTGCCCTATGCAATGCAATATATTAACCCTAATGCGAGCAAAAGCTTTTAATTTATTCGCATACATATCGCTACCAAGACTAATATCTTCTTTGAAGCCGTTAAAACCGCAATGTACCGCTTTGTCGTCAATAATTATCGTGACAAGATTTTCTTTTTTTAGCAGCGATTCATCCTCAAGATAGAGAGTGATCGCCTCACCCGTAATGCCTGCTGAAAATTTCTTATCTTCAGGAGCGTTGCGATTCAGCTCTTTTACCAACCCCTCAACGTATCCGAACATTTCTTTATCCGCTTCTTCGTCTTT
>JALOAR010000030.1 GCA_023228665.1 Candidatus Colwelliibacteriota bacterium | reverse complement strand
GGAGAATAAGCGTTGGGACAAAAGTAATATCTGCAAGCTTTTTACCAGGTTCTTTCTTTGTTGCTATGTCGGCTGCTCTTTTCCTTAATTTTTCTGCCGGCCTATCAAGCATAAATTTTTTCTATATGGGTATGGCGGTTAATTTTGTCTTGACTTCATCGTGGGCAATAATTATAGGAAAAACTATTATTGCTAATGCGAAAAATAGCCTTCTTGAAATTAGGCACGGCATGGAGTTGTTAGAAAGCGGCAATTGGGATCATCGCCTTAATATTAAGTCAGGAGATGAGATGGAGCTTGTTGCCTACGAATTTAATAAAATGGCTGATGAATTAAAAAAGAGGTGCAAATAAGATTATGAAGAAAGCTCTAATTTTTATTGTTATTATAATAATTCTTATTATTGCCGGGTTCTTCATTTTAAACAGCTACATATACAACGAAAAACAAGCTGAAAATATTGATCAAACGATATCTTCGTATGAAGATTGCGTTTCGGCGGGTTATCCATCTCTTGAATCATACCCGGAACAATGCGTAACTGCGGATGGAAAACACTTTATTAGAATTCTTCCCGAAGAAGAGATTGAAAATATTATTGCGCCGATTAGCATAGCCGGGGTGATGGTCTGCCTTCCTCATTGGGACACGTCAGGCCCCCAGACATTAGAATGCGCTTTTGGCGTTCAAGATGATTTTGGGAATTATTATGCTCTCCGAGACAGCAATTCCAATTTTGGAAATATTGCCGGGATTTCGACAGGTACGGCCGTTCAAGTAGAGGGGTTGCTTATTCCAGGTTCTCATGAAAAATATCAAAGTTTGGGGACGATTGAGGTAGAAAATATTACAGAGCTTTAAAAAGATATTTCTTTTATTAATATTATTTGATAAGCTCAATAAGTATGGCAAAAAGAAATACGGGAGTTGGCAAGCCTAGAAAAACTCACTCTCCCAAAACAAAAAAAAGATTAGAAGTTAAAAGAGCTATGCTTGAAGCTAAAAAGGCTAAAAAAAGAGCTGCTCCAGGGAAGAAAAAGAAAAAGTAAGCTATAAAAACCGCGATTAAGCGGTTTTTTATTAAAGCAAAATTATTATTGACTTAATATTTATATTATTGTATTTATGCAATATAGATTTTTAATAAATAAAAAAACAGAAAGGAGTAGTTTTTGTGAGTGCTGGAGGAATAGTTTTTTTAGGCTTTGTAGAAGTGTTTGAAAAAGGCATTATGCAAAATATTAAAAATGAGGGATTTAATGCCGGACTGAATGGCCTGTCTCCTAGAGTTATTTTTGAAAGTGAACGACATAAGGATCAATATAATCAGAGTTATTATCTTGGACTTAATATGGCTGAAGTAAGAAAAAAGAAGACTCTAGCTTAAAGGGCGCAATAGCGCTTCTTTTTTTACAATTAATTAGCTAGCCTTCCAGGTGTATATTTTAAATTTTAAGAACTACAATGTATATATGAAAGGCATTAAGAAAATAGCTAAAAAGGCAATAAAAATAGCTGTATTATTAATTATTATTTTAACGCTCCTTTTTCTTGGTTTTAGGGGAATGCAGACAAATACTGATAAAGAAAAAGCTATTGTTCAAGAAATTGTTTTCAATTTTGGCAGTAAGCTTAAAAATGTTTCTCTCCTTGCCCCGGAAGATAATTTAAAAGAAAGCATTCTAGATAATTATAATGATTATGTTGATCCTGTGCTTTTAAATAGTTGGCTTGATAATACCGCAGAAGCTCCCGGTCGCTTAACATCAAGTCCTTGGCCGGAAAAGATTGATATATCGGAAATTAAAAAAATTGGCTCGCGGTCTTACAAAATTAGCGGAGATATTATAGAAGTAACAAATATTGAGTTGGAGAGGGGTGGCTTTGCAGCAAAAAAGCCGATAACGCTATCGGTTGCTGAAAAAAACGGAAAATGGGTCATTACCAATATTTTAATAGGAGAATATGAAGGGGGCCTATCGTATCGCAATAATGAATATGGTTTTTCTTTTTCTCTTCCCGAGAGCTGGCTGGGCTACTCTATAGTCAATTCCAGCTGGAGGGGAGACGGTGTCGGCGGTCCGCTTGGGGTAGAAGAAGGGCCTATAGTATCTATAAGGCATCCGGAGTGGACTGAAGACATTCTCCGCCAAGATATTCCCATAATGATCTTTACCGCTTCTCAATGGACTTCTTTGCAAAACGGAGAATTTCATATCGGCGCCGCGCCTATAGGTCCTAGAGAACTAGGGCGCAATTCCGAATATGTTTTTGCTTTGCCTGCCCGTTATAACTTTGCTTTTCCTGTCGGGTTTGAAGAGGTTGAAGAGATAATTAATAGCGGTGCGCTTACGGTATTTTAGGATTATAGAAGTTAAAAAGTATCGCTAGTTATGCACAATTGCCAGATAAATATTTGAGAAGTAAAGGGGATAATGCTACAATGAGCATAAGAAGCGTCGGTGAGGTCGGCGCTTTTTTTGTTTTTAAAATAAATTTTTATCAACATTGACACAATATAGTTATGGGTAGATGCTTAAAATAATAAAAATAAAAAAATATAAATATGAAAATAGCAATAAGCTCTACGGGCGAAGATAAATCGAGCGAAGTTTCTCCGGTTTTTGCCCGCAGTCCGTATTTTATTATCGCCGAGACGGAAGATGGAAAAACAAAATGGTCGGAAACGATAGAAAATAATAATAACGGCCAACCTTCTGGCGCCGGAATAACTACTGCTCAAATGATGGCTGAAAACAACGTAGAGGCTGTTATAGCCGGGAATATCGGACCAAGAGCGTTAGATATCCTTAAGCAGTTTGGCATTAAATCATATGCCGCAAGCGGAAAAGTAGAAGAAGCTTTGCAAAACGTCGTTGAGGGAAGAGTAGAAGAGGTTAATTAATATGAAGATAGTTGTTCCCACAAACGACGATAAAGGTCTGGATTCAAATGTCGCTGAACATTTTGGCCGCTGTGCGACTTATACTTTTTTAAACGAAAACGGAGAGGTTATTGAAGTGGCGCCGAATACTAGCGAGCATGGAGGAGAAAGCGGACTTCCTCCGGAATTGATGCGCGATCATGGGGCTAATATTCTTCTTTGTAAAGGAATCGGTTCTAGGGCTATAGGTCTTTGTAAAGAATTTGGAATTGATGTTTATGTGTGTCCTTCTGTTAGTGTTAAAGATATTTTTGAAAAATGGAAAAAGGGCGAATTAAAAAAGGCAAGTATGGAAGATTCTTGCTAACAAAATGAGGATTGCTGTTACCGGAGGAAAAGGGGGAGTAGGCAAATCATTGATAGCCTCTTCTTTGGCAGTTGAATTTGCTAAACAACAAAAAACTGCGCTTTTAGATGTTGATGTCGAGTGTCCTAACGATCACTTGCTCTTATCAGTTGAGAGAAAAGAATACTCAAAGATATATCAGCCTATACCGAAATGGGATTTTAATAAATGTATGAAGTGCGGAAAATGCGCCGAAGTTTGCAAGCAAAACGCAATAGTTTTTGTTAAAGGGAAATACCCCGCCTTTTCAAAAGATGTTTGTATTGGCTGTAAAGCTTGTATGATCGCCTGCCCATATGGCGCTATTTCCGAAACAAAAAAAGAAATAGGTACAATATATACAGGCAGTAATTATGGAGTTGATTTAGTTTCTGGGGAATTAAAGCTTGGAGAGCTTGCTTCCGGAGAGGTTGTCGCTAAAGTTAGGGAGAAGTTTAAAGAAATCAATAAAGATCTTAAAGCAGATATAATATTGATTGATTCAGCCGCTGGCATTGGCTGTCCTGTTATCGCTTCATTAGTCGGGACCGATTATATAGCAGCGGTTACCGAACCGACGCCTTCTGCTCTCCATGATCTTAAGCGCGTTTTATATCTTGCCGAACATTTTGGCATAGCTCACGGAATAATAATAAATAAATTCGATATAGCCGAAAGTTTCTGTTCCGAAATAGAAGACTTTGCTCGCGAAAAGAATATAGAAATAATAGGAAGGCTTCCTTATGAAAAAAGTTTTATCGAATCAACTATAAAAATGAAGCCGGTGGTCGAGGCGTTTCCCGGCTATCAAAAAAAATTCCAGGAAATAATTAAAAAAATAATTACATCAAAAAAATGAAAGAAAAAATAGCAGGATTATCAATTTTAGCTAACATATTTCTTGCCGTAGGAAAGATAATAGTGGGCCTCGCAGCCGGTTCCGGGGCTATTTTTGCTGAAGGTCTTCACTCTAGTATGGATATTGTTTCTTCCGCGATTAGTTTTATAGGGATAAAAATTGCCAAAAAACCGGTAGATAAAAAACATCCTTATGGATATTACAAGTTTGAAGTTATTGCCGGGCTTGCGATAACAATAATACTATTTATTACCGGAATATTTATTGTAATAGAAGCAGTTCGTGAGATACAAAATCCGTCACCTGTATCTATCGGCTACCTGGCTCTTGGCGTTATGCTTTTTTCGGCGGTAGTTAATGAAATTATGGCAAGGCTTAAAATCCATTACGGAAAGAAAGAAGATTCTCTTTCGTTGCTATCTGACGGAATGCATTCAAGAGTTGATGTTTTTGCTTCTCTTGGCGTTATGGTAGGCCTTATTTTTACCCGTTATTGGATATACGTAGATTCTATTATGGCCTTGCTTGTCGGTTTGTATATTATTAAAGAATCATTTTCTCTCGGAAAAGAAGCCGTTGACGCTCTCCTTGATGTGTCTGCCGGAGAAGAAATTGAGGATGAAATAAGAAAGATAGCGGAATCAAAAGATATTAAGATAAATTCTTTAAAAACGCAGAAAAAAGGATCGGCCGTTTCTGCCAGTTTAGAAATATCTCTTCCTAAAGATCTCAAAGTAGAGGAAGCGACTAAAATATCTAATGGCTTGCGTACAAGGCTTCTCGAGGCAATAGGGTCTCTTGAATATATAGACTTAGATATTAAAAGCCATGATGTTGAAACAGGGTATTTTAAGCCCAATATTGGGAAAAGTTTTACTTGGGAGAGAAAGGGGCGCTTTATGAATGTTGGCGTAAAGGAGGCATCCGGAAAAGGTCCGGACGGATATTGCGTATGCGAAAAATGCGGTTACAAAATACCTCACAAAAAAGGAGTGCCTTGCTCTAATCTTAAGTGTCCGAATTGTAAAATAAGCCTTATAAGAAAATAAATATTTTAGATATGCCCCGACCACCGCTACAAAGAAGGGTTGATTTTGATCCAGACATAACCTATTTTAAGCCGCAAGGCATACCGACCAGGTTTTTGGAAATAATCGAGTTGACCACTGAAGAAGTTGAAGCTTTAAGGCTTAAAAATAAAGAAAATATGGATCAAGCAGAAGCTGCTGAAAAGATGGATACATCAAGGAGTACTTTTCAAAGAATTCTTGCTTCAGCATATAAAAAAATAACGAACGCCATAATTGAAGGAAAAGCTATAAAAATAGTCAAAAACACAAAGGTTGAAAAGAGCGGGTTAAAA
>JALOAR010000007.1 GCA_023228665.1 Candidatus Colwelliibacteriota bacterium | reverse complement strand
CCTGTTTCTAGAGATCCTTCCCTTGTGGGCTACTGGCCCTTTGAAGGATATGGATCCATAGCGGATCTCCAGACTTCTGGCCTTGAAGACTATTCAGGCTATGGAAACAACGGCACCGCAGACAATACAAACGGCCTTGGAATGTCTTTTGTTTCCGGGAAAGTTGGCAGTGCCGTGCAGTTTGATGGAGTGGATGATTATGTGGGTACACCATCACTGTCTGATATTTCGGAAACTAGCTGGGTCGTATGGGTAAAACCGTTTTCAACCGATGAAATGCACGTTATTAAGTGCAATATTTCTAGTAATTATATGGTTGCAAATATTTTTGACAGAGCTTTTCGAATCCGTACGTTTACGGGGAGCGGGGATATATTTGCTTCTACGGGTCTTTTGCCTGTTAATCAATGGTCTCTTCTCTCTATGACTTATACTAATCCCGGGATAAAAATTTATTTAAATGGGATTTTAGAAAATAGCATTTCTTCTTATGTGCTTGGGAATTTGAATAATAGTTATTATTTTGGCAATTATGGCGGAGAGGAACCTCTTTTTTCGGGGCTTATTGATGAAATAAAGATATATAAGAGAGCCCTATCTGCTTCTGAAATAAAGGCTTTATATGATGCTGGAAAATAAATTAATATTTTTTGATATAATTAACTTATGAAAATAGCTTTTTTTGAAACAGAGTCTTGGGAGGAGGAATATCTTCGTAAAAGACTAGAGGAGCATGAGTTGGAATTTTATACAGATGCTCTTAATTTGGATAATCTTCCAGAGGAGAAAGATTTTGATGTTTTATCAGTTTTTGTTAATTGCGATGTGAATAAGGAAGTTATCGGATATTTTCCTAATCTTAAATTTATTTCGACAAGGTCTACTGGTTATGATCATATTGATATTACTGAAGCAATGAAAAAAGGCATAGCTGTATCGAGCGTTCCATCATATGGGGAAAATACAGTTGCGGAGTTTGCTATGGGGCTCATACTGACTTTATCAAGAAAGATATTTCTTTCTTATGACAGGATAAGAGAGACGGGTTCATTCAGTCTTGAGGGTTTGCAAGGATTTGATCTTAAAGGAAAAACTATTGGCGTTGTGGGTACCGGAAAAATAGGGCGCCATATAGTCAAGATAGCAAAGGGGTTTGATATGAATATAGTGGCAAATGATGCTTATCCTGATGAAAAATTTGCGAGCGAAACAGACTTGAAATATGTTTCTTTTGAAGAGTTGCTTGGAGCATCCGATATTATTACTTTTCATGTTCCGGAACTGCCGAGCACTACCCATATGATAAATATGGGCAATATCAATCTTATAAAAAAAGGGGCAATTATAATTAATACGGCGAGGGGTGCGGTTATAGAAACAGCTGCTCTAGTTAAGGCTTTAAATGAAGGAATAGTTGGCGGTGCCGGTTTAGATGTTTTAGAAGAAGAAGTTCCAACGAAAGACGAGAGGAATTTTCTTATAAGCGGGCGTTCGGAAGAGCATAATCTAAAAACAATGCTTGAAAATCATTTATTGATAGATATGGACAATGCGATAATTACTCCGCATAACGCTTTTAACACTAAGGAGGCTTTAGAAAGAATACTTGATACTACTGTTTTAAATATTACTTCTTTCGAAGCCGGGTCGCCTCAAAATGAAGTAAAGGCGGATAAGTAGTTTATGAAAAATAGCGCAAAGAGAATAAAAGCGATATTTAAAATATTAACAGGGGTTATATTAGCTTCATTTTTAGGAGCGTTTTTTTCTTTTTTAGCAGTTATATTTTCTATAAACTTGGGAGTTGTGGCTGTCGCGCTTGGAATAAGCATAATGCTTATTATGGCATCTCTTGGCGCCTGGTTTGGAAGCAAGTGGGCCTTAAAAGATGTTTCTGATTTAAAAGATGCTCGGATTATTTCTATGCGCAGCGCTTTATTGTTTCTTGTTTTTCATTTAATTCTTTTTGCGGTAGCCGGATTATTTGCTGCCGGAGTCGGGGAAAAAGGGCTTGATCTTGGCATACAGGCTATTCAGGTTGGCGCGCAATCGTTTGCGATATATGCGTCTTCTTATATTTCTATGCGCCGGGGGTTGATAAAAAATGGATAACAGAGATAATTAATTCTTGTCGAATAGAAAAAATAAAAATATAAATATTTAAAATGGGAATGTTCAACCAAATAAAGGCAGCTAAAGAGGCTATGAAAAATATGAGCCCTGATGAAATGAAGCAGATGATGGAGCAGGCGAAAGAGACGCAAAAAATGTTAGATGATATGATAGAAAAGAAGGTGGAAAAAATGATTAAGGAAAAGGATTTAGTTTCGAGACAAGAAGTTGAAAAGATAATAAGGAACAATTAGAAATATAAAAAGCGCTCTAATAATAGGGCGCTTATTTTTTTATTGGTTTTTATAAAAACCAATTTTTTTCTGGACGTATTTTGTCTTACTGGCTAGAAAAATAATGAAGTATATGCTGGCAAGGATTGCGATTGATGACAATATTACGGCAATTGCTGTTCCGATATACGGAGTTAGAATATCTATTCCCTTAATTATTCCAAAAACAATAAAGAATATCAGGGGGTAAAACCAGCCTAAATGCTTCCAATACTTTTTGGATGTTTTCGTGAAATAAGTTACAACACGCATTTATTCCATCTCCTTGCTTAAAGGTTCTGATTACAAGCTACAATTAATTAATATCTTTGAAAAGGACGAATAAAAATATATAATCACTCCGTAAGGGCTCGTAGTAAAGTGGTATTACACGGCATTCGCATTGCTGAGTCAGGGGTTCGATTCCCCTCGAGTCCACTATTGTTTTGATTTTTTCCGGCTTCGTATTTATAAAAAGATATGCATTTAGCGATAATTCCAGACGGTAACAGAAGATGGGCAAAAAAGGAGGGTTTTTTGAGTGAAAACGGACATAAGGCCGGAGCAGATAATATGAAAAAAATAATATTTTCTGCGTGGGATGCCGGAGTAACAGATCTTACTATATGGGGGCTGTCTTTATCGAATGTTAAAAATCGTTCAAAGAAAGAAATTTTTTTCTTATATAAAATATTTTCCGATTGTTTCAGCGAGCTTGTGTCTTCAGAGCAAGTAAAAGGGCGACAGGTTAAGATAAAATTTTTAGGAGAGTGGAAAAAATATTTTCCCGATAATCTTGTTTCCTTACTTAGTTCCGTTGAAAAGGAAACATCTTTTAATGAAGGCGCTAATTTAACGTTTATGCTTGCTTATAGCGGCAAGGAAGAAATGATTTCCGCAATAAATTTATTAATTAAGGATAACGAGGGAAAAATAGGCGAGAAGGAATTAAAAAGACATTTAATGACAAATGGGATGCCGCCTGTAGATCTTGTAATACGTACCGGCGGAGAGCCGCACTGGTCTGACGGCTTTATGATGTGGGATGTTGCCGACGCTCATTTTTATTTTACCGAGGTTTTGTGGCCGGATTTTTCTAAAGAAGAATTGTTAAAAGCGATTAGGCGGTTTAATAAAACAGAAAGACGTTTTGGAAAATAGATATTAAAAAGAATTTTTATAAATAACCGTTGCAGGGTAAAATAAGGATAAATGGAGAATGACAGGACGGAAAAATTGAGGCTTATAAAGGACGAGGTGCTGGCTCTCAAATCTTCTCCTCTTTATGAAGAGAGGGTTGCCAGCGATGTTTTTCCGGTTATAGGAGAAGGGGATCATTATACTTCTATTATGTTTATAGGAGAGGCTCCGGGAAAAAATGAAGCAAGAACCGGAAGGCCTTTTTGCGGAGCGGCGGGAAAAGTTCTTGATAAACTACTTGCTTCGGCGGGCATAGAGAGGAAATCTGTTTATATAACGAATATTGTAAAGGATCGTCCGCCGGGAAATCGCGATCCTTTGCCGGAAGAAATAGAATGTTACGCTCCATTTCTTGATAGGCAGATTGAAATAATTCAACCGGAGGTGATAGCGACACTCGGCAGATTTTCGATGGATTATATAATGAGAAAATTTTTTCTTGACCAAGAAATAGAAACTATAAGCCGGATGCATGGGAAAGAGTACGACGCTAAAGCTCCATATGGATCTGTTAAAATATTGCCTCTTTATCATCCTGCTGTCGCCATATATGACAGATCTAAATTTGGGGAATTGGAAGAGGATTTTAAAAAATTATCAAAATATATTAAGGAGGGTAAATGAAAAAAACAGTATTAATATTTACTCTTATATTTTTTTTAGCAGCTGCTTCCTGGTTTTTAATAAAAGGCTGGAATAAAAAAAACTTGCAAGAAGAGGCGGCTGTTGATTTTTCTGCCAGTACGAACGTTGAAGAAAATAAAGACAGGCAAGCTACGATAATGTTTTTTGGAGACATAATGCTTGATAGGCAAGTTGCTCGCCTTACAAAAAAATCTGGTGATTTCGCTTATCCTTTTTTATTTATTGAAGATATTTTTAATATTGCTGATGCAAATGTAGCGAATTTGGAAGGTCCTATAACTTCTTTTGATTCGGAAGCTGAAAAAAATAACAGTATGAGATTTACTATAACTCCGCTATTTGTACCAGAATTAACCGAAAGGTTCGCGGCTCTTAGTCTTGCTAATAATCATACTCTTGATTTTGGCGAGGAAGGGTTGCGTGAAACAAAGCAAAATCTTTCCAAAGAAGACTTACTTTTCTTCGGGGATTATTTAAACAGGGGAGATAATATTTCTGTTGTATTAAGGAAAAATGATATAAAAATCGGTCTTGTTGGCTATCATGCTCTTGCCGGGGCGGGGATAACTAATGTAGTTCTTGATATAGAAAAATTAAAAGAGATATGTGATTTTGTGGTAGTGATGCCGCATTGGGGAGAAGAGTATGAATTACTGCCTTCAGAAAGCCAGCTCACTGATGCAAAGGCTTTAATTGATGCGGGTGCTGATGCTGTTGTCGGAGGACACCCTCATGTAGCGCAACCAGTAGGCATATATAAAGGGAAGGCGATTTTTTATAGTCTTGGCAATTTTATCTTTGATCAATATTTTTCAGAAGAAGTAATGAAAGGTTTTGCGGTTAAAATGGCACTGAATATATCGGAAGAGGGGAAATCTATTAAATGTGAATTAGTGCCGATTCAAAATAACAGAGCAAGTCAGCCTGGCGTAATGGGCGAGGCTGAAGCGGTTAATTTTGTAAACAGCATTACTGATTTATCGGACATATCGGAAAAATTTAAGGAGGAGCTTCGCCTTTTCCACAGTCTAAGCCTATAAAATGTGAGTAAATCTATTAATTTTGCTATAATTTCAACTAATCAAAGGTCGATTCCAATAAATTAAATATATAAAAGATTAAAGATGTTAGTTCAAAGCTGGTTAGATGTTATTGTTACCTCGCTTATGAATGTGCTTGATAATATTATCGGTTTTATACCTAGTCTTATCGGTGCAATTATATTCCTTATATTAGGATTAGTTGTTGCGAGGGCGCTTGAGTTTGCGATAGAAAAGATTATTTCTTTGATTAAGCTTGATTCTGCTTTAAAAAAGATGGGAGCGGATCGTTATCTTCAAAGGTCCGGCATCGGATTGAATTCCGGCAAGTTTTTAGGCAAGGTCGCTTATTGGATAATAGTGATAGTCTTTATTATCGGCATAGCCGATATACTGGGTCTTTCGACTCTCTCGATCTTTATTACTTCTGCTCTCGGATGGGTGTTCTCTAATCTTATCGCTGCTGTTCTCATTCTTCTTATTGCCGCGTTTATCGCGCAGTTCTTAAAGAAGGTTGTTAATGCTTCGATAAAGGGAGCTAAGCTTCATTCAGCGAAGTTCTTAGGGTCTGCAACTTGGTGGGTAGTAATAATCTTTGGAATAGTTGCGGCTCTCAAGCAGCTTGGTGTTGATACTGGGCTTGTAGAGAGTACTTTGATGAGCTTTATAGTTGCTGCTCCGCTTGCTATCGGTCTTGCTGTAGGGCTCGCTTTTGGGCTTGGAGGAAAGAAACAAGCCGAGCAGATTTTGGATCGGTTCGAGGAAAAGATGGAAGATCGTTCTTAAACGATTTTTCTTTCTTAATTTAAGCAATTCAAAAGACTTTTTCAGGTTAAAATCTGACATAGTCTATATAGTTTTTACTGCAAACAACCCCTATTGCTTTTAACTGCGAAAAATCGCATTTAAAAGCTTGACAGGGGTTGTTTGTCCAGTATACTACTTCCTGTAGATGTTATATCTGGCGAAACTAAGGAGGAGTCTGATCTAAGTGCGGGTCACCCGGCTTTAGAGAAGACCGCTCCGAGAGCGGTTTTTAAATCCCGAAAGAAAGAACTGATTGAAGCTTAAAAATCGAAAAGTCAATTCGTTAAAAAATTATTTTTAATTTTTTAACGGGGAAAAGCCCGATGAAAATCAAATAGATTTTTAACGGGCAAAAAATCTGTGGATTAGTAGTCCACAGTAATGCAGTGCAAGTGCATAGTTTCATAAGCTTCTAAATGATCGGTTTATTCGTTTAATAAGGGCGTACGGTGGATGCCTTGACATGAAATGGCGATGAAGGACGCTGTGTAGCGGCGATATTCTCGGTGAGGCGTGTAACAGCCTTTGACCCGGGAGTTTCCGAATGGGGCAACCCAGCCAGGCAAACCCTGGTTATCTTCATACATAAGATATGAAGAAGTTAACCCGCTGAAGTGAAACATCTCAGTAAGCGGAGGAAAGGAGAACGAAAGTTATTCTCTTAGTAGCGGCGAGCGAAAAGGGAAAAGCCCAAACTTCATCTTCCTTAGATTTATCTATTGAAGAAGGAGGGTTGTAAGATAGAAACATTTTTATCCTTAAGTTTTTCTTCGGACGAAACAGTCAGAGGAAAAACTTACGGGTAAAGGAAAGTTACAAATTGGTTTGTTAGCAAAACGGACTGGAAAGTCCGGCCAGAGGGAGTGAAAGCCTCGTATGCGAAAACGAGCCAACTTTCTTGTTTCTAATCTTGAGTACCTCGAGGAACGAAAGCTTCGAGGGAATCATCCCAGACTATTGGGAAAGGCTAAATACATTTCATGATCGATAGTGAACAAGTACCGTGAGGGAAAGGTGAAAAGCAGCCCGGGAGGGCGGTGAAATAGACCTGAAACCGTATGCTTACAAGGACTCGGAGCTCCAGCCTTTGGCGGAGTGACGTGGTGCCTATTGAAGAATGAGCCAACGACTTATCATCGGTTGCCGGTTAATTCCACTTAGTGGAAGGAGCCATAGGGAAACCTAGTGTGAATAGCGCGTTATCCCGCAAGGGATAAGTAGCCGATGATAGACCCGAAGCCAAGCGAGCTTGCCCTGGCCAGGATGAAGTCCGTGGAAACACAGATGGAGGTCCGTACCGGTTGGTTGTTCAAAACCTTCGGATGAGCTGGGGTAAGGAGTGAAAAGCTAATCGAGCTTGGTAATAGCTGGTTCTCTCCGAAATAGTTTTAGGACTAGCGCCAGGTACTGTCTTTATAGGGGTAGAGCTACTGGTTTGGTGGTAAAGGGCGCAAGCTCGGCCTCCGATTCAAACTCCGAATACTATAAAGAAAACCTGGTAGTCAGACTGTGGGGGCTAAGCTCCATGGTCGAAAGGGAAACAGCCCAGACCGCAATCTAAGGTCCCCAAATTTTTGCTAAGTGTAAAAGGTAGTATGACGCCATTGACAGATAGGAGGTTGGCTCAGAGGTAGCCATCCTTTAAAAAGTGTGTAACAACTTACTATTCGACGGCGTGATGCGCCGAAAATTTACCGGGGCTTAAGCAAAATACCGACGATGCGGATTCCGCCTTTACGGCGGAGTGGTAGGAGAGCATTCGGATTGCGCTGAAGGTCGACCTGTGAGGGCGACTGGAGCGATCCGAAGAGAGAATGTTGGCATGAGTAACCCGCTTATTTAGTGAGAAACTAGATCCCCGAAAATCCAAGGTTTCCGTAGCAATGGCAATCAACTACGGGTTAGGCGGCCCTAAGGCAATGGTGAAAACCGCAGCCGATGGACAGCCGGTTAATATTCCGGCCCTTCCGTTCTTTTCGATGGAGGGACGAAATGCAGTAGATCGAGTGCCTTAATGGTTTGGCATCTTTTACTAAGGAAGGCATCCTGGCAAATCCGGATGCATCCCGCTTAGGCGGGACTTCTAAGGAAAAAAGTTAGTTGGAGGTTTTCCTTCGGCAAGTCGATTGAGCGCGTTTCCGCGAAAAACTTCTAAGGTTAGAAGGACGGAATCCGTACCGGAAACCGACACAGGTGGATAGGGCGAGTAGCCCAAGGGGTACGAGTGATTTTTCCTTAAGGAACTCGGCAAAATAGCGGCCGTAAGTTCGCAATAAGGCCTTCCCACGCAGCGATGCGCGGGACGCAGCGAAAGACTCTCTGGCGACTGTTTATTAAAGACACAGCTCCCTGCGAACTCGCAAGAGGATGTATAGGGGGTGACGCCTGACCGATGCGAGAAGGTCAAGCTCGGGAGTTTATTTCTTCGCAAGAAGGGGTAAGCCCACTGAGTTAAGCCCTCGTCAATGTCCGCGGTAACTATAACCGTGTTAAAGTAGCGCAATTCCTTTTCGGGTAAGTTCCGAAGCGCATGAATGGCGTAACGACCGGAGAACTGTCTCAAGGAAAAGCTCGGTGAAAATGCGATTCCAGTGAAGACGCTGGATACCTGCAGCTAGACAAGAAGACCCCAGGAGCTTTACTGTAGCTTGGTATTGGCTCTACGACTTAAATGCGTAGTGTAGTGGTGAGAGTTTGAAGCCTTGCTTTCGGGTGAGGTGGACTCGACAATGAAACAGCCATCTTTTAAGTTTTAGATTCTAACCTCGGAGGAAAAAACTACGGGGAACAGTGCCTGGTGGGCAGTTTTTCTGGGGCGGAATCCTCCCAAAGAGTAACGGAGGAATTTATTAAGGTTGGCTAGGGTCGGATGGAAATCGACCTGATTGTGTAAAGGCAAAAGCCAGCTTAACTGCAAGACTTACAAGTCGAGCAGGTGCGAAAGCAGAACTTAGTGACCCGACGGCTCTTTATAGAAAGGCCGGAGACAATGGATAAAAGCTACCCTGGGGATAACAGGCTGGTGATACCCGAGCGTCCACAGCGACGGTATCGTTCGGCACCTCGATGTCGGCTCATCCTAGCGCGGGGCTGGAGAAGGTCCCAAGCGTGTGGCTGTTCGCCACTTAAAAGGATACGCGAGCTGGGTTTAAACCGTCGTGAGACAGGTTGGTCTTTATCTGCTGCAGGCGTTAAGCACTTGAGGGAAGTTGACCCTAGTACGAGAGGACCGGGTTGAACGAGCCTCTGGTCTATGAGCTTTGGTACCAACTGAATTGCTCAGTAGCTATGCTCGGAAGGGATAAGCGCTGAAAGCATCTAAGCGCGAAGCCCATCCCAAGATTAGGTGCAGGTCCCTGGGAGATGACCAGGTTGATAGGCTCAAGGTGTAAGGCGGGTAACCGCTTCAGCCGAAGAGTACTAAAAGACCGCTGAATGAACCGATCATTTAGCAGCGAATGAGTGCATTTGCAATTGACTTTTTGAAAATAATAAATTAACATCTACTGGCTTGGTATTAATCATTAGTTGGCCCACTCGATCCCATTCCGAACTCGGAGGTGAAAGACTAATGAAGCGATGATAGTCCTTAGGGGCGAAAGTAGCTTTACCGGGCTTTATCAAAAATTGCCACCTAATCGGTGGCTTTTTTGATTATATTTTACGAAAAATTAAGAATTTTGCCGGATAGGCGGGTTTTAAGTATGCAGTATTGTATAATTAGCGAGTATGTTTGGTGTTTTTGATAAAGTAAATCTTAAAAGTTTCACCTTAGTAGAGCTTTTAATTGTTATTGCTATCCTGGCCGTCCTTGCGGCAGCGGTAGTTATTGTTTTAAATCCTGCGGAGCTTCTTTCTCAAGCAAGAGATGGTCAAAGATCTTCTGATATTAAGATGATGGGGGATGCTTTAACTCTTTTTGTAACGGATAATCCCTCTTTACCTCTTGGAACATACAAAAAAGTATATATTTCTATTCCTGATTCGAGCGTTGATTGTTCCGGAATATCAAATCTTCCTGATTTCTTTTTGGACTAAAGTTAATGATTTGTCTAGCAGCAAGTTTTTAATTTCAAGGGGAGTATATCTGGATAACGGATGGTATCTATCTGCGGCTGTTGATGGAAGAGTTTATGTGAGAATTAATTCTTCCGGCGATTATTATACCGCGATCAGTTCGGCTGGAATGATTCAAGAAGGCCAATGGGTTTACGTTACTGTTGTTTTAAAAAACGGAAGCTATACGGATTATTATTTTGACGGAAATTTTAATAGAAGAGATTCATCAAGCTTTACTTATTCTAATTCTTCTTCTGAAGTATTTAATTTAGGCTCATATAGCATACCTGGTTATTTTTTAGAGGGGTTGCTTGATGATGTCCGCATATATAATAGGGCTTTATCAAAAACTGAAATAGAATTGCTCTATAAATCTGTTAAATAACAGCTGTTTCTGGACTTTTAGAGCCCGATGATATTTACTTGGTTTTATGAGGCTTTTAAAGCAATCATTTTATATTTGCGCGCTTATATCTTTGTTATTAGGCGGTTTTTATCTGCTTTATTATTCTGTAAACGAGAGCGGAGCGACTTGTTATGACGGTCGCAAGAATCAAGGGGAGACTAGCGCAGATTGCGGAGGTCCTTGCCAGCCTTGCGAGGAAAATCTGCAGATTGTCTTAAAGGAAAAAAAGATTTTTCCCCATACCGATATAGGCAGAACGAGCTTTTTTGTAGAACTTAATAATCCTAGCAGTTCTTTTTGGGTTCAAAATTTTAATTATAAGCTGAACGTTTATGATAAGGCCGGATTGCAAATATCTTCATTTTCTGGATTTTCCTCTATACCTCCAGCAGATTCCAGAAAATTAGCGATTATTGCCGCTGATATTAATCCTTCTGATATATTAAGAGTGGATCTTGGGGTAGAAAGCCCTAATTGGATGCCTGTGAAGCAGTATATAGCCGATAATATAAGCGTGCATGGAGTGAATGTGTTAAAAGATGAAAATAAGTTTTCAGTGAACGGATCTTTAAAGAATAATTCTCCAGATAAGATTTTGGAGATTGCCGTCGGAGCTGTTTTTAAGGATGATAAAGGGGAGTCTGTCGGGATATCTGTTGCGCAGGTCAAAGAATTGCCTGCTTTTTCTAGCGATGATTTTGAGATATTTTGGCGGTCGGAGGGCGAAATTGTAGATATTGATAAGACTGAAGTATTTGTTGAGAAAAGGTAATGTTTAAATTTATAAAAAAAGCGGATTGGCTTTTAAATGGCTCGTTGGTAATTATTGCGTCTGCGGGCCTGTTGGTTCTTGCTTCGAGCTCTCCGGATCTTTTTATAAAACAACTTATTTTTTTTCTTGCAGGGATGGTTTTTGTGCTAGTTGCTCCAGCATTTGATTTAAGGCATTTAATAAATTACAGGTGGCTAATATTATCTATTCTTGTTTTTAGTATTTTATTGCTTTTGTCAGTGCATTTTGTAGGGGTTGAAGTTAATGGGAGTCAAAGCTGGATAGATCTAGGTATTTTTAGATTACAGCCTTCTGAATTTTCTAAGGTTGCTTTGATATTAGTGCTAGCGGCTTTTTTCAGCCAGCGCCATATAGGAATAAAAAGGCCGGCAGTTATATTAGGCTCTTTTGCTTATTTTGCCGTTCCTGCCGCTTTAATACTGCTTGAGCCTGATCTTGGTTCGGCATTGATACTTTTTGGCATTTGGTTCGGTTTTTTGCTAGTTGCTGGGCTGCCTGCAAAATATATAGTTGCAGGAATAATGTTATTTGCGGTAATGGGGCTTGTTGCTTGGAATTTTAGCTTAAAGGATTATCAAAGAAACAGGATAATGGCTGTTTTTAATCCGGAGGCTGATCCTCTGGGAGTTAACTGGAATATCATCCAGTCAAAGAATGCTATAGGATCTGCTGGCGTTTTTGGAAAAGGATTTAAGCAAGGAGCTATTGTCCAGCTTGGATTTTTACCAGCGGCACAGACTGATTTTGCCTTTGCTTCTTTTGTGGAGGAGTGGGGCTTTTTAGGCGGAGCAGTGGTTATTGGCGCATTCATGGTCCTTATATGGAGAATTGCTGTGGCAGGTTTTTTAGCAAGGGGAAATTTTAATAAATTCATATGTCTTGGAACTATGATATTCTTAGGATTGCAGTTCGCAGTTAATATGGGATCAGTTATCGGCTTTACACCTGTAATAGGCGTGGCTTTTCCTCTTCTTTCTGCAGGCGGATCCAATATGATGGCGTCAATGTTTTTAATCGGTATTGTGCAGAATATTGCGGCGAGGAAGAATGCATAGAATAAATATTAAAGCTTAAATTTCCGATGCCAAAAAGAATACAGATAAATTTAAATATTAAAAAAAGTTAATCTCTGATTTATTTTGAAGATATTTTAGCGGTGTTAATTAATTTTAGAAAATTTAGGGTTGAGTATGCCGTTCTTGCGGTGCTAGCTGTTACTGTCGTTTCAATAGCTTATATTTTGCGTCCGAAAGAAATACCTATTTACCCGACGGAGAGAATAACAATTCCAGAAGGATATAACATAGAGCAAATAGATGATCTTTTATTCAAAAAAGGAATAATAAGCGAAAGAGGTTCACTCATTTCAATTTCAGCCGGTGAATTGGGGGGAGAATATTGGTTTCTTAAAGATACAGATAGCCTTGAGGGCTTTCTTTTTCCGGATACTTATGAATTTTTCTTAGATTCTAATCCGAAAATAGTGGCTAAAAAATTTCTTGATAATTGGAAGGATAAGGCTTCAAACCTTTTTATAAGCAAGGAAGATGTTTTTAAGCGAGTCATTCTTGCCTCAATGGTGGAAAAAGAGGTTCCTGACTCAAAAGATGAAAGGGCGCTGGTAGCCGGTATTTTATTAAAAAGAGAAAAAGCGGGTATGTATCTGCAGGTTGATTCTACTCTTTGTTATGCTAAGGATAAATTAGCTTGCAAAGAAGTTGTCCCCAGTGACAAGAAAATTGATTCTCTTTATAATACTTATAAAAATAAGGGCTTTCCTCCAGGACCAATATCGAATCCGGGGCTTTCAGCCATAAAGGCGGCCTTGTATCCAAAGAGCTCTGAATACTGGTATTTTATATCTGATCCGGAGACCGGAAGGACGGTCTTTGCCCAGACACTTGACGAGCATACCCAAAATATCGTTAAATACTTGAGATAAACTTGCCATTAACCCAAAACAAACCTGGAGGGTTTTTTATTTGTCCAATGCCAAAACAAAAAAATAAAGTTTTTTCTTCACATCCAGGTTCTTTTATAAAAGAACCTGACCTAGTATCAATACAAACCGAGTCGTTTAAATGGTTTACGGAAAGGGGATTAAAAGATCTTCTTAAAGAAGTTTCTCCAATAATCGATTATTCCGGAAAAGAATTCGAGCTCCATTTTAAGGATTTTTATTTTGATGAGCCAAAATTTTCAATAGAAGAGGTAAAGGATAAGGCTCTGACTTACGAGGCTCCGCTTCGAATGACAGTAGAGCTTACTAATATAAATACTAAAAAAACCATATCTCAAGAAATATATTTCGGAGATTTTCCAATAATGACCAAGAGAGGCACCTTTATTATAAATGGTGTCGAGCGTGTCATAATTTCTCAACTTGTACGAAGCCCTGGCGTTTATTTCGTTTCGACTAATGTTCGCGGGTATAAGTATTTTGGCGCCAAAATTATTCCTAATAGAGGCGCTTGGGTGGAGTTTGTAACTGATTCTGATGGCGCTTTACAAGTTAAGATAGATAGGCATAGAAAAGTTCCAGCAACTTCTTTCTTGCGCATATTTGGCCTTGAGACTGACGAGGCTATTAAAGCTACCTTTAATTCTGAAAAAGAGCTTAAGCACATAGAAGCGACGTTAAAGAAAGATTCTGCCAAGAATCTTTCGGATAGCTATATGGAGATATATAAGAGATTGAGGCCAGGCGACCTTGCTGCTCCTGATGCTGCTAAGAGTCTTATAGATTCTATGTTTAAGAGAGACGACCGATATGATCTTTCTGAAGTTGGCAGATTTAAAATTAACCAGCGTCTTGGTACAGAAGATTCTTCATCCAGGCTTATCGAACAGAAAGACATTATAAGGATTGTTAAAGAAATGATTTCTTTGAACAATAACCCTGACGCCAAGGATGATGATATAGACCATCTTGGAAATAGGAGAGTTCGTGCTGTAGGCGAGTTGCTTGAAATGAGAATGAGGCTTGGTTTTAGTAGGATGAGAAGAATAGTCCAGGATAGGATGTCTACTCTGGAGAAGACGACGCTTACTCCGGTTCAATTGGTTAATGTTAGACCTTTAATTGCTTCGGTCAGGGATTTCTTTGCTACAAGCTCTATGTCGCAGTTTATGGACCAAGTTAATCCGCTGACTGAATTAGAGCATAAGAGGAGAGTTTCGGCGCTTGGACCAGGCGGCCTTTCTAAAGAAAGAGCCGGTTTTGAGGTTCGTGACGTTCACTCTTCTCATTACGGAAGGCTTTGCCCGATACAAACTCCCGAAGGACAAAATATTGGACTTATTAACTATTTATCTATTTTTGCAAGAACAAATAAATACGGTTTTATAGAAGCTCCTTATATGAAGCTTGATAAGGGAAAAATTACTAAAGATGTTGTATGGCTTGATGCATTTGAAGAAGAAAAACACAAGATAGCTCATTCAGGCGAGGATTTTGATCAGAAAAAAGGGATGCTTGCTAATAAAGTGGTAGAAGTTCGCTATCAGGGCAAGCCTACAAATGTTCCTAGAGAAGAAGCTGAATTTATAGATGTTTCTCCTTCGGAAATATTATCTGTGGGAGCTTCGCTTATTCCTTTTCTTGAGAACGATGATGCAAAACGCGCTCTTATGGGATCAAATATGCAGAAGCAGGCTGTTCCTTCAGTTAAGCCGGAGATACCGCTCGTGGGTACCGGCATGGAAGAAAAAGCTGCTTATGATTCCGGTCATGTAATTATTGCCGAAGACGATGGCGTAGTTCAGGCTGTTGATGCTTCCCATATAGTTATTTTGGAAAATGGCGGAAAGAAAAAAGAGTATAACCTTGAGAAGTTCCGCATGACTAACCAGTACATAGCTTTTTCGTATAAGCCGACTGTTAAAATTGGAGATAAAGTTAAAAAAGGAAGCGTTATAGGAGATGGACCTTCAACTAAGGACGGAGTGTTGGCATTAGGACAGAATTTAACTGTTGCTTTTGTTTCATGGGAAGGAGCTAATTATGAGGATGCAATAATTATTTCAGAAAAGGTTGTCCAGGATGATAGGTATACTTCTGTTCATATAGAAGACTTTACTTGCGACGTGAGAGACACAAAACTTGGTCCTGAAGTAACTACTCCTGATATTCCGAACGTATCGGAAGATAAGCTTAAAAACCTTGATGAAGAGGGTATTGTTCGCATAGGCGCAGAGGTTTTAGCCGGAGATATTTTAGTTGGAAAAATTTCGCCAAAAGGGGAAGCTGAACTAACTTCAGAAGAGAGGCTTTTAAGGGCTATATTTGGAGAAAAAGCAAGAGATGTTAAAGATACTTCGCTTACCGTTCCGCACGGAAAGAGCGGAAGGATAGTGGGTGTTAGAATATTTGACAGAGAAAAAGGAGATAAGCTTGATCCGGGCGTTATTAGGAGGATACAGGTTCAAGTTGCTTCTTTGCGTAATATACAAGCGGGAGATAAGATGGCCGGAAGGCATGGAAATAAAGGTGTTATTTCACAGATAAGGCCTGTTGAGGATATGCCTTTCTTGGAAGATGGGACCCCAGTGGATATTATTCTTAATCCGCTTGGCGTGGCGAGCAGAATGAATTTAGGACAGATACTTGAAACTCACCTTGGCTGGGCTGCCCAAAAACTTGGTTATTTTGCCCATACTCCGGCTTTAGCGGGAGCCACTGAAGATCAGATAAGAGAAGAGCTTAAAGAGGCAGGCATACCGGAAGACGGAAAAGTGTCTCTTTATGACGGGCGTACCGGACAGTTATTTAACAGCAAAGCAACAGTCGGGCAAATATATATGATAAAACTCAACCATATGGTGTTAGATAAGGTTCATATGAGATCGATTGGCCCTTATAGCCTTATTACCCAACAGCCTTTAGGAGGAAAAGCCCAATTCGGAGGACAGAGATTTGGAGAAATGGAAGTTTGGGCGCTTGAAGGATATGGAGCATCCCATACTTTGCAGGAAATGCTAACTATAAAATCCGATGATGTTCTTGGGAGGTCAGCCTCTTATGAAGCAATAGTGAGAGGCGAAAAAATAAAACAGCCGAATATTCCTGCTACTTTCAATGTTATGACTAGCGAGTTGAAAGCACTGGGATTAAATATAGAGCTTCTTTCCGACGGAACGGAAGAGGATTTAGAAGAAAAAGATCAAAAAGAAGACCAAAATGGATAATTTTAATTCAATCAGATTAAAAATCGCTTCTCCTGAAGAAATACTTCGCTGGTCTTATGGCGAGGTGACGAAGCCGGAGACTATAAATTACAGGACACAACGTCCTGAAAAAGAAGGCCTTTTTTCCGAAAGGATATTTGGACCAACTAAGGATTACGAGTGCTATTGCGGAAAATATAAAAAGGTTCGCTACAAAGGCATAACTTGCGATAAGTGCGGAGTCGAGGTTACCAGATCTTCGGTTAGGCGCGAGCGAATGGGTCATATAACTCTTGCTGCCCCAGTTGCCCATATTTGGTTTTTAAGAAGCGTTCCATCAAGAATCGGTCTTGCTATAAATGTTCCAGTATCAAAAGTGGAAAAAGTTATATATTATGCTGCTTTTATAGTTATTTCTGTTGATGAAGAACAGAGAAAAGCAGCTATGGCTGAAATAGATAAAGAACTTAAATCTCGCAAAAAAATAGAAGATGAAAGAGAATCTGAACTTGAGAAAGCTGCTGAAAAAACCCGCCAGACTTTAAAAGATCTTCGTCCTGGCATGGTTCTTTCAGAAACCGAGTATTATAGCCTTTCTCGCAGGTTTGGCGATGTTTTTGTTGCTATGAGCGGAGCGGAAGGCGTACGCAAAGTTCTTGAAAATGTAGATATAGATAAAGAAATAAAAGCAGTAGAGAAGGAGTTTGAAAAAACTCAAGATGCAAATAGGAGACAGCGCCTTTCTCGCAGGCTGAAGTTCTTTACTGCTATGAAAGAAACTGGAGTAAAGCCTGAATGGATGATACTTACTCATATTCCGATACTTCCTCCAGACTTAAGGCCAATGGTTGCTTTGGATGGAGGCCGTTACGCAACATCTGATCTTAATGATCTTTATAGAAGAGTAATTAATAGGAATAACAGGCTTAAAAAGCTTCTTGAGCTTAATGCGCCTGATATAATTGTGGTTAATGAGAAAAGAATGCTTCAGGAAGCTGTTGATGCTCTCATAGACAACACAGCAAGGATGGGTCGTGCTCAACTTACTTCTCGCAGGAGGCCTTTGCGTTCTCTGGCGGATATGCTTAAAGGAAAGCAAGGCAGGTTTAGGCAGAATCTTCTTGGAAAGCGTGTTGATTATTCCGGCCGTTCAGTTATTGTTGTCGGACCTAAGCTTCGTTATGACGAATGCGGAATTCCGAAAAAAATGGCTTTGGAGCTTTTTAAGCCTTTTGTTATAAACAAGATTCTTGAAAGAGGGCTTGCTCATAATGTAAAGAATGCAAATAGATTGATAGATCTTGGTCCTGCTGAAATATGGGAGATTCTTGAGGAAGTAATACAGAACAGGCACGTTCTCTTAAACAGAGCTCCTACTTTGCATAGGCTTGGAATACAAGCTTTTAAGCCAAGCTTAACAGAAGACCTTACCATACAGATACCGTCGCTTGTTTGTTCCGGTTTTAATGCTGACTTTGATGGTGACCAGATGGCCATACATCTTCCTCTTACGGAAGAAGCCCAAAGGGAGGCGGGTAATCTAATGCTTTCAAGCAAGAATATACTTAAGCCAGCTTCTGGAAGTCCGGTTCCCGGACCTTGGAATGATATTGTTTTGGGATTATTTTATCTTACAGAGGAAGAAAAGGGCGGTCTTGGAACAGGAAAGATTTTTTCAAGCGAAGATGAGGCTCTTCTTGCCTATGATTTTAATGAGACAGGGCTAAGATCTCTTATAAAAATTGGCAAAGATTTCGAGACTACTGTTGGAAGGATAATTTTGAATAGGGCTCTTCCAAATGATTTTGAATATATAAATCATGCTGTAACTAAATCGGTCTTGAGGCAGCTTTTTGCCGATATAATCGAGAAATATGGCTTTGATAGGACTAATGATATTTTAGATAATATATCCCAGCTTGGTTTTGAATATTCGACTACTTCTGGAATTACCTGGAGTATGTCTGACCTTGAAGTTCCGAAGGAGAAAGAGCAAATACTTGAAGATGCCAATAAACAAGTGGCGGTAATAGATGAGCAGTATCAGGAAGGTCTTCTTACTCATGATGAAAGAAGGGCGAGAGTTATTGAAATATGGAGTGAAGCGAAAGCTAAGGTTGAGGAAGTTGTTTCTAAGGCTCTTAAGCCGGAAAATCCTGTTTATAAGATAATTTCTTCTGGAGCCAGGGGCAGTTGGGAGCAGATAAACCAGATGATGGGAATGAGGGGTCTTGTTAAGAATCCGAAAGGCGAGATTATAGATCTTCCGGTTACTTCTTCATACAAAGAGGGATTTACTCCTCTTCAGTACTTCGATTCAGTTCATGGAAATAGGAAAGGGCTGGTAGATACTGCTCTTAAGACAGCAGAAGCCGGATATCTTACCAGAAGAATGATTGATGTGTCCCAGGACGTTATTGTAAGAGAAGAAGATTGTGGCACTAAAGAGGGGATAGAAATTAAGCGTGATGACGGCGGTGAATTTGGCCACAAGTTTTCTGACAGAATATTCTCAAGAACTCTCTTAGAAGACGTTAAAGATGGCAGAAAAATGATAGCTAAGGCAGGCGAAGTAATAACAATGGATCTTGCAAAAAAGATTGAAGATTCAGCTGTTGATTCCGTCAAAATAAGATCTCCTCTTACTTGTAAGACATTATACGGCGTTTGCGCGAAGTGTTATGGAATGGATCTTGGCCACAATGAGCCAATTAAGACTGGCGAGGCTGTCGGTATAGTGGCGGCACAGTCTATCGGAGAGCCGGGAACCCAGCTTACGCTTAGAACTACCCACTCGGGAGGCGTAGCTCGTGCGGATATTACATCTGGTCTTCCAAGAGTAGAAGAACTTTTTGAAACCAGGACCCCAAAAGGAAAGGCTATAATGGCGCAGTTTGATGCTGTTTGCGATGCTATAGAGGAAAAGGGAGATATTCGAATAGTTCGCCTAAAGGAAATTGGAGGGAAATCAAAAAAACAAAAAACTGTTGAATACCAATTTCCGAGGATAATAATGCTGAATGTGGAAACGGGCCAAACTGTTGATAAGGGAACTCCTATTTCTGAAGGAAGCCTTGATCTTAAGGAGCTTTATACTTTAAAAGGCAAGGAAGCTGTTTATCGCTATATAATTCAAGAAGTACAGAGAATTTATCTTTCTGAAGGAGCTGGCATAAATAACAAGCATATAGAGATAATTATTAAGCAGATGTTTGGAAGGGTTAAAGTAACGTCTGTAGGAGACAGCGATTTTGTTATCGGAGAAATTCTTGATAAATCTGTATTCTTTGAAGCTAATAGAGAATTAAAGAAAAAAGGCAAGGAGCCTGCCAGAGCTGAAGAATTATTGCTTGGAATAACAAAATCAGCTCTTGCTTCTGAAGGGTTTCTTTCAGCTGCTTCTTTCCAAGAAACTGCCAGAATATTGGTTGGCGCAGCGAGCGAGGGCAAAGTTGATGGGCTTAGGGGCCTTAAAGAAAATGTGATAATCGGACGTTTGTTGCCTATAGGAACTAATTATAGAAAGGAGTTTGGAGGTGAAGAAGACGAGAATCAGGAAGAGGTTTTTGCCGAAGAAGCTGGCGCTGAAGAAAATACTGGAACAGAAAATGAAGATGTTGCGGAGGAAAACGGACACAGCGATTCTAAAAAAGAAGGCAGTAAAAAGGGCGAGGAGGAAGAAAAAGACAAGGATTAATAAAAACTTTTAGCCCTGATTTTGCCTTTATTAAAAACGAGGCAGATGAAGCGGTTAAGTTGACATCAATCTAAGCGTTTGATAATTTGAGTCAATGTTTGAAGCTATGAAACAGTACGAAATATCTTTTCTTACGAAGACTGAAGCCGATAAAGAAGTGATTTTAAAAGCGCTTGCGGATATAGGAGCTTCGAATATGGAAGAGGGTAGGTTTTCAGAGATAAAGCTTGCTTATCCGATAAAGAAAAATACGGTTGCTTATTTTGGCTCGGTTGTTTTTGAGTCAGATCCTGAAAATGTTACCAAAATAGGAGAGGCTTTAAAGTTTTCGGAAGGAGTTCTTAGATTTTTAGTTATTACTCCTCCTCCGAAAAAGCCGGTATCGAGATATCCCTTTAACCAAAAAGCTGACGAGATTAAGAACCAAGAAGAGGGGACAGGAGAGGATATGCTGACTGAAAATAAAGAAGAAAAAGAAGAAAAACCGGAACAAGAAAGTTCTGAAAAGGAATTTTTTTCGGCAGATAAGAAGGTTGAGGTTGATGACGCTGCTCTTGATGAAAAGTTAGATGAAATATTGCCTAACAATAACGATTAATAATAAATAATGAATTTAAACAAGGTATTCATAATGGGAAGATTAACTGCTGATCCAGAGGTAAGGACTACCTCTATGGGCGATAGCGTGACTACCTTGGGTGTTGCTACTAATAGGGTATGGAATGATAAATCGGGACAGAAAAAAGAATCAGCAGAATTTCATAGCGTTGTTTTGTGGGGGCGCCAGGCTGATATAGCTGGCCAGTTTTTAGTTAAAGGAAGCATCGTATTTATTGAGGGTAGATTACAGACAAGAACTTGGCAGGCGAAGGATGGCAGCAATAGAAGAGTAACTGAAATAGTTGCCGAGAGAATGCAACTTGGCCCGAGACCTATGAACGCTCAAAGAAAAACAGCGGATGACAGAGAATCTTATTCCGGAGGCAGGAATGACGAAAGCGACTCTTCTTCTGATGAAGTGCCGGTGATAGAAATGGAGGATGATGACAAGGAAGAAATTAAACCGGAAGATTTGCCTTTTTAAGGCTAAAAATGATATAAAGACCAAGCTTAATAAAACCAATGGCAAAAATAGTAGAAAAACAATGCTTCTTTTGTTCACAAAATTTAGTGGACATAGATTACAAGGATGTTGATATGCTTAGAAGGTTTGTTTCGGGGCAGAAAAAAATAATTAATCCCAAGCATACCGGAACTTGTGCTAAACATCAGAGAAAATTGGCACAGGCCGTCAAAAGAGCCAGATTTATGGGTCTTTTAGGTTTTGTCAGGAAGTAAGTAGTAAATATATAAATGCCTTTTCCTTTTGAGGAAACAATAGTTAGAAGTATTTTTGATGTCGTGAACCGTGCTGCTTTTTTAAAGTCGGCTACGGTTTTTTTAGGTTCTTTTTTACCGTGGATTATTGGAATTTTTCTTATAATATCGATTCTGGCATCAAAAAGTTTTAAGCTGAAGTTTTATTATTTTTCACTTGCCTCTCTTAGCGTTATTTTATCGAGAGGAATAATAGCTGAAGTTATACAAAATTTTGCTTGCGTGCAGAGGCCGTTTGAAGTTTTTAATATGAGTCCTGTGATAGATTCTGCTTTCAAGACAGGGATGCCTTCGGGGCATATGGCTCTTTTAACGCCTTTAGCGCTTACTTTTTTAATAATGAACAAGCGACAGGGCTTAATAGCTTCTATTGCTGTTTTTTTAGCGGGTTTTGCAAGGGTTGCTGCCGGCGTCCATTGGATCTCTGATGTATTGGCAGGTATAGCAGTCGGAATAATTTCTTTTTTGATTATTAAGGCTATCTTACCTAAAAAGCTTTCAGATGTTCCTGCTAATGAAATGGACGACAAGTCCCAGGTAGTTTAATATTCAGTTATGAGTAAATTTATAGAAAAATATTCGGTTCCGGTGGCTATAATTGTTGCAGGATTATTTGTAGCTGGAGCTGTTGTCTTAACTAATTTTTATACTAAGCCTCTAGATAGTGAGGGACAGCTAGCGCAGGTTAACGAACCGTTGCTTGGTGAAGAGGCTAATAATTTGGAGCCTTTTAAGAATGTTAAACTTTTATCGGATAACGATCATTTTTTAGGAAACAAGGATGCAAAAATAAAAATAGTCACTTTTTCGGATTTTCAGTGTCCATATTGCATAAGATTTGAAGAGAATATGAGGCAGGCAGTATCTGATTATTCGAATGATGTAGCGTGGGTATTTAGGCATTTTCCTTTGGACTCCCATGAGTACGCGATGCCGGCAGCTATAGCGTCTGAATGTATTGCGGAATTGAAGGGAGAAGATTATTTTTGGAAGTTTATGGAGAAGTTTTCGTCAGAATCTCTGTCAGGAGAACAAATAAGCATTAATTCAATAGTTCTTTCGCTTGGCGTTAATGAGTCTGATTTTAATGACTGTTATGATTCTGGTAGATATTTGCAAAAAGTGAGCGATAATTTTGCTGATGGAATTGAATCAGGCCTTCAAGGAACTCCGTATAGCGTTGTTTTTGTTGATGGTAGTCCAGTAGATATAATAAACGGCGCTCAATCATTAGCTTGGATAAAAGATGTGATAAGCCAATATCTTGAATAAATAAGAATCAAAATATTGAACACGGATTATATACCTGCCTGATAAAACACTCTATTAAAGGTTTTGCTTGTCTTATTGTATTTAAAAACCACCATTTGTGGTGGTTTTTAAGCATTTTTGGGGTGCCGCCGGTAGCTTCGCTTCCGACATTACCTCGTTTCAAACACAAAAAAACCCTTTCGGGCTTTTTTGTGTTCTTACTCGGTGCCGCCGGTCGGAGATTTCACTGCTCGCTCCTCGACAAGTCTCGGAGCTGCGCTTTAAAACCTTGCGGTTTTAATGTTTCCACCACGGAAAACCTCCCGGTTTTCCGACCCTTTCCCCGTTCAACTCCTCCTCGGATGGCATAGAAAAGCCACCTTTAAAGGTGGCTTTGTGCCGCCGGTCGGAGTTGAACCGACATGAGTTTCCCCACACGATTTTGAGTCGTGCGCGTCTACCAGTTCCGCCACGGCGGCATACTATTTTGTTTTTATGCTATTTAAAGACAAAAACAGTGTACCTTAAATTAAGCTTGCCAATCAATATTTTCGTTTTGAGAAAGGGCTTTGCTGGTATATTATTAGTATATAAATGGCGCGAGTGATAGCTGTGTGCAATCAAAAAGGAGGAGTCGGAAAGACTACTACTACTGTTAATTTAGGGGCTTTTATTGCGAGTATAGGCAAAAAGGTTCTTTTGGTGGATTTTGATCCGCAAGCAAACGCAAGCTCTGCTTTAGGGCATATTGGCGATGGCCATAGGACTATTTATCATGGAATAGTGGGGCAAGTTGAACCTTTAGAGACTATCAGGCCTACTCAAATAGAAAACTACCATTATATTCCTTCAGGGCCTCATTTATCGGGTGCGATGGTTGAGCTTGTAAATGTCGATGAGAGAGAGTTTTTTTTAAAAAAGTTTTTAGACAGGCTTGTAGCATCATACGATTACGTGTTTATTGATCTTCCTCCAAGCTTAAGCCTTTTAACAATAAACGGCTTACTTGCCTCTAATGAGGTAATAATACCGGTACAAGCAGAGTATTACAGTCTTGAGGGATTAAGTCAGCTGCTTGAGACTATTGAAATGATAAAAAGCAACATGAGCCATGAGCTAAAAGTTGCTGGAGCGGTAATAACGATGTTTGATAGGTGGGAGCAATTATCGCAAGAGGTAGCAAAGAATTTAAGGGCTAATTTTCCGTATCCTGTTTTTGAGACGGAAATACCCAGATCGGTCCATTTAGCGGAAGCTCCCAGTTTTAATCAGCCAATATCGATTTATGCTCCAAATTCAGCGGGAGCCGGAGCTTATCGTTCTTTGGCTAATGAAGTGCTTAGGCAGGTTTCTTTGCCAGCCGAGCCGAATTTGCAGAATATTAAAGAAGACATTGATTCATTTGGCGAAGAGGGCTATTTTGCCGCATAATCATATATATAAAAAATGTTAGGAAAAGGATTAGAATCTTTAATACCTTCAGGAGGTTATAAGAAGCCGGAAAACAGCGATTCGACGAATTCTTCTTTTAACCAACAGCAAGAAAATAGCGCTGTTTCTCCAAGCGCTGTTCCGTATGAATTACGGGAACAAAAATTTATTCCTGAAAGGCAATATCAGGAACAATCGCCTGCAGAGAGCCCTTTGATTATTGCGGAACAATCTTCTTCTTCAGAAGCAAAACCTTTAGCAGGACAGGCAGGGCAGGCTTATTCTCAAGCTCAAGATTCTTATGAACCTCAACAGCCGCAAAGCCCCGTTTGCTTACAGCATGAAAAACCTGATAGCGAGCCTGCTTACCCTGCCGGCGGTTTTGATGCGCCTGCAGAGAATAAAATTTATAACGTTAACGAGAATGCGCAAAAAATAAGGCAAGAAGAAAATAATTCGGAAGCAAACAGACCGAGTTATTTATCTAATCAACAGCAAGAAGCTTTTTCTCAACCAAGAGTTTTGCCTGCCGAGGATACAAAGAGTTTTGAGAAAGCTTCGAGTGTTGACGAGAGGCTGTGGGCCGGCGAAGAGATGGATTATTCGAGGAAGCAAGACTCTGTTTTTCAAATAGAGGCAGAAAAAATATTTCCTAATCCACACCAGCCAAGAAGGCATTTTGACGAAGATTCTTTAAATGAATTAGCGAATTCTATAAGAGAGTTTGGCATAATACAGCCTCTTGTGGTTACAAAAATGCTTAAAGAAACTGATAATGGAACAGAAGTGACTTATCAGCTGATAGCGGGGGAGAGGAGGCTTATGGCGGCAAAAAAAGCGGGCTTAAGAACGGTTCCGGCTATTATAAAAAAAGTGGGAATGGATAGAGAAAGGCTGGAGCTTGCAATAATTGAAAATATCCAAAGAGAAAATCTTAATCCTTTAGAAGCGGCAAGATCATACGCGAGGTTACAGGATGATTTTGGGCTTACCCAGCGAGAGATAGCGATACGTATGGGAAAAAGCAGAGAAACTATAGCTAATACGTTAAGGCTTTTGAATCTTCCTTCGGAAATACAGCAGGCATTAGAGGAGGGAAAAATAAATGAAAGTCATGCAAGGCTGCTTTTGCAGATAGGAGACATATCGCGACAAAAAGAATTTTTTCAATCGATATTAAGAAATAAGCCTTCTGTAAGAGAGCTTAAAGCAAAAATAAGAAGAGAGAAAAAAACAGCTGGTGAAGATAGCCAATCCGGACGCATTAATCCAGAACTGATGTCTTTGCAGTCCAGATTAGAGGAGGTTCTAGGAACAAAGGTAAAAATAAATGATGAAGGAGATGGCGGAAAAATAACGATAAATTATTATTCTCCGGAGGAGCTTAACGCCATAATAAGCAGAATGGCAGGAGGGGAATACAGTTAAATATCAAAAGGGATATAAATTAATTTATAATTATCAATTAGTTAATTTTTAAAAAACCGCCGTTTTGAAAGCGGCGGTTTTTTATATGAACTTGTATTCAACTTCTTTAACTTCTTCAATATTTTTAAGCTTGAGAGCTATTTTCTGAACTTTTTTGGGATCGTTTATATCACAAATAATCTTAACAACATGAAAACCGCCGTGCGTTTCGGAAGAGGAATTTATGCTTGTTATGCCTATATGGGATCTTGATATGATAATAGATATGTCTTTTATTATTCCTATGCGATTTTTCGCCAATACCCTAAATTCTGTTTTTTTTGATTTAACGGGAAACGCCATTCCTTTTTTTTGGCTCAATTCTTTTTTTATATGATGTTTTGCCAATTCGGTGCGGACAAATTCCAGCCAAGAAGATGACGGTTTTTTTCCTTTTTGGGTATTTATTTCAACGATGTCTCCAGAAATAAGCTTATGCGCCAAGGGTACTATCTGTCCGTTTACTTTTGCTCCTATGCATTGGTTGCCTATATCAGAATGAATGCGGTAGGCAAAATCTACAGGAGTTGATCCTGCTGGAAGATCGATAACTTCTCCTTTTGGCGTGATAGCAAATATGCGATCTTTAAAGAAATCGATTTTCATCGATTCAAGAAATTCTTCGGAATTTTCTTGTTCTTTTTGCCATGTGCGCAATTGCTGGACCCACTTCACTTCTTTTTTGTCCGCAACGGAAGTTCTTCTTTGCGCGTAGCTCTTGCCTCCTTTTTTTTCTTCATATGCCCAGTGGGCAGCAATGCCATTTTCCGCTTCTTCGTGCATCTGGGCAGTTCTTATTTGGAATTCCACTATTTGTTTATTTACAGCTATAACCACGGTATGAAGGCTTTTATAGCCATTAGGCTTAGGCATAGCTATATAATCTTTAATTCTTCCAGGGAAGGGAGGCCAGAGCTTATGGATGACGCCTAGCGTAGCATAACAATCCTCGACTGATGAAACGATAATTCTGAAAGCAACGAGATCGTATATTTTTTCAATATCCATATCATAACGCAAAAGTTTTTTGTAAAGACTGGAATATCTTTTAGCACGAAAGCTTATTTTTTGCGGTCGGATGCCAGTTTCAGCAAGGGCTTTGGCGACGATAGGTTTTATTTTGGCGAGATATTTTTCCCGATCTTCATATTTTACTTTAATATTTTCTTGCAACCACTTATAAGCTTCGGGATTGATATAAGGAAAGGCAAGGTCTTCTAATTCTCCACTCAAGTTTTGCATACCTAGGCGGTAGGCGAGAGGAGCATAAATTTCATAAGTCTCAAGAGCAATTCTTTTTTGCTTATTTTTTGGCAAAAATCTAAGGGTTTGCATATTGTGATATCTGTCAGCGAGCTTTATAAGCAGAACCCTAATATCTTCGCTGGATGCCAAGATTAATTTTTTGATGCTTCCTATCTGCCTTTCGGTACCGCGATATTTTATTTTTCCCAGCTTAGTTATTCCCGCAATGAGAAAAGATACGTTTTTCCCGAATTCTTTTTCTATTTCATTAAGGGTTATCGAAGTATCTTCAGCAACATCGTGCAAAAGACCGGCGGCAACTGTTTCGTCGTCTAGTTTCCATTCGAGTAGAAAATCAGCGGTACAGACCGAATGGTTTAAATAAGGCTCTCCTGATGCCCTTTTCTGTCCGTTATGCGCCTTTTCGGCAAAGATATAAGCTTTTCCTATGAGGCTTTCGGGCTCTTTTTTTGCTATATCTTTAACACTCATAGCTTATCGTATGATAAATAATTGTCTTTGACAATAATAAGGTTTTGTTTTGTTTTAGTTTAAAAAGGGATGATTAAAATATAAAAAACTCCGCTGTAGCGGAGTTTTTTGTTGTGCGGGTTAAAGGCTAGGGCCTTGCTATATTCCAACCGCTGACTGATTCGCCTCCGGCATCTCCGGGTGCTTGGTCATTTGCCCAAGTATAAAGAGGCATTCCTTTGTATGTTATTTGTTCGCTTCCGTCGTTTCTGGCGAAGACATCAACTGTTCCTTTGGCTATATAGGAACCGATTGAAAGGGAGCTGCCGTTGAATAACTCCGGAGGCCAAGATTCTGCGCAGGCGTCATAACAATTGCTCTGCATATTTCCATCATTATCAAAAGTATATAGAGTCATACCGTTTATATTTACAAGTATGGCTCCAAGCTCGGAATGTTGGAATACTCTGATATTGGCGTCAGATTGTTCCGGTATTTCTACAGTGGTTAAATCAAGTTCTTCAAGAGGTACTTGCGTTTCATCTACAGGCTCTCCTTCAGTGTTAAGCGCTTGCTGGCTTGATGATTCCTCTTCTGGCTGGCCTTGTTCCGGTTGCTCTGTCGTTTGCGGGGTATAGAGGTTGGTATAGGCAATGTATCCAGAAATCAAGATAATGATCAGTATTCCTGCTACTATGGAAAACTTTTTTATATTCATATGTTTTTGTTTTTATGCGACAGTTTAATTATAGCAATAATATAAGTTAAGGTGGTGTGGATTATTTTTAAAAAATCGGGATAAAAAATAAAAAACACGGTTTTTATTCCGTGTTTTCTGTTTCCTCTTCTATTAGGTCTGTTTTTTTCCAAGTAGCAAAATCGCAATCCGGGTATCGGCTACAACCGTAAAATAATCTGCCTTTTCGCGTTTTCTTTGGAATAACTTTTCCTTCTTTGCATTTGGGGCAAGCGATTTCTTTTCCTGATTTATCCTTTAGAGCCGTTGGAGCTATTTTCTTTGTATTTTTACATTCCGGGTATCCAGTGCAAGCAAGAAATCTCCCAAATCTTCCATGTTTTATTACCATAGGTTTTCCGCATTTTTCACAAACTTCATCGGTCTCTTCATCCATATTTTCCTTTTCAACTTCTTCATACTTTTTTTCTAGGTTTTTTTCAAACGGACCGTAAAATTCAGCAATTACTTTTTTCCAGTTTTCTTTTCCAGAAGCTATCTTATCGAATTTATTTTCCATTTCAGCAGTAAAGCTGATATCAACTATTTGGGGAAAATGCTTTGTCAGTATTTCGTTTACTTTTTCTCCTATCTCTGTAGGGATAAACCTTCTTTTTTCATCTTTTTCAACATAGTTTCTAGTTTGGATGACTGATATTATCGGGGCATAAGTGGAAGGCCTCCCTATGCCGAATTCTTCAAGTGTTTTAATGAGGCTGGCTTCGTTATATCTCGGAGGGGGCTCTGTTTTATGATCTTCTTTTTCTGCTGATAAAATATCAAGATTTTCTCCTTCATTTAATTCAGGCAATATTTTTTCTTCGAATTTAGAAGGCCATATATTAAGATAGCCGTCGAATTTAAGAGTGTTTCCAGAGGCGGATAAATCATAAGCTTTATTATCCTTGGTTGCCGTAGCGACTATTCTTTTTGCGGAAAATATCGCATCAGGCATTTGAGATGACATAAACCTTCTCCAGATAATTTCATATACTTTTTTGCTTCGATTATCTCCTTGAAGATTATCAGGTTCAAGGGACGGGTTTGTGGGCCTTATAGCTTCGTGCGCTTCTTGGGCTGATTTAGATTTTGTTTTCCATATGCGCGGAGCTGCTGATGAATATTTATTGCCAAGCTTTTCGTTTAGCCATTTTTTTGCAGCTTCAGTAGAAGAAGAAGATAAATTAAGAGAATCGGTTCTCATATAGGTGATGTGGCCTTCTTCGTAGAGATGCTGGGCTATTACCATCGTGGCTTTTGCGGACAAGTGCAGCCTTTTTGAACATTCTTGCTGGAGAGTGCTTGTAGTAAATGGCGGATTGGGAGTTTTTTTAACCTCTCTTTCTTTAACTAAAGATATTTTACACGCGGCATCCTTAATATCAGAAACTATTTTTTCCGCTTCGGCTTCGTCTTTGATACCTGGCTTAGGCAAAGACTTTCCGTTTATTTTCAATAATAAAGCTTCGAATTCATTTCCTTTGTCGGAGCGAAGCAAGCTCTTAATAGTGAAATATTTTTCGGGAATAAATTTTCTTATCTCGTTTTCCCTTTCGACTATTAACCGGACGGCGACAGATTGCACTCTTCCTGCGGAGAGATGACTCATAATTTTTTTCCAAAGGAAGGGGGATAGCTTGTAGCCGACGAGCCTGTCGAGAACTCTTCTTGCCTGTTGGGCATCTACGAGTTCCATAGACATTTTTCTGGGAGATTCAAGCGCTTTTTCGATTGCTTCGGGAGTTATTTCGTGAAAAGCTATACGCTCATAATCTTTTTTGCCGAGGTCGAGAGCTTCTATAAGATGCCAAGCAATAGCTTCTCCTTCTCGGTCCTCGTCAGTGGCAAGAATTACTTTAGGCGCTGATGCAGCTTGCTTTTTAAGCTCGTTAACTCTTTTTCTATTTTTGGTCGGTATGACGTATTTTGGCTCAAAATTTTCTTCAATTTCTATGCCGAGTTTTGATTTTGGCAAATCTCTAACATGGCCGTAAGACGACTCTATTTTGAATTTTTTACCAATAAAACCGCTGATAGTGCGGGCTTTAGTGGGAGATTCGACTATAACAAGTGTTTTGTCTCCGATATTATTTTTTTCAGTTTTCTTTTTAGCTGTGGGCATATTGTTTATCCTTTAAGGCAATAACCAGAAGCTGTTTCTATTATATATCCATTAATGCAAAGTTTGGTGATAGAAACCAGCGCTTTTTGCGGTTCAAGTTTAGTGGCAGAGATTATTTTGTCAACCGGGACAGCAGAACCGCAATCTTTTATAAATTCGAGTATTTTTACAGCTTCGCTTGAAAGGCGGTTTTTTTCAAGCTGTAAAGGCTGTTTTTTTTCGGCTTTTATTTCGATGCCAAGATCGGCGAGTATGTCTTTAGATGATGTCACTAGCCTAGCACCATCACGTATGAGTTTATGGGATCCTTCATAATTCGGGTGACCAACCGGTCCCGGAACAACAAAAACGTCTCTTCCTTGTTCGGCTGCCCAATTGGCAGTTGATACGGCACCTGATTTAAAAGGAGCTTCTATTACTACGACGCCTTTTGATAAACCGCTTACAATTCTATTTCTTTGAAGAAACAGGGGCGGGTATGATTTGATATCTTTATATTCAGAAATTAAAGAGCCTCCAGAGCTTATTATTTCATTTGATAAGCTAATATTTGAAGAAGGATATATTTTTTCGATTCCTCCGGCAAGGACAGCGATTGTTCGCCCTTCTGCTTCAAGACAGCCTTTATGGGCGGCTGAATCTATTCCCAAGGCTAAACCGCTTATAATAGGAATGCCTTCTTTAGCAATATCTTTAGCTATTTTTTTTGCGAGAGATAAGCCGAAAGAACTTGCTTTTCTAGTTCCAACTATGGCTATTCCCCAAAAATTATCTTCGATGGAAGATCCTTTTATAAAAATGTTTTTAGGAGGGTTTGATATTTCTGATAGTATAGTTGGAACGCTAGTCATTCATGTTATTATAAAGGTATATTCAATATATCTCACGATAGAATGAGAGATTTTAGAAAAAAGCTTTTAGTTCAGTTAGGTCTTATGGCGGGAGTGCTGGTTGTTTTGGGCGGATTGATAGCGTATGTTTTTAGCGACTTGAAGTCCGTGGGGGAATCGATAGAAAAAGCAAGGGCGGCAATTACTATTAGGGCTCAAGCGATAAGCAGTTTAAACTCGTTAAGAGAAGACGCGCAGGAGGCTATGGTGCTTGTAAACCAGTTAAGAAACGCTTTGCCTTCAAGGGAATCATTATTTGTTTTTTCGGAGGAGATGAGTCAATTAGCGAGAAGCAGGGGATTAACTCCTTCGTTTAATTTTGGGAGCGAAATAGCTGGTTCAGCGGGAGCGCCTAGCAGAATAGAATTTATGATGAATGTTGCGGGCAGTTACCAGTCTGTACTTTCTTTTATAAGCGCTTTTGAGTCGAGTCGTTATTTTACTAGAATAAGCAGCTTAGAATTTATTTCACAAGGAGCGAATACATCTTCTTATCAAGCTATAATGTCGGGAGAAGTTTTCTTTAGAGGACAATAATGA
>JALOAR010000029.1 GCA_023228665.1 Candidatus Colwelliibacteriota bacterium | reverse complement strand
TGGTCCTGTGCCAAGAGCTTTTACGGAATCAATTAGCTGATAAATTGCTTATATCTTTTAATGAGAGTAATTGCGATGAAAAAACCATGGTTCCGGTAATGATTAAATCTAAATTTTTTGATCTTTACCATGAAAATTTTTGGAAACCGGACCATGATCTGCATGGACTATTCGCTCCAGGCCACTATGGATGGTCAAATGAATTTTCATTATTGGTTATCTCTCGACTCTGATATGCAAATCTTTAAAACGCACAAAATTGTGCGTTTTTTTTACTATGGATTAAATAAATTTCCCGCCCGTAATATAAATGGCTTTTTTGACAAAATATATGATTTGTATCAATCTACCAAAAGAAAATTAAATCTTTAATAAGGAAGGAGCGGATAGGTTTGGTTGTAGTTAAAAAAACAAGCGAGGAAGCGGAGAACATTATTAAGCATTCTCTTAGCGCCTCTGTTTACGGACGATGTTACTGTTTCGCTATTGCTCTGCATCGCAATCTTGGCTGGCCCATCGTGGGGATTTTGAAGGGTGAAAATATAATTCATGCCGGAGTCAAATCGCCGGAAGGAAAGATATGGGACGGCAGGGGGGAAGTTTCGGAAAAGGAATTCTTTGAACCTTTTAAGCTTTTAAAGAAATACCCTATTATCAACGTTAAAGAAGAAAGGCTTATCTATACAGGCAAGGTAAGTGAGGAGTTGGTTGAATTATACAAAGAGAAAGCCCAAGCTATTTGGCCCAACCTTCCGTGGAAAAACCAGACATATCAGCAGAAGGTAATAGCTTTTGCTGAAGAGCTGGAAGCCTTGAGCCGGAAATATAAGCTTTGGATAACCGGGCCATACCCAGCTAAAAAATCTGTTATTATTGAAGGGTTTGACGATGAGGTTGGATATGAAATAAAACTAACGGGAGGAGATGGAACAACTCATACTATTGATCGCAAGCTTAAATACTAATGTCTTGTAACCGCTGCTTTACAACAAGTGGCGGTTTTTTTATACCCCTTGCCAATATTGTTAGAATTATATAACATTAAGCTAGTTAGAAATAATTAACAAAAATATGAATATAAAAAAATATAAATTTTGCCGTTTGGCGATTATTATAGCTTTGTCTATGTCGATAAGCATTTCGATCAGTTTAGATAATTATTATCTGCCAATAATATTTGTATTAAGCGCTGCTGCCGGAATGTATTACTGCCGCAAGCAGCTAAAAACTGACAAGGTAATGGTCGATGAGAGAGATTTCCAGGTTGCTGGCAATGCTGCCCGCTATACGCTTTTCATTTACGGCTGGATAGGGGCTATCGGAACTTTTGTTCTTATGGCCGTTTCGCCTTCGAAGGAGAGTATAACTTATCTATTGAGCCAATATTTTGCCTTTAATGTCTGTTTTGTTCTTATTTTAAACGCTTTTCTTTTTAAATATCTAAGTAAAAGGCAAAAATAAAAATGGTTCAAAATAAGATTAAAGAAATAAGGACTAGTATCGGCCTTACCCAAGAAGAATTGGCGGACAAGGTTGGAGTTAGGCGGGAAACTATCGTTTTTTTAGAAAAAGGAAAATATAATCCTTCTTTAAAGCTGGCTATGGATATAGCCAAGGTATTTAAGATGAAAGTAGATGATATTTTCTTTTTTTCCTAGAGTATTTCCATCGGGTGGTATAAAATAAGAATATGAAAAAAAATTTAGCCATTGCTCTGGCTTTAGTCCTTATTGGAACGGGATCGTATTTCCTGTTTAAAAAAGACGAAGCGGTAAATGTTCCGCAACCTTTAAAGAACCTTGTAGGTCAAGCCGATTTTGTTTGTGACAATAATAAGACATTTATTAAAGCCAGTTTTTATGAAGGCGAAAAAATAGAGGTGGAACCTGGCGAACCGCCTGTGCCGACAGGAAGTGTAAGTCTTATTTTAAACGACGGCAGGAAGTTTGACCTGCCCCAGACTATCTCCGCTTCCGGCGTGCGGTATGCAACGGAGGATGAATCATTTATTTTTTGGAATAAAGGGGATGACGCTCTTGTCTGGGAGCGAGGACCGGAAAAAGATTTTATCGGCTGTTCTATTATTGAAGGCATAAAAATCATATCTCCTGCCGGAGGCGAGTTGTGGACTAAAGGGCAAGAGGTTGCCATATCTTGGTTTGCGGAAGATAGTGTTGAAGAAATAAATATCCGGCTTGAAGCTAGGGAAAACGAAGAAGGGCAAAATTTCAATGCCGCCATTGCTTCTGGTCTACCTAGCAGCGGGGAATATAAATGGGTTGTGGACGAGCTATACGCGGAAGTGATGGGTATAAGGGGCTTGCCGGAGTCCGATAAATATATCCTGATTATCGAAGACGCAGATCGGAACCATATTTATGATATAAGCGATACTTTTAGTATCAAATAAGGGGATTATAGCTAAAATAGGCGCAAATACTCTATTATTTGCGCCTATTTTTCCACCTTGACAAGAGTAAAATACAGTGCTTCCCCTCGCATATAATTTGTGGTATAAAGCCCGTAAGCAGGGCAATCCTTGCTGTATAAATAAAAATGAATAACTTGCCTAAAGTTATCAAAAGTTTGTCCGCTGCTTTGTCGCCCCTGTTTTGTGGGCGTTTTTTGTATCCAAAATCCAGGCCTTAATCCATAATTTGCTATTATTGTTGTGGCTTAAGGTTTGGGTTTTGTTAAAAATCCAAAAAAAAAGAGGTCGACCAGCCGTATAAGGTTAAGCGGCAAAACAATTAATTAAATACTAAAAAAATTATGAAGATAAAAAAATTACTTACAGAAAGCTCTTTGCTTATGGCTATCGCTATCGTAGCTACTGTTGGCGTAGCCAGCGCTGCTGTTATTAACTACTTGACCACTGGCCAGGTTATTAACAAAACGGCAATAACTGCCCCGATCGATATGAGCATCAATGAAGGCAGGAACGGAGGTGCGAGTGGAACCAAATCAATTGATATGGCTGTTTATGGCGGGAGCGATTTCTTATTCACTACTGTCGCCAAGAACAATGCCAACAACGACATTGAAGGCTACAGGGCTGTAGTTCTCGATGCCCCTTCCGGCAAGGCTTTTGTCGGGGGTGAGATTACCGATATCTTAATGGATACTGCTGTTACCGGTGAACATTACACTTTTGACTATTTTTATGTAGTGAAAGGTAATGGAACATTAGTAAAACTTAGCGATTGGACTAAAAGTAGTGGATCCGATAAATTGGTCCTCGTAACTTCGAGAGATAGCGGAAGCTCTGCTGAAAAGGATAAATTAACTGCAGGAGTAGCTGATTGGAATGCGTTTACTATGACTACCAATCCTGCTATAGAGCCCGGCAAATACAGAATCTATTCCGATTTTGTTGTTGACCTTACATCATATGCTGTTGAGCAGTACTCCAAGTAAATTGCTTTTAAACGGCTAATTTTCCGGCGGTTATTTCTTCTTTAGAATAACCGCCGGGACCAGGCCGTTTGCCAGTATGTTATATTTAAAAGCCCTTTATATTTAGAACGCAAAATGGATAGGAAAATAAAAAAAATAATATCAATATTACTTGTCGTTTCATTCTTTGGAGCATCTTTAGGCAACATCGCGGTAGCGGAAGATAGCGATCTTATTTTGGAGGTCGTTAATCCTTGTAATATAACTTCTGCTGGCAATAGTTGCGTTGCTAACCTTAAGGTAACCAATAACACGAAAAAAGAATTGGACGGCAAAGCTTTTTTGCATATTGATTATGATGGGCTTTGCGGGAGCGGATACTTTGACGGCGAAGGCATATCTGCCGAATTCAATGCCAAAAGCAGCGAATGGCTGGGATTTTCCGGCTGGAAAAATGGTACAGCCGAGGCTTTTGGGTTTACTATTAAAAAAGGAGAAACATTTCCAAAGCTTAAAATCAGCAGTGTTCCTAATTTATGTCCCGGAAAATATGATTTCAGCTTGCAATTAGAAGGAGGGGGATATGTAGCCTCTTCGGTAAGGATAGGCACAACCGATGGTGATAACTCTTCAAAAACCGGAGAAGAAAATCCCTTTGATATTAATAAAGACGGAATAGTGGGAATATTTGAATTTACTATGCTTATGGCTCACTGGGAAGAAACAGGTCCGAATATATCCGCTGATTTTAATAAAGACGGGGTGGTAGATATTTTGGATTTTGCTATATTAATGGCTAATTGGTCAGAATAAAAAATGAAAAAGAAGATATCAAAAATAATTTTAGGCGTTATTATTTCACTCTTGCTTTCTGCGCCGTCAATGGCTGCGGAAGCAATTTTTCAGCCATCAGAAATCAATGCCGCTCCAGGAAAACAGTTTTCTGTTTCAGTTTATATTGATTCGCAGGGGACCGATAACTATGTAGAAAAGCTCAAAATAAATTATCCGGCGGATATAATCCAAGTAAATTCTTTCTCTTTCGATAGTACTTGGATACCTCTTAGCCAGCCGGGTTATGACCTTATAGATAATAAATCCGGCACCCTGGTTAAAAGTGCGGGGTATCCCGGAGGGTTTTCTTCCCCTGTCCCATTCGGGACTATAAGCTTTCTTGCTAAAAAAGAAGGGAGCGGAAAAATTTCCGTGGGAGAGGAATCAATAGCTTTTGAGATCAGCAAACAAAGCACTATAAGCGGACTGCCGGCATCAGTTGTCATTACTGGGCCGGCAGTTGACGTTTCAGACGAAATTTTAGAAGGCAATTCTCCTAATAATCTAGAAACAGAGCCCGGTAACAGGCAAGAAGATGAAAGCCCGGCTGAAGAACAAAAAATAGAAGAAGCCGATTTTACAGGCGATATCAGTCAGTCTTCATTTATGGGAATGATCGGTAATATTTTAACTCTTGGAACAGATAATAAATTAGTAGGTTTTACCGTAGCTCTCTTATTAGTAGGGATGATAGTTTACGGAGTCTTCTTTGCTAAGAAAAAGATAAAAAAATAAAATTTATTTATACTAAGCAAGTTTTAATGGTTAAAAAACACATCCCTATTATTTTAGTTATTATTCTAATTATTGCCGGAGGGCTGTGGTTTATCTTTTCTTTTAAAGAGGGGAACGAATCTTTGTTTTTAGGGAGCGCATCTCCCGATGTTCGGGCGACATATATTTGTGACGGCAATAAGAGTATATTCGCCGAATTTTATAAAGGAGAGGCTAAAGTATCTGAACCGGGCGAACCGCCTGTATTAACCGGAAAAGTGAAACTGACTCTTAGCGATGGAAGAAAGATGGAATTGCCTCAAGCAATATCCGCTTCCGGTGCGCGATACGCAAACGAGGATGAATCATTTGTTTTTTGGGATAAGGGCGGTGATGCTTTGGTTTTAGAAAACGGTTTTGAAAAGGATTATACCGGCTGTTCTGTTGCAAAAAGCTTTAAAAATGAACATCAAGAAAAAGCCATTATTAATTATATCTTGACTCAAAATCATTTCAGTTGGAAAACAACTAATGACAGCCATGCTTTTTGTTCTATCGAAAACCTCGAACCGGAAAACGAGTTTTTTCCTTTCCATATCTGGGCGTATTGCGGGGAATACGCGCTTGAAAACGGCGAATTAAAAACCTTGAGCGGATCATCCGGTCCGGCAAAAATAGACTACCC
>JALOAR010000028.1 GCA_023228665.1 Candidatus Colwelliibacteriota bacterium | reverse complement strand
TCTATCGGATAATTTAGAGTAAAAGCAAAATATACGGGGTATATCAACGCATACCCTATGCCGAACATTATGGCAAGATTTTTTATCTGGACTAATGCTTGCTTAAACAGCTCTTTTATTTTGCCGCTATCAGCACGCAAAGCTTTCGCTGTTCCCCATATGCCGGCAAGCAGCATAAAGTAGGGAACAAGCAAAAACATTGAGAATTTTAAAAGCTGGGCTATGCCAAAAAATATTCCGGCAAGCGCCAAGTTTTTCCAAGTATTTTTTTCTATTGCCTTTGCGAAGAAATAAGTTGCTGATACTATTCCAAACGCTGCTGCTACGTCAGTTGTTACGTAGTGTCCGTGAGCAAGAAATGTCGGCGAAAAAGCTACGAAAGCTGCCGGTATCAGCGCCCATTTTTCTCCCATTACTTTTTTTGCTAAAAAATAAGTGAAGAGGATTAGCAGCAGTGTCATTAATATAGGGGCTATCCTTGATAGCTGGATTATAAAATCGGCATCATTTCCTGATTGGTAAATAAATGCCGTACCCATATCCCACTGGCCGTTAATATCTTCTGTCCAAGCTCTTATATCTGTAGGAAAATTAAGATTGGCAAAAAGCAACGGAAAAGCCGATAGAGCTTTAAGCAAAGGAGGATGCTCCGGATTAAGCCTGTAATCAAGCTTTGCTACGTAGGAATAGCCTGCGGGAATATGGGCAAGCTCGTCCATTGTTGCCGATTCCTTAAGAGAAGAATTTATCATTAAGAACAGGGAACCTGCCATCATCAGGATGAGCGCCCCAGCGGTAATTTTTTTAATCGGTTTCGGTTTTTTCATAATATATATATTATACAAAGAAAGTGAAAGATATTCTCTGGACAAGGCATTCAAGGTTTAAAATGCATCAGCATTTTCTTTCAGAACATCGCGTTCGGAAAGCTTTAAATTATCCGGATAGGGTAGAAAAAGGGATAGCTGAAGGGACGGTTGCAATGATGAAAAGGGAGAAATCAACCAAAAAAGAATTTGAAGTCTGGGTTATGCTGGCAGATAACGGAAAATCTCGCAAAATAATATCCGCTTGGAGGTACCCTGGCATTACCGAACCGGGAGAACCATTGCCAGAGACTATATTAAGGGAGATAGAAGAAGCTTCGTTTGATGCCGGCGATAGCCTATAATTAGCCCATGAGAATACCCGAGAAAATAAGATCTGCCGGAGTAATTCATATTCTTGGCATTAACGGCCAGGAGGGCAGGGCAGTGTTTGATTATTTGCTTTCATCCGGTCTTGATATTGTCGGCCATATTTCAGTATCTAAAGAGGATTTTTTCGAATCTTTTAATTCTTTCTCGGATGCATACACAAAAGAAGAATCTTCCGCTATGGCGGAAAAGTTTTTGGCTTCAGGGAAAATTTTATTCAAGTCTGACTATGGAAACGGCATTAAGGAAGGTGACGCGGTTATAGTTCCGCAAGCTTATATGAGATACCCGTTGAACAATTCTATTATTGATATGGATAAGCAGGGAAAAATAATCCTTATCCAAGCCATAGAATTTGCCTTTTCTATAGCCGAGTGCAACACGATTGGCGTTACGGGAACAGCAGGAAAATCTACGACCACCGGCCTTATAAAAAATATGCTCGAATTTTCCGGAAAAGAATTTTATTTTTCCGGCAATGATCGAGAAAATAAATGGGATATGTTTGAGCTGGAAAAAATAAGCCGTAATGGTTTTGCTATATTTGAAATATCTCATCGCCATCTTATAGACCTTAAACAAAGTCCCGACATAGCCGTACTGACTAATATTTTTCCTCATCACTTAGACGATGCCGGTTCTTTTGATAAATACATAGAAATAAAAAAGAACATATATCGCTATCAGGAAAGCGGCGATTTTGCGGTAATTAATCAGAGCTTGATCGACAGCGAAAAGATAAAAGAAGCAGGTGAAATCCCAAGCAAAATTTTAACTTTTGGAGGCAGTAAATCTGACGGCAGGGTAGAAGAAAACTGTCTTGTCGCTAATTTTAGCGATAAGGAGGCGAGAGTTGCCTTGCCTGATTTTAAAGCTTATGGAAAACACAATTTTGAAAATGCCTTGGCTGGTATGCTTGCCGGCCTTTGCGCTGGCTTGCCGGAAGAGGCAATAGAAAAGGGAATTAAAAAATGGACAGGCTTAAAATACAGGCAGGAAATAATAGGCGAGTGGAATGGCGTAAGAGTTATAAATGACGGCAAATCGACAGATCCGCTTGCTTCTATAGAGGCGGTGAAAGCAATACCGGAAATAGGTTCGCTAATATTAGGGGGCGTTCGGGAAGGTTTTACTGAAGGCGATTTTATTCCTTTAGGAAAAGCTATTGCGGAAAAAGGCATTGAACAAGTTTTTGTTTTTGGTTCCTCAAAAAGAGCGATGGCGGAAGATCTTGTTAAAGCAGGCGTTGAAGCGAATATCTGTACTGATATCAAAGATGCGGTTCTAAAAGCTGTTAAAAAAACCGCTTCTGGAAAAACGCTGGTGTTTTCTCCCGGGTGCCAAAGTTTTGACGAATTTAAGGATTACAGGGAAAGGGCAGAAATATTTAACAAAGAAATAAGCAGGTTATTTTCTGGGAATAAATAAGAGCTTCCTAAAAATTTATAAATATTAAAAAGGGCGCTTTTTAAAAAGCGCCCTTATTCATACGCTACCGGATGTTTACCCCTTATCAGATATAATCTGTTTATTTATAAACAGTATAAAATATAAAATGGGAAATCCGGTGCGGAATGTTTTTAATTCCGGTCGAAGGGAGTTTCGTCTATTTGCTTGAATTCCAATTACGGGAGTCTTTTAAACCACATACATATCTCGCCAAGCTTTATTGCATAAAACCTTCGACCGGAAAACCTGGCAATGTGCTAATTACGAGACTAATCTTTTTTAACTTTCGTGTCAATAATAAAAAAGCCCCGAAGGGCTCTAATAATCTAGACAAAGAACATCAATGAGTTTGGAAATAATATCGTTTCTTTCTCTTATGCCTAAATTTTTATAAAAAATAAGCACGCCTGCGGGATCATCCTTGCTCTGCCTGGGAAAAAAGATTGAGATTTCTCCTTTTTTTGATCTGTATTTTATTTCCGCAAGCCAAGGATAACTCATTAGATTGTATAACCATTTATCGCCGAGAAATTCCGCTGCCGATATTAAAGTCGTTCTATCATTTCCGTTTTTAATAGCGGTTTTTGTCAGTATTATCGGCGCAAACAAATGTGTCCGAAAACCTTTTTTTCCTAATCTTGCTTTCTGGTGATAATTTAAGCTGATATATCCAGCGGCTATCAATAAGGCCATTCCTACTAAACACGCTATCCATAATCCCATACTTTCCAGCTCCTTCCTTTTTATTGTACTGATTTATTTTTAATCCTTTAAGCGCTTGAAATCAAATTATTTTATGAAATACCGCTCGTTGACTTGTAAGGCAATAAGTGACACAATCCACCCCATACCCCCTAATAGGAGCAAAGCCGGGGGAGTTTTGCTATGGACTTCAAGATAACTTCAAAATTCAAGCCCGCGGGCGATCAGCCTAAAGCGATAGACTCGCTTATTTCGGGTGTAGAAAAAGGTTTTTCCAAGCAAACTCTTTTAGGCGTTACCGGCTCTGGTAAAACTTTTACGATCGCTAATGTAGTCGAGCGCCTTAATAAGCCGACTCTCGTTATAGCTCATAATAAGACGCTTGCTGCCCAATTATGCAATGAATTTAGGGAATTGTTTCCTGATAACGCCGTACATTATTTCGTATCTTATTATGATTATTACCAGCCGGAAGCGTACATTCCTTCAAGCGACACTTATATAGGCAAAGAGGCAATGATTAATGAAGAAATAGATAAGCTTCGCCATGCCGCCACAACTAGCCTTCTTACCAGGCGAGACGTTCTTATTGTCGCTTCGGTTTCCTGCATATACGGCCTCGGTGCTCCTGAAACTTATAGAGAAAATATTTTATATCTCCGAACGGGCAATGAATTTGTAAGAAACGATATGATGAAAAAACTGATAAGCCTTCAGTTTTCAAGGACTACCGCAGATCTCAAGAGGGGAACTTTTCGCGTGCGTGGTGATAACTGGGATATTATGCCTCCGAACGAAGAGGTTATTTACAGTTTTCGCGCCGAAGATGGGCTGATAGGCGATATTTTTGCCATTGATCCGGTTAAAGGTTTTGAACCCGGGAAAACCCCAGCAATTAGCGAAGTCGTTATTTCTCCGGCAAAGCATTTTATAACCGCGGAAACAGAGAGAAAAAAAGCAATTAAAATTATAGAAAAAGAATTAAAAGAAAGGCTTAAATTTTTTGAAAAAGAAAATAAATTTCTTGAAGCGGAAAGGCTTGAGCGAAGGACTAGGGCAGATATCGCAATGCTTAAAGAGATCGGCTATTGCAATGGTATTGAGAACTATTCCAGGCATCTTTCAGGGAGGAACTCTGGAGAAGCTCCTTCAACTCTTTTAGATTATTTTCCCGATTCTTCAGCCGGAGGATTTCTTACTGTTATTGATGAGTCCCACGTTACCGTGCCACAGATAAGAGGCATGTATGAGGGCGATGCTTCTAGAAAGAAAACTCTTATCGAGCACGGCTTCAGGCTTCCGTCCGCGGCAGACAACAGGCCTTTGCGCTATAAGGAGTTTGAAGAGAAGGTTCACAATGTAATATATACCTCCGCCACGCCGGCAGATTATGAAATAAAAGAATCAAAGCAGGTAGTTGAACAGATAATCAGGCCGACTGGCTTAGTTGATCCCAGAGTTACTATTCTTCCGGCTAAAGGACAGGTAAGCGATTTAATTGGAAAGCTAAAGGAAAAAGCGGGCAAAAAAGAGAGGTGCTTAGTGACTACTCTTACGAAAAAAATGGCAGAAGATCTTAGTGAATATCTTGAAGGCGAGGGAGTTAAAGTGCGCTATCTCCACAGCGATGTTAAGACTATGGATAGAATAAAAATACTCACTGGCCTTCGTAAGGGGGATTTTGATGTTTTAGTCGGAGTAAATCTTTTGCGAGAAGGATTGGATCTTCCGGAAGTGACTTTAGTTGCAATCCTTGATGCTGATAAAGAAGGGTTTCTTCGCAGCGAGACATCTCTTATACAGACCATCGGCCGCGCAGCGAGAAATGTTGATGGCGAAGTTATTCTTTATGCTGATAATATTACCGGATCAGTTAAGCGCGCTTTTGAAGAAACGGAAAGAAGAAGAAAATTGCAGATAGCATACAACAAAAAGCATGGCATAACTCCAAAAACGATTATCAGAGATATCAAAAGCATAATTCCGGATGGCGATGAAACGCTTGAAATAGAATTGGGCCCAATCAAAAGGTCTAAATCCGAATTGGAAAAATTATTGAAAACAAAAATAAAAGAAATGAAAAAAGCGGCAGACAATTTGGAGTTCGAACTTGCCTCCGTTCTTCGCGATGAAATAAAAACTCTTGAAGAAAAAATGGGAAAAAATAAGGAAGATACTATCAAAGGGCGATCTATGCGCAAGGGGATAAAAAACCGCAAATAATATGAAAGATAAAATAATTATAAAAGGAGCAAGGGAACATAACCTTAAAAATATCAACCTCGAAATACCGAGAGGGAAAATAACCGTTTTTACCGGTCTTTCCGGATCGGGAAAATCGTCGCTTGCTTTTGATACTATATTTGCCGAAGGGCAGAGGAGGTATATCGAATCTTTATCGGCGTATGCCAGGCAATTTCTAGGAAAATTAGATAAGCCGGATATTGACGATATTGAAGGCCTTTCTCCCGCCATATCTATAGATCAAAAAGCTCATTCCTCTAATCCGCGTTCTACAGTTGCTACCATCACGGAA
>JALOAR010000006.1 GCA_023228665.1 Candidatus Colwelliibacteriota bacterium | reverse complement strand
TAGGGATACTGACAAGGCTAAGCACATCGCCGTTTAAAGGATTTATAGCTATACCTACCCCTCCAGGACCAGCTCCTTCTAAAGCTTTCTGCAAGCGACTGTAAAAGAATTTTTGCAAACCGGCGTCTATTGTTGTTGCAAGGTCATCCCCTTTTTTAGGTTCGCTAAAAGTATGAGTTCCAAGAGATTCGCCTTTAACATTCCTGTATACGACATTTTCGCCATTTATTCCCCTAAGAAGACTGTCATATTTTTTTTCAAGATTAGTTTTTCCTATAACATCGACGGATGTCAGTTCGCGCTCAAATATTTCTCCTTTTGTTGGAAACCCGACATAGCCGACAATATGCGCAAACTCGGGATCAAATATGCGCTTATTATCTTTTGCCACATAAAGAGATTTAAGCCCGGATCCTTCGACTAAAATAGCTTCTTGGCTTGATATTTCTTTTTTAATAATTATTTCAGAACTGCCTTGTAAATCGCTTTTAGAAAAAATCTCATCGAGATCTTCCTTGCTTATATTAAGATTGCCAGCGATAGATTCTACGGCTTCTGCTTCATTAAACTTAATGAGTTCTGATGGTCTTAACCTTAAGCTTAAGCTTGGAGCATTATCAACAATCTTATTGCCGTACCTATCCAAGATAAAGCCCCTTTCGGCAGAAGTAATTGTTATTTTATTAACATTAGAATCCGCTTTTGCCTTATAAAAGTTAAATTTAATTCCTCCCAGATAGAAAACTCTTAAAAAAACTAAGAGGCAAAAAACGGAAAAGAGCCCGGCAGTGGCCATAAATATTATATTGCGAACAGGCCGTTCACGCCGGCTTGTTCCAGCTGAAACATTATCAATAGCTATTTCGTCAAACGAAATATCTTTTGTACGCGCTCTTTTCTTTGGCATATCTAACTTATTTATAACAGCCAAATGCAGGCATTGAAAACAGCGAGGGATATGATAATAGATATAAAAATATTTATTACTCTTTTAAAGGGCAAAAAGACTATAAAAACAGTGCCTATAAACGCAGAAACTAGAAAAATTAAATTATCTATATCAAGACCCGGACTAAATTTAAGCAAGAGAGCTGCGGTAAGAATAAAACCTGATTTTGCCCATGGATTTTTTAAAAAAGAAGCTATAACTAATACGCTGACAAGAGTTATGTTGCCAGTATTAATCAGTAATGATAGAGACATTTTTAATGTCTTTTAATTCGAATAAAGGTTCAACCGATGCTTCCTTAAGCACTCCTTCTTTCATTTTAATAGTATAACCAATTCCTAATCCATAAGGGATGCCGCTTGCGGAAGAAACTATCATTTTTCCTTGGCATATATCCTTATTACTGTCTATGAGATTCAATTTAGGATTCATTCCTCCGACATAAAGAGCGTCTATCTCTTCTTCGCCTATACGAACCGGTATCTGAAACTCCTGGTCAAAAACAGTCTGCACGACGCTCGTTCTTTTTTTTACATCTTTTATTTTACCAATCAAGGCATTATTACGAACTACTGCCATTCCCGGCTTTATCTCTTTATTTTCTCCGACATTGATTATCAGCTCGGAACGATCAGCAAAAGGATATGCGGAATAAACTTTTGCGCTTACACTGTTTTCAGTAAAATTAATATCCAAATTCCCCTTTTTAAGATTAAGTAATTCTATCTCCAATTCCTGATTTTTTTCTCTTAAATACTCAATCTCGCCATTTCCAGACAAGCTTTCCCTTACTAATCCAAGCACAGCTCCCTTACCTTCTATTAAAAACTCTCCCGATAAAACGGCATAAGCACAGATTGTAATAATTGATACTAAAAGCCATTTTTTCATAAACAAATTAAAGGCTAATTTCTTTAGGTTTTGACTGGCTGTTTAAAAGCTTTTCATATTTATTGAATTCTTCAACGACAATGCCCAGCCCCCTTATAACGCAGGTCTGCGAATCTTCTATAAGGTTAGTTTTAACAGTGGTTTCTTTTTCAATATATCTATCAAGCCCGCGCAAAAGACTTCCGCCACCGCAAATATGAATGCCTTTTTCTAATATATCTCCGACAAGTTCCGGCGGAGCGCTTTCTATAAGATTTTTGGCGGCATCTGCTATTGTTCTTAAAGATTTAGTCACAGCAAGCCTTACGTGAGAATTTTTAATAGTTACCTCTTTCGGCAAGCCTGATCCGAGATCTCGACCCCTAATAGTCATTTCTAATTTTTCTTCAACAGGAAGAGCCGAGCCTATCTTAACTTTTATTTCTTCCGCTGTCGGCTCGCCGATAGCGAGCTGAAATTCTTCTTTTATAAATTTAACAATATCTTCGTTGAATTTTTTCCCGGCAACTTTAAGACTGTCTGAAACAACTGTTCCTCCTACTGATATAATAGCTAATTCGGTAGTGCCTCCGCCTATATCAATTATCATATTTGCAGACGGATCTTCTATCGATAATCTGGCACCAAGAGCGGCAGCGATAGGTTCTTCTACCAGATAAACCCTAGAAGCTCCTGCTGATATAAGAACATCTTCGGCGGATTTTCTTTCAACCTCGGTTAAATTTGTCGGAACTCCTAAAACAGCCAGTCCGCAACGGTTAAATATTCCTTCATCAAGATTCTTAAGATGAGTTTTCATAAGCTCTTCAGCCATTTCGAAATCAGATATAACCCCTCCGGAAATCGGTCGGATTATATTGATGTGCTGGGGCGTGCGATCAAGCATGCGTTTAGCGCTATTCCCAATAGCTATAATCTGATCGGTTTTATTATTTAAAGCTATTATGGTCGGCTCGTTAACAACAATCCCTCTTCCTTTTAAATATATAAGCGTATTAACAGTACCAAGATCAACGCCAATGTTTCTATTAAAATTTTCGAATATTTTCATAATTAAATAGTTCAGTTTTTTCTTCATTTCTTTTCTTTACTTCTATCTTCCCTTCTGTTCGAGCAGATACGACGAGCCTCCACGGAATACCTACCAGATCGGCATCGGCAAATTTCTCGCCCAACCCGATATCCCGATCGTCATAAAGAACTTTAAAACCATCAGCAACCAATGAATTGTATATTTTCTCCCCTTCGCCTTTACGAGATTCAATTAGGTGGAATTTAAAGGGAGCTACGCTTTCAGGCCATATTATTCCCTTATCATCGTGAGAAACTTCAACTATTGCCCCTAAAAGTCGGTTAATACCAATACCATAACAACCCATCATAACATTATGCTCTTCTCCGTTTTCGTCTTTGAATTTAAGACCGAAAGGCGAGGAAAACTTATCTTTTATTTTAAAAATATTGCCGACTTCGATAGCTTTTTCCTTACGGAGATCTTTTTTACCGCAAGAAGGGCATACTGGGCCTTCTTTGGCAAATTCTTGGCGAAGGGATTCATCTTCGAAAACTTCTTCATTGACTGCTGCTTTACAAGAATCACATATATGTATAGTATCTTCCCCTGCCGGGGTCAAAGTCTGAAATTCATGGGAATATTTTGAAAAAGTGCCTCCCGAAGCAAGAGTTAGATATGTCGTATTTCCTATACCAAGCTCATTAAAAATCTCGCTATAAGCATCTTTCATAGAATCATAATACGAATCAAGATCTTTCTCTGAAGCGTGGAATGAGTAAAAATCTTTCATTATAAACTCACGGCCTCGGAGCAACCCTGATTTAGCTCTTTTTTCATCCCTGAATTTATTCTGAAACTGAAAAAAATAGGCAGGCAGATTTCTATAAGAAGCTATCTGCTGGCGCATTATCGGCACGATTTCTTCTTCATGAGTCGGACCAAGCACGTAATCGTTTTTAGAATAAAAGCTTGCAAACTTAAAAAGAACGTCAAAACTATCCCATCTTCCGGATACTTCCCAATCTGACCGATTTTGCAACGCAGAGAGCAAGACTTCATTGCCTCCCATAGCAATCATTTTTTTACGAATAATATCTTCGATATTCTTGATAACCTTAAGCCCTAAAGGCAAAAAGGCATAAACTCCCGCCATAACCTTATACACGTATCCGGCTCTGATAAGAAGTTTTGCATTCAATGATTCCTCGTCTTTAGGATCCTCCCTGACGGTCTTAATAAACAATTTGCTCTGCCTCATTTGATTAAAAAAGCCTTAATATGTCTCTTATTGTAACAACAAACATTAAAAGCAACAAAAGAGCAAAACTTGCTGAATTTACCTTAGATATTACTTTTTTACTAAGAGGCTTGCCTCTTAGTTTTTCAATTAAAACAAATAAAATATGGCCTCCGTCAAGAGCTGGCAGCGGAAAAATATTAATAATCATAAGGTTTAAAGAAACCACTCCGAGCAATTGGAGAAAATATACCAAACCCATATCTTTCGCTACCGAAACAGCAGAAAAAATACCTATAGGCCCAGTTCCGCCGGAAAATTCCCTATACCTAAACATAGAAATAAAAGCGCCAACAATTCTTCCCGTAAAAGAAGTAGTAGCGGTAAAACCGGAAGCTATTCCTTTAAAGAATCCTTCTCGAGGAAAACCGCTTTCAATAAGCTCAACTCCTATGCGGCCAATTCCCTCGCTCTCTTCAGGTATGATATTAACGGATAAAACTTTACCTTTTCTTTCTAAATTAAGGGAAACTTCTTCGCCGATATTAGGACTTATAAAGTCGATAACGGGAGCAATTGATTCAAAACCCACCAATTTGTCGCCTTTTATTATTCCGGCTGCTTCTGCCGGAGAATCTTCAAGAACAGCACCAATATAAACTCCTTTAGGAGCGCCAACCATAAATATAATCGAAAAAGCAACCCATCCTATAAGAAAATTCATAACTACTCCGGCAGAAAAAACTATTATTCTTTTCCACGCCGGCACGGATGACGGCTTGCCAGATAAAGGATCTAATGCCGGTATTTTAACAAACCCGCCGAAGGGGATGGCATTTAAGGTATACTCTGTCCCTTTCCATTTTTTGCCGATTAGTTTTGGCGGAAAACCAAAACCAAATTCATCAACATCAAGCTTAAGAAGCTTAGCTGCAGCAAAATGGCCAGCTTCGTGACCAAGAACTAAAATTGCAAAAAAAATCACTATCAAAATCGCTGTAAAAATAAATCCCATTTAAGCTTTTAGTTCAGATGTTTTTTCCTCGACCAAATTATCAATCCTGTCGTTGAATGCATCAACGAGTTTTTGAAGATCGTTTTTAGCCTTAAATTTTTGATCTTCAGGATACGCGTTTATCTCTTTAACGGTTTTATCTCTTACTGAACGCATCTTTATCCTATTTTCTTCAGCGATAGAGCGAATAAGCTTCACTAATTCTTCTTTTCTCTCTTTAGAAAGTTCCGGCATAGTAAGGCGTACGCCACTTGAATCCGCTGTTATACCCAAACCAAGGCCGGCTTCTTCTATAGCCTTGGTTATAGCCGGAATAATTCCCTTATCCCAAGGAGAAATAACTATATCTCTAGGCGGATTTATTCCAAGAGTGGCGATGTGATTAAGAGGCGCATCCGCGCCCATATAATTAACTTTAATGTTTTCAATAAGCTTAGTGGTTGGTCTATTGGAACGAATTCCGGAAAATTCGTTTTTAACAAACGAAACTATTTCATCCATTTTGGCGGAAATTTCTTTTAATGGGTCCATGGAATAGATTTTAGCTGAAGTTTTTTATTTGTGTTTAATTTTGACGACGCTTCGACTCTTTTTAGAATGTTTTTTAAGAGAGCCGAATCTTTATCTTTATTATTATATAACCTTGAAAGCCATATTTTTACAAACTCGGAAAACTCTCTGTTAGAATTGAATTTTTTCGGAATTTCGGTTATTTCTTTTGTTTTTTTATCTTTATTTTCTAAGATTTCAAGAGCAAAACCAGGATGACCAAAACATAATAAAGAGATGCTGTCGGCTTCTTCGATAGAAAGACCTTTTTTTTCAATCAGCCAGGAAGCAATATCTTTTTTTGGAACGCGAGGGAAATATATTCTGCGCAAACGGGAAACAAGAGTCGGAAGAAGTGAACCGTAATCTGAAGCAATAAATATCAAAAGTCCGTAAGAAGGAGGTTCTTCTACTATTTTTAACGCTGCGTTTTGCGCTTCAGGCGTCATATTATCGGCGCCGTCGATAATAATACAACGGTACTTAGAGGTTAACGGTTTAGAGCGTATAAACTTTTTTATCTCCCTTACAGAATCTATGCCAATTTTCTTTTCTTCGCTTGATATGATCAGCCTTTCGGAAGGAACGTTAGGATTTTTTTCTAAGTCCCTTGTCAACCTATCCGCAAAGGTGAATTTACCAACTTGCGATTCTCCAAAAAATAAAAAACTTCCTGCCAAAAGGTCTTTTTCTTTAAGCGATGAAAATATTTTTTCTTCAAAATCTCTTCCTACCACGTGGCAAATATTTGATAATTAAAAAAATACTTAATTAAAACGGTATTAGCCATTTTTATTAAGAAGGGTCTTTTTATAAGCATCAAGATGGTTGAGAATGGTACCCGACCCCTTAGCAACACAGAGAAGAGAATCTTCAGCGGTATAAGATTCAACTCCGAGTATGCGCTTAAAGAATTCATCTATATTTCTTAAATTCGCTCCACCACCGGAAACTATCAAACCCTTTTCCATAATATCGGCAACAAGTTCCGGCGGAGTTTCGTTAAATACTTTCTGCACCGAAGAGGCAACTTCTAGCAATAAGGGATTAAGAGCTTCGGCTATTTCATTAGAGGTTAGCACTATATCTTTTGGAAGACCGCTCACAAGATCTCTTCCTCTTACTTCAAATTCCAGCTTATTTTTAAGAGGAAGAGCCGAGCCGACAGCGATTTTTGCTCCTTCAGCAGTCTGCTCCCCTATTGCAAGAGAATATTTCTTTTTAATGAAGTCCATTATTGACTGATCAAATTTATTTCCAGCAACTCTCAAGCTTGAAGCACAAACAATACTTCCTAAAGATATGACGGCAACTTCACTAGTGCCTCCGCCAATATTAACAATCATATTGCCGGATGAAGAATTTATCGGAATGCCGGCGCCGAGCGCGGCAAGAAGAGGCTCTCTGACAACGTAGGCATTTTTTGCTCCAGCTTCGGTAGCGGCGTTAATAACAGCTCTTTTTTCGGTTGGAGTTATTCCTGCCGGTACAGATATAACAACGTCTGGACGCCAAAAATTGAAGCCTCCAGAAGCCTTTTTTATAAAATAAGTCAGCATTGCCTTTGTTATGTAATAATCGGCGATAACTCCTTCTTTTAACGGACGGTAAGCACATATATCTTCCGGAGTCCTCCCTATCATATCTTTTGCCTCGCGACCTACAGCGAGAACCTTGTTTTCAGGCAGGCTTAAAGCAACAATTGTGGGTTCATTAATAACAAAACCCTTTCCAGGAGTATAAACAACTGTATTGGTTGTCCCAAGATCTATTCCTATTTGCCTAACTAGCATTGTATGATTATATTAGCATAACTTAAGTAATGTCTAATTTAGCCAGAAAGGCCGTTTTTTGGGCGCTTTTAACAGTGTTTTTAGGCGCCGGCATACCGCTTGCGTTTTATTCATGCGGTTATAGGCTGCGTTTTGATACATTTGAAATAACAAGGAGCGGAGGCATATATGTGAAGACTGTTCCGGGAGATGCAAAGATATTTCTTGACGGAAGACCGATAAAGAATAATTCCGGCATATTAAACTCCGGCACGTTCATAAACGGCTTAACTCCCGGAAAATACGAACTTTCAATTAAAAAAGAAAATTATTTGCCATTTACCGCTAACGCCGAAGTAATCCCTTTGCAGGCAGATCCGTTTGAAAAGCTTGTATTGGTTCCTGACAGCTTTAACAGCCTTATGACTGGGAATATTTCCGATTTAAATGTTTCTTCCGGAGAAATAATCATTTCAGATGGAGCCGGAAAATTGCGCTATAAAGATAAAATAATAGCAGGGGAAAAATTTGAATCATTTATTGCCGATAACAAGTCGGTAATTACTTCTATAGAAAAAGAAGGCGAGAAAATATATTTTAAAGTATCCCTTGAAAATCCTAAAGCTTCTACAAATATAAATGAAATTTTTTGGACTCTTAAATCAAGCAAGCTTTCCCTGCCCGGCAAAGTGCCGGTAAAAGCAATAATTCCTCATCCATTCGATAGCAATAGAGTTATAATAAGCACAGAAGCTGCATTATACGTAGTAGACCTCAAACAATTTTCTATTGAAAAAACCGGAGATGAAGCCGATGTCATACTGAAAGGCGGATCATCGATATACCTTATAAGAAATGGGTCTTTGGAATATTATAACCTTACTCTTAGAACAAGATCGACTGTAATAGGCATTAATGATTATCAAAAAATTTCCGTATCTCCTAATGGAAAGAATATAGCTCTTCTTTGGGAAAAAAACATACTTGAGATATACAACACTGATAAAAAAGAATCTTTAAGATTTGATTTAAAAAATCAAGGCAATATAAGAGATATTTTTTGGCATAAGTCTTCTAATCATATATTTATTCTTTCTGATAAGGGACTTTCTTTCTTATGTACGGACAAAGAAAGGCTGGTTCCTCAAACAATATATGAAGACGCTGAAAAATCAGCTTATTCAGACGGACAGCTATACGTTCTTTCAAATAAAGAAATTAAGACGTTAAAATTCTAGGTCCAGATTTAGTTGCTGCTACGGTATGTTCAAAATGGGCGGTAACCGAACCGTCAACGGTTTTAAAGCTTCCGTCTGGAAGCTCGAGTATGTCGGGATAGCCTAAAGAAAACATAGGTTCGAGAGCTAATACCATACCTTCTTCAATAAGAGAGCCTGTCCCTTTTCGGCCGACATTAAATACAAGCGGGTCTTCATGAGGAGCAAAGCCGACACCATGTCCGGCAAGGCCGTCTACTACGCTGACGCCATATTTATCGGCAACGGATGAAATAGCATAACCTATATCTCCCAGCCTGTTTCCGGGAATTACTTCTTCAATGCCCGCATAAAGGGCTTCTTCTGTTGCTTTTACTAGTTTTTTTTCTTCGGCGGAACATTCGTTTCCGACAATAACCGTACGGGCCGAATCGCTAAAGTAGCCTTTATAATTAACGCCTGCATCTATTTTTAATATATCGCCTTTTTCCAACGCTCTGCCATCCGGTATACCGTGAACAACAACAGGGCCTAGAGAAGCGCATATGGAGGCAGGAAAAGCTTTTTTAGCGCCTTCAGGACGATAATTTAAAAAAGCGGGCTTTGCCTCATAAGACTTAATAAGGTCAAAAGCCAGCCGATCTAAGAAAGCAAGCTTAGTGCTCGGAATAGCCGCTTTTTCTAGCTCATCAAGAACGGCTTTAAGTATTTTTCCAGACGTTTCTATGCCGGAAATATCTTTTTTCGATTTTAGTTTTGGCATTCTAGAAAACTCTTTATCTTTTCTTCAATGTTTTTAGAGACTTCGCGGGGAGGAGGCATGCCGTCTATTTCAATAACTTTTATGCCCCAACTCTCCATTTCTTTAATAACGGGAGCGGTTAGTTTTTTATACTCTTTACACCTTACTCTTATAACATCGGGTTCATCAAGTCCCGGACGACCTCTCTTAGAATTGCGCTCAACTGACTCCTCTACTGGAATATCGATAAAAACGACTAGTATATTTTCTTTTCCATATTCCTCTATAAGAGTATCAACAACGCCTCCTCTTTCCAGTTCAAAAGCTTCTTCCATAGTGCGAGGGTTGCCGCTCATAACAAGACTTTCCCCAGAGGAAGATATTTCCCTGATGCGCTTTTTGGCTTCGGCGCCGATCCATGCCGGGTCGCAAAGCTTGCCACTTAAGAATAATTTCTTTTGTTCTTGTATATTCTCGTCATCTTGCAGGGCTGGGTCATGGATGAGTTTTTCAATATATTTTCCGCTGTCGAAGTGGACGAATCCCCTGCTTTCCGCAACGCTCTTTGCCTGGGTCCCCTTGCCCGCTCCCGGAGGGCCGTAGAAGAGGAGAGCTTTTTTACAATTTTTAGTCATATATTACTTATATTATATCAGATTTAAATACTATTATTGATTAAAAAATAAAGCGCTTATAAGCGCTTTATTTAAATTAATCTATTTTATTCGTTTAATTCGTACCTGCTATTCAACTATATCATATTCCCTCATCTTAAGTTGGGAATCAACCTGGCTCCAGGAATCAAGGGCGACGGAAACAACGATGAGTAAGGCGGTACCGCCGATAACAAAGTTCTGACCGACAATAGACTGGGTAACCACAGGAAGAACCGCAATAATTCCAAGGAACAAAGCGCCAAAAAGGGTTATCTTGCTAACAATAGAAGACAAGTGCTTGGTAGTAGGCTCTCCGGGCCGAATACCGGGAATAAATCCGCCTGAATGCTGAAGGTTTTTAGATATTTCTCCAGGATTAAAGACAATTGACGTATAAACATAAGTAAAAGCAAAAACCAAAAAGAAATAAAGCAAGCCGTAAATAAGCTGATTATTAGTAAGCCTAATAATAAAATCATTGACAGTGGCGCCTATTTCCGGGGCAATTCCAAGCAATAACTGGCCTGCAAGCTGGGGAAAAGAAAGCATAGCCATAGCAAATATAATAGGGATAACTCCGGCTTGGTTAACCCTAATAGGCAAGTAACTCTCAACTCCGCCATAAACCTTATTGCCTCTTATTCTTTTAGGGTAAGAAACGGGCACTTTATGCTCTCCGCAGTTAACAAAAACAACTCCTGCAATAACCGCTAAAGCAAATGCTGCGAAAATTAAAAGCGTGTCCCAGCGCATAAGCCCTTGGGATACTTGGAAATAAACATTAATAAGATACGAAGGAAGTCCGGAAACTGTTCCGGCAAATATGATTATAGAAACGCCGTTACCAAGTTTTTGTTCGTCGATTATTTCGCCAACCCAAAGCAAAATCATAGATCCGGCAATTGCCGTGAGAACATTTATCCAAAAAGCGAGGTCAATTATGCTGAAAGCCGGCATAACGCCCTGCGTAACAAGAAAGTTAAGCAAAGCATAGGTCTGCAAGCCGGCGAGCGGAATAGTGATAATACGACTAATTCTATTAAATTTAGCGCGCCCTTCAGCCCCCTCTTCATAGTAGATTTCTTTCAATCGAGGGAATATCATTGTGAGCATCTGCATTATGATGGTAGCGGTAATATAAGGACCGACACCAAGCATTGCTATAGAAAGATTGCCGAGACTGCCTCCCGAGAAGACATTTAATATCCCTAAAAGATTATTAGAGTCTAAAAGCTGCTTGAGCGATTCTAAATCAACTCCAGGCAAGGGTATTGCTGCAAGGAGCCTGAAAAAGACAAGGAGGCCCATTATGATAAGGACCTTTTTCCTAATATCCGGATTTCTAAATATTGAAAGAAGCTTATTTAGCATGTTTACCTCTTAATTTAGGTATGCGCTGGATGAAATCCCTGACTGCAGGACGAATCTTTCTTCCCGCGCGGGATTTCTGCCCTTTCTGCCCTCTTCCAGAGGTAGTTCCCCTCTTTCCGCCACGGGCAACACGCTTCGCGGTTTTATTATAATGCTCGGGTTGTAGTTCGTGTAACTGCATTTTATTTGGATGTCTTTAATTTCTTTAAAGCTTCTATGGTCGCCATCGCATTTGTAAGCTTATTTTTAGTACTGCCAAGACACTTAGAAGTAACGTCTTTAACGCCGGCAAGTATCATAACGGCTCTAACCGCTCCACCTGCCATGAGTCCATGACCTTCTTTTGCTGGCTTTAAGATAACCTTAGCGGCGCTAAACTTTGCCTCAACATCATGGGCAATAGTTCCATTGATTATTTTAAAGGAAATAAGGTTTTTCTTAGCGTCTGTTTTGGCCTTCTGGATTGACTGCTGAACATCAGCTCCTTTAGCGACACCTACGCCAACTTTCCCCTTGCCATCGCCTATTACTACAGTAGCTCTAAACCTAAAACGCTTTCCTCCCGCGACAACACGAGTAACACGCCTAAGATCAAGGACCTGATCATTAAAACCATCAGATTCCCTTTCTTTTCTTTGTCCGCCACGACGGCTCTTTCCTCTAGGGAAAGATCTTTTTTGCGTAGCGTTTTTATTTTGATCCTTGTTATCCATTATCAATTTATATCTTTACCCCGTTTTCCCTTAAAGATTCGGCGACATTTTTAACTCTGCCATGATATTTATAAGGTCCCTTGTCAAAAATCATCTTATCAATACCTGCATCTTTTGATTTTTTTGCGATAAACGCGCCAAGAGAGGCAGCTTTTTCAGATTTAGTCTTCCCCTCTTTTAAATCTCTTGTCGAAGCTGAAATAAGGGTCTTGCCGGATTCATCGTCTATAGCTTGCGCGTAAGTATAGCGGTTGGTTCTAAATACAGAAAGGCGAGGGCGAGACGAAGTACCAAAAAGCTTAGCTCTTGTTCGCAAAGCCCTTCTTTTTGCCTGTTCATTTTTTTTCTTTATCCTGTTCATAAATCAGCTATAAGTGCTCCGATATCCTACTATTATTCGCTCGCTCCGGCAACCTTTTTGCCAGCCTTTCTTCTTATTACCTCATCGACATACATTATGCCAGTTCCTTTATAAGGTTCCGGTTTTCTGATTGCTCTCATCTTAGCAGCAGTTTCGCCGACAGCGCGCTTATCGGCTCCAGAAACCTTAATAATATTTTTTTCAACGAAAGCAGTCACTCCTTCAGGAAGATCGAATTTAACCGGATGGGAATAACCAACATTAAAAGTAATAGAGTTGCCTTCAACCGCAGCCCTGTAACCAACGCCTTCAACTTTAAGCTCTTTGATAAAATCTTCCTGAACTCCAAGAAGAGCGTTATTAGATAAAGCTCTGGATGTACCCCAGTTAGAGCGAGTTTGCTTGCTATCGTCTTCAATCTCAAAAGAGAGAATATTGTCTTCAAATTTAGGCTTTACTCCAGATAATATAGGAGCTTCTAAAGAGCCGTTTTTTCCGGTAAATTTAATAGTTTTTTCCCCAATCTCAATCTTTACCGATTCCGGGATATTTATTGATTGTTTTCCAACTTTAGACATTTTTAAAAATTACCAAATTTCAAAAAGCAATTCTCCTCCGACTTTAGCCTTTCTTGCTTCAATAGTAGTCATTATTCCCTTAGAAGTGGTCATAAAATAATCACCGTATCCATGCTTAGAACGACGAAGGTCACTATACCCCTTATAAGCTTTATGCGAGGGCTTGCTGATAAGCTTAATATCACTAACTTTCGGATTACCATTATCATCAAGCTTGATATTAATATCGATTATCTTCTTTATGCTTCTTCCCTTTTTTTCAGCGGATTCCAAATAGCCGGCTTTAACAAGAGCCTGCGCAACCTCATAGTCAAACTTAGCAAAAGGAACCTTGAGCCTGTTTTTTCCTGCAAGGATGGAATTCTTTATTCTGTTTAACATATTGATATACATAGCGGAATTTCTTTAATTACCAAGAAGATTTCTTTATACCGGGAATCATCCCCGAAGAAGCGAGTTCCCTAAAGCAAATTCGGCAAAGACCGAAATCTCTCATATACCCATGCCTTCTGCCACACTTAAAGCAACGGTTCACCTTTCTGGAGCTGAACTTGGGTTTCTTTTTTGCTCTTGCTATTACTGATTGCTTTGCCATAAGTCTTTAAACGGTTACTAATGGTATCCCTTTTTCTTTATAAAAATCAATGGCTTCGCTTCTATTTAGCCCTTCGACCACCATGGTAACTTCTATACCAAAAGAAACTTTAGAAGTTTCAGGGTCAGTCTCGGGAAAAACAAATTGATCTTTGAAACCAATGCTTAAATTGCCTGCGCCGTCGACTTTTTTCTCGTCTATGCCTTTAAAATCTCTAACACGGGGAAGAACAACATTAGCTATTTTTTCAAAAAAGTCATCTTTTCTTTTTCCGCGGATTGTAGCAACAACGCCGACGATATCATTCTGTCTTACTTTAAAGCCGGCAACAGATTTTTTTGCCTTTCTTACAGCCGGCCTCTGGCCGACAATAGCAGAAAGCTCCGAGATAATATCGGGAAGAACTTTATCATCAAACTGGGCATTTTGCTGGCGAGCTTTTCCAACGCCGACGGAAACGACTATTTTTGAAATATTATTTATTTTTTTATCTTCTTTTTTCATTTCAGATTTTATATTGCCGCGCTGCATTTTTTGCAAACTCTTTTTTTCTTCCCTTTTTCAATAATAGAGCCAAACCTAGAAGCTTTACCGCAGGAAGGACAAACTAACATAACATTTGATATGCGAATCGGGCGAGGAACAGAGATTATCTGCCCTTGTTCGCCTTGTTTTTTAGGGCGAACGCTTTTCTTTACTTGATTTAACCCATGAACAACAACAGTGCCCTCATTCGGATCAACTAAGGCAACTTTGCCGCTTTTACCGCGATCCTTGCCTTTAATTATCATTATTTTGTCTCCTTTTTTTATTTTCATGGCTTTTAAACTATGTCTTGGGCAAGAGAAACTATTTTCTCAAAACCTTTTTCTTTTAATTCTCTAGGTATTGGACCGAAGATACGAGTGCCGACCGGCTCATTTTTAGCGCTGACTATTACTGCAGCATTATCATCAAAGCGGACATAAAGACCTCCTTTTCGCCTAAAATTAGCCTTTGAACGGACAATAACTGCTCTGATTATATCTCTCTTTTTAACGGCTTTTCTTGGTTCCGCTACTTGAACGGAAGCAATAACAATATCACCTATGCGAGCGTAACGCTTTCGGCTCCCGCCAAGAATACGAAAACAGCGAACCGTTTTAGCACCGGAGTTGTCAGCAACTTTTAATATGGATCCTTCCTGTATCATGGCAATAAATTAAGCGATTTTCTCGACGACTCTCCAGTATTTTTCTTTAGAAAGAGGCCTAGTCTGCTCTATAACGACCCTATCTCCGACGTGAAATTCATTTTTTTCATCATGAGCTTTGAATTTAATGTCTGAACGATACTGCTTATTATATTTAGCATTCTTACGCACTCTTAAAACAGAGACAACAACTGTCTTGTCCATCTTGTCAGATACAACTTCCCCTTCTATCCTTCTTAATTTTTTGTCGACGTTTGATTCCATTTTATTTCTTTATCATTTTTGTTTTGGTCGGCAATTTATGTCCCGCAAGGCGAAAAGCTTCTTTAGCTATATTTTCGCTTACACCATCCATTTCAAATATTATCCTTCCGGGCTTTACGGGGCATACATAATGGTCTACAGCGCCTTTGCCGGCACCCATAGTAACTTCTGGCGGTTTTTTAGTTATCGGCTTATCAGGAAATATGCGGATCCAAATCCTGCCTTCTCTTTTCATAAAATTAGAAAGAGTTCTTCTGGCAGATTCTATTTGATTTGAAGTAATCCAGACAGGCTCAAGAGCCTGCAGGCCATAAGACCCAAAGCTAAGTTCAGTTCCGCGGGTTTCAGCGGTCCTCTTAAGAGAACGCCCTTTCTGCCACTTTCTATGTTTTACTTTCTTCGGAATCAACATGGTTATTTGGAAATTTCTCTCGTTCTCTTGTCGTTATTATTAAAAACTTCGCCTTTGTAGATCCAAACTTTTATACCAATTGTTCCGTAAGTAGTAAAGGCTGTTGTTTCGCCGTAGTCTATATCAGCCCTTAAAGTGGTAAGAGGAAGACTACCGGCAGTAAACCATTCGCTTCTGGCTATTTCAGCGCCGTCAAGACGGCCACCGACTTTAATCTTAGCACCCTTAACTCCTCTTGTAGCCATAGTTTCGTCAAGATATTTTTTAACGGTTCTTCTGAATTTAAACCTCCGTTCAAGATCAGAAGCTATATTTTGAGCGGTAACTTGTGCAGAAACATCTCCGCGAGCAAGCTCGGTAACATTAAGACTAATATTCGGTATCGGCTCGCTTATCTTATTCTTTCTCCTTGTTTTGCTTATAGCCTTAATAATGGCTTTATTAAGCTCCTCAATACCTTTTCCTCCACGCCCGATAACAAGACCTGGACGGGAAGATTTTATAAATATTCTATAGGCGTTAGCTGTCCTTTCTATTACAATATCGACTATACCCGCTTGAGAAAGCTTAGAAGAAATAATATTTCTTATAATAAGATCCTCTTCCAAAAAACGCTTTGTCTTTTCGCGGTCTCCAATCCAGCGAGATTTCCATCCCTTTAAAATTCCTAGCCTTAGCGAATTTGGTTTAATTTTGTGTCCCATGATTAATTTATATGGATTTCCTCCTGAATACTTTCTTAATCGGGCTGTCGGCCTTTGTTGCTCCAGTACTCCCCGTTTTTTTGATAGCTGATTCCGGCTTTAAAGCTTTCTCTTTTTTCTCTTTATTAGTAGATTTATTTTTACGAGAAGGTTTTTCTGTTTTAACCTCTTTTTTATTTTTACCAGAAGAAGCTTTTACAGCCTTAGAAGAAGCCGGTTGAGATACAGAGAAACGCGATTCCTTAAGGGAGCCCTCGGCAAGGACTATAGTGACATGAGAGAATTTTTTGTGCAAAGGGGTAGCCATTCCCCTAGCGCGAGGAAGCCATCTTTTTAATACAGGCCCTTCATTAACCCATATAGCTTTAACATAAAGGCTGTCTTCGCTTATATTTTTATTCTTAGCATTAGCAACGGCGCTTTTTAAAAGCTTGAGAATAGGGCGTGCTGCACGCTCTTTTCTAAAAATAAGCTGGGCCTCCGCTTCTCCTGCAGGAAGGCCGGCGATAATACGAATAACAGACCGAACTTTTCTCGGCGATATATCCAATCTATTAAGTTTTGCTGTAACTTCTGCCATTTATATAAAAATTATTTAACTGTCCTTTCAGCCTCTTTCTGAAGCTTTCCGCCATGACGGACAAACTTTCTAGTAGAAGAAAATTCTCCAAGCCTATGGCCGACCATTTCTTCATTAACCTTAACGTCTATAAAATCCTTACCGTTATGGACAGCAAAGACTACTCCGACCATTTCTGGAGATATTTCACAAGATCTGGACCAAGTCTTGATTGGAGTCTTTTTATCCCAAGCAGACACCTTTTCCAGGAGCTTAGGATCAACATATGGGCCTTTTTTAACGCTTCTACTCATTAGATCTTATTTATTTTCTTTTCTTTGACTTCTTTTTGACTATAACGGAATTAGACCATTTTTTCTTGTTTCTAGTCTTTTTCCCGCCGGTAACTTTACCCCAAAGCGTCTTAGGCTTCTTGGTTCCTCTCGGCTGACGACCTTCGCCTCCTCCGTAAGGATGATCTACCGGGTTCATCGCTGAACCTCTGACAGTTGGTCTGATGCCCATACCTCTCTTACGACCGGCTTTACCAATATTTACTAATCTCCAGTCAGGATTAGAAACCTGACCAATTGAAGCAAAACAATCCCAAAGAACTTTACGGACTTCCCCGGAAGACATCTTAAGATGAGAATAACCGGCATCGTGCGCCTGAACTTCAAGATATGAGCCTGCTGAACGGGCTACTTGCCCTCCTTTTCCAGGATTAAGCTCAACATTATGAACATTGGTCCCAACAGGAATATTTTTAAGCCTCATTCTGTTTCCAGGAGTGAAGGGAGCTGATTCGGCAACAATGATTTCGTCTCCGGTCTTAATGCCGTAAGGCGCTAAAGCGTATCTCCTTTCTCCATCCTTATAAAGAAGCTTCATAATAAAAGCAGTCCTGTAAGGATCGTATTCCAAAGTTTCTACTTTTGCCGGAACATCAAGCTTGTCGACAGCAACAAAATCAACAAGACGATAAAGCTTTTTGTTTCCGCCGCTTTTATGGCGAACAGTTATCCTGCCTTTATTATTTCTTCCCGCTTTTGGAGAAATCCTTATAGTCATTTTTCTATCCGGACGATCGCCGCTTAAGACGCTGTAGTCAGGACAGCTCATATGCCTTCTGGATGGAGTTGTAGGATTAAACTTTTTCATTGATCGTTTGTCCTTCTTTAAGAGCGACTATCGCCTTTTTTCTCCTGCCGTTTCTTACGATATTAACCGATACAACATTAATCTTATGGCTTTTTTCGAGATCTTTTTTAATCTCGCTTTTGTTTGCCTTAAGATCCACGTCAAAGACGTATTTATTTTCACCTTTTAAAAGGCTGGCTTTCTCGGTAATTCGGGAATTTTTAATCAAATTATTGGACGGCATGATAGTGTTTATCTATTGTTTCTATCGCTCCTTTTTCCAACAGGATGTTTTTATAACACAAAAGGTCATATACGTTAAGAGATTTAGCATCAAGACTTTTAACCTTAGGAATATTAGCCGAAGCCCTAAAAACATTCTTATTATTGTCGGATGGGATTATGAGAGCGTTTGTTTTTTTAGAGAAAGGCGCAACCATTTCAGCAACAAGCTTAGTTTTTGGTTCCGATATAGCAAGAGACTCTACGATTTTCAGTTCGCCTTCAGCAATTTTCTTTGAAAGGATGCTAAAAATAGCGGCTTGCTTCATCTTTTTGTTTATTTTTACCGCAAAAACCTTTTCTTTATTTGGACCATGAGTAACGCCACCTCCTTTCCAGATCGGAGAACGAATAGAACCATGCCTTGCTCTGCCGGTTCCTTTTTGCCTCCAAGGCTTTTTTCCTCCACCGCTAACCTCGCTACGGCCTTTGGCATGCGCTAAAGGCTTTCGGGCATTATTCTGTTGAGCAACAAGAGCTTGATGTACAACATCCGGTCTCCAAGGAGCAGAAAAAATACGATCGGGAAGATCGACTTTTCCGGTAACTTTTGCTGAATTGTCGTAAAGTTCGGCAGTCATAGTAATTTTATAAATATATCTGAACTTTGCTTCCGCGGCGTCCGGCAACAGAACCTTTTATAGCAAGCATTTTGTTCTCATCCGACCATTCGAGAATCTCTATTTTTTTTAAAGTTTTACGATCATTACCCATTCTTCCAGCCATTTTCCTTCCGGGCATAACACGCTGGGGTCCGGTAGATCCGATAGATCCAGGAGCGCGAAGACGATTTTTTTGGCCATGAGTCTTAGGTCCTCCGTGAAAACCATGTCTCTTAACAACACCCTGAAAACCTTTGCCTTTAGAGACGCTGCTTATCTTATTAATAATATCGCCCGCCTTTAACTCAACGCCGGCAACGTCTTCAATAGATATCCACGTAACCGGAACAACATCCGCTTCCGTAAATATCTGATCCATTTTCAGTTTGTAGCCAATAATTGGATTAGTCATTTTGCTCTTTGAGATCGTCATAAAAAATAACCGGGATAGCCTCGGTTATTTTTTATGATTCTCGGCTATTCTCTATCAATCAGCGCTTTGGATGTTAAACCATTTTCACCTCTATGTCCACCCCTGCCGGCAAGTTAAGGTCCGAAAGGGACTCCATAAGGCGCTGGCTGGGGTTAAGGATATCGATGATCCTTTTGTGGACCCGGAGTTCGAACTGTTCCCGACTATCCTTATGTACAAAAGAAGAACGGTTAACAGTATATTTTTTAAACTCCGTTGGCAGAGGAATCGGTCCAACAATATCAGCACTGGAACGTTCCAACACTTCGACTATCTGGCGGCAAGAATTATCTATAAGCCGCTGATCATACGATTTTATCCTTAACCTCAATTTGTCCAAAGCAACTAAATTACTTATTAATCTTGGTTACCACTCCAGTACCAACAGTTCTTCCGCCTTCACGAATAGCGAAGTGCTGCTGTTCCTCAAGAGCTACCGGAGCAATAAGCTTGACGCTACCTGTTACAGTATCGCCAGGCATAGCCATTTCAGTGCCTTCAGGAAGTTTAACTTCACCGGTAACATCAGTTGTACGGATGTAGAACTGCGGCTTATATCCGCTGAATATCGGAGTGTGACGACCGCCTTCTTCTTTGCTAAGAAGAAGTATCTCCGATTCAAATTCGGTATGAGGGGTAACAGAGCCCGGCTTGGCTAGAACTTGTCCGCGCTCAATATCTTCTTTCTTGATACCTCTTAAAAGAATACCAGTATTATCTCCGGCCTGTCCTTCTTCAAGCTGTTTATTAAACATCTCAATTCCGGTAACAACGGTCTTTTTAGTATCCTTAAGGCCGATTATCTCAACCTCTTCGTTAAGCTTAACAATTCCACGCTCGATACGACCAGTAACAACAGTACCGCGTCCTTCGATAGTAAATATATCTTCGATAGGCATAAGGAAGGGTTTTTCGGTATCGCGTTCCGGTTCAGGAATATAACTATCCATAGCTTCAACAAGCTCTACGATAGGTTTTGCAGCTTCGTCATCAGTAGTAGTAGCATCGAGTGCCTTAAGGGCAGAACCCTTTATTATAGGAACTTCATCGCCAGGATAACCGTATTTGGAAAGAAGCTCTCTAACTTCGGCTTCAACGAGGTCAATAAGCTCTGGATCATCAACCATATCAGTCTTATTAAGAAAAACTATAATAGCGGGAACACCAACTTTCTTAGCAAGAAGGATATGCTCTCTGGTTTGAGGCATAGGACCGTCGGCGGCGGAAACAACGAGTACTGCGCCGTCCATCTGGGCAGCACCGGTAATCATGTTCTTGATATAGTCGGCGTGTCCAGGAGCATCAATATGCGCATAATGACGCTTCTCCGATTCATATTCGGAGTGATGCAAAGCGATAGTAATACCGCGGGCTTTCTCTTCAGGGGCATTGTCGATCTGGTCGACTTTCTCTTCCTTCTTAGCGAGCCCCTTAAGGAAGAGGGTACGCGTTATAGCAGCAGTCAAGGTAGTTTTACCATGGTCAACGTGACCAATAGTACCGACATTGACGTGCGGCTTTGAACGTTCAAATTTCTCTGCCATTTAAACTTTTTTTTGGTTAATTTGAAATTTTACGACTTTTGAATTTTAGCGACGACTTAAGGCAGTGTCAAGAAATTTTCCTTTATAAATGTGGATTAATTTATTTTTTGACTTCTCTTATTTTCGTCCTGCCACTATAGCTTCTTCAACGTTCTTGGGAGCAACGTCATAATGATCAAATTCCATTGTTGACGATCCTCTTCCCTGGGTCATCGAACGAAGCTTAGTAGTATATCCAAACATTTCAGAAAGAGGGACAGTCGAGTTGATGACTTTGGAGTTTCCGCGGTCTTCAATAGACTCTATTTTTCCTCTCTTAGATGAAATGTCTCCGGTAATATCCCCCATAAACTCTGCGGGGACAATTGTCTGAACTTTCATAATAGGCTCAAGCAAAACAGGCTTGGCATTTTTACATCCTTCTTGCATACCCATTGAAGCAGCTATCTTGAAAGCAGCTTCTGAAGAGTCAACATCATGGTATGAACCATCATAAAGCGTTACGCGAACATCAACGACGGGATATCCGGCAACAACGCCTTTATTAAGAAACTCTTTAACGCCTTTTTCAACGGCCGGAATATATTCCCTGGGAACTACGCCGCCTTTAATAGCATCAATAAATTCAAACCCTTCACCTCTCTCAAGAGGCTCTAATTTAAGCCTAACATGTCCGTACTGACCCCGACCGCCGGATTGCTTAACATATTTTCCTTCAGCTTCGGTGCCGGCAGTAATAGTTTCTTTATAAGCGACTTGCGGCCGGCCGGATTCGGCTTCGACAGAAAATTCTCTCTTCATTCTATCTATAAGAACTTCGAGGTGAAGCTCTCCCATTCCGGCAATGATGGTATCGCCAGTTTCTTGGTTGCTTGAAACTTTAAAGGTCGGGTCTTCTTCCGCTAATCTGTGCAAGGCAATACCCATTTTTTCCTGGTCTGCTTTGGAATTAGGAGATATTCTCTGGGATATAACCGGTTCAGGGAAAGTTATCCGTTCTAAAATTATCGGATTGCCAGGGTCGCACAAAGTATCTCCAGTAGTAGTATTTTTAAGGCCGACTAAAGCGCCGATCTGCCCGGCATGAAGCTCTTCAACTTCTTCGCGAGTATTGGCATGCATTCGAAGTATTCTTCCGACGCGCTCTTGGTTGTCTTTAGTGGCATTTAAGATATAAGTACCCTTTTTAATCGTTCCGCTATAAACGCGGAAGAAAGTAAGAGTTCCGACATAAGGATCTGTCGCAACTTTAAAAGCGAGAGCGGCAAAGGGCTCATCATCATCAGGATGCCTTTCCAGCTCGCTTTCATCTTTAGCGCTATGGCCTTTGACAGCAGGAATATCCAAAGGCGAAGGAAGATAGTCAACGACAGCATCAAGAAGGAGCTGTACCCCTTTATTCTTGTAAGCGCTTCCGCACATAACAGGAATGATAGAGTTATTTAAAACGCATTTGCGCAGTATTTTTTTAAGATCTTCGTAAGGAATCTCCTTTTCTTCAAGGTAGGCGCTCATAAGAGCTTCGTCGTTCTCAACAATTTTTTCTATAAGCTCTCCCCTCTTCCTTCCAGCTTCGTCTTTAAGCTCTTCGGGAATAGGCATTTCAACAACCACTTCGCCCCTTTCCCCCTCAAAGCGATAAGCTTTCATTTCCAGAAGGTCTATTATGCCTTCAAAACCGCTTTCAGCACCTATCGGCATTTGTATGCCAACAGCGTTTTGAGTCAGTCTTTTTTTAATAGAATCAAGGCTCTTATCAAAAGAAGCTCCAATACGATCAAGCTTGTTTATAAAACAAATCCTAGGAACATTATATTCATCAGCATAGTGCCAGTTAGTCTCTGATTGAGGCTCAACGCCTGAAACCCCATCAAACACAACAACAGCTCCGTCTAAAACACGGAGCGAGCGCTTAACTTCGACGGTAAAATCAATGTGTCCGGGAGTATCTATAATATTTATCCTATGCTCAAATTTTTTATCGCCTTTTCTATAAGTAGGGATCCAAAAACAAGTCGTAGCTGCAGAAGTGATAGTAATGCCGCGTTCCTGTTCCTGCTCCATCCAATCCATAACAGCAGACCCTTCATGAACCTCGCCTATCTTATGAGAAACACCCGTATAAAAAAGAATACGTTCGGATGTAGTAGTTTTACCAGCATCTATATGGGCGACAATACCGATATTTCTCGTTTTTTCTATTGGGTAAAGCTTATTATTTTCCATTTTTCTTAAATTTAGGACTGTAAAAAATAAATTAAAGATTTAAAATCCGGATTATATTACTTAAATCCGAAATCTAATGATCTATTTGGCAAAATGAGCAAAAGCTCTATTTCCTTCTGCCATTCTGTGAATATCCTGCTTCTTCTTGACGGCTGCGCCTTCATTTTCCGCAGCAGCAAGAAGTTCTTCAGCAATCTTTTCAGCAATAGGCTTGCCTTTTTTAGACCTTGCAGCAGCTATTATCCACCTAGAAGCAAGCATAAACTGCCTTTCAGGCCTGACTTCGCGAGGAACTTGGTAATTAGCTCCGCCAACTCTTTTAGAAACAACCTCCATTAAAGGCTTTACATTATCAAGAGCCTTTTCAAAAATCTCCATAGGCTCAAGCCCTTTCTTTTTTATGACATCAAAACAATTATAGAGATTTTTTTGGGCTATTGATTTTTTCCCATCATACATTAAATAGTTAATAAACCTGCTTATTGCAATGCTTTGATGGGCTATATCAGGCTCGTATTCTCTTTTGTAATTCTTCTTTCGTCTCATATTTACTAGCTAGCGCTTTTTTCTTTTTTAGCGCCGTATTTACTTCTTTGCTGTTTGCGACCGGAAACCCCGGTAGAATCAAGAGCACCGCGGACAACGTGATAACGGACGCCTGGAAGGTCTTTAACTCTTCCTCCTCTTATAAGAACAACCGAGTGTTCTTGGAGACTATGCTGTTCTCCTGGGATATAGACGGTAACTTCCATACCATTCGTAAGGCGAACCCTCGCAACTTTTCGGAGCGCCGAATTTGGTTTTTTCGGAGTAGTAGTAAAAACCTTTAAACAAACTCCTCTCTTGTGGGGAGAATTTGATTTAAAAGGCTTATTTTTAAGCACATTAAAATGACGCCCCATTGCCGGGGACTTAGATTTATTTGATGAAGTTTTACGCCCCTTCTTAAGGAGCTGATTCATCGTAGGCACGTTGGTTAATATATCAATAAATAAAAACTGCTGTCAATGGGGAAATAGCTCAAATCTTAGAACTCAAATGTTAAAACCACAACTCAAAACTTTAGATCCGTAAAAGCTGATAATTTTTTAAATTTGAATTAGCCGAAAACAGCGCCGAAACCGGTTATTAAATTAAATACCAAAGAAGCAACCGGAGGGATAATAAGCATAGCAATAAAGAGAGCGATTAAAATGCCAAAAATCCCGGCAGAAGACAGTACGTTTTGGAATTTAGAAGGCAAAATATGGCCGAGTACTTTGGACCCGTCCAAAGGAGGTATTGGAATAAGATTAAATAAGGCAAGAACTATATTTACATATATTATCTGGGCCACTAATAATGGAAGAATTCCTTCTGATATGCCAGGAATAAGCATTCCTAATATCCAAAAAATAAGGCTAATACCGATAGCAAGCACAAAATTAGAAATAGGGCCGGCTATGGCAATTTTCAATTCCCCTTTCGGATCCCTAATATTCCAGGGATTATAAGGAACCGGCTTTGCCCACCCGATAAAAGCTCCCGAGGTAAAAAGAAGAAAAAGCGGTACCAAAACGGTGCCTACGGGATCTAAGTGAGCTAAAGGGTTGAGAGTCAGCCTTCCGGCATTTTTAGCGGTGGGATCCCCCAGTTCGTTAGCGATAAAGCCGTGGGAATATTCGTGAACTACCGCCGAGAGAACAATTACACAGTATATAAATATTTTTGAAGCTATTGGATCCATGATAAATAATTTAAAATCTTAAAGTCGAAAATCTCTAAAATCAGAAATATTCAGGTCTTTACATTATTGCTTATATCTAATAATATACAGCGGATATGCGCCAGTGTGAAATTTGCGGAAAAGGATCGATAATGCGCGGAGGAAGAAAAAAGCTTCGCGGAAATTACAATCCTACTCCTAAAAAAAGAAAGCATCCTAATCTTCAAAAAACAAAACTTCTCGGAAAGAAGGTTCTTGCTTGTACTAATTGCTTAAAGACTATAAACAAAGAAGGCCTTTCGGAAAAGAAGTAGAGTTTTTTTTAAAAAAGGATAAATTTACGTAACCATAACCCCGTTTAAACGGGGTTTTTAGTGTATAAAAATTCTAAAATTCAAAAACCTGGATTATAAAGTCGGAAACTTAAATCGTAGAAAACAAATTTTTAATTTTCACGTTTTCTCTGTCATCCCCGTAAAAACTGGGATCAAGAGGAATTAAATATAGACCTTGATTCCCTCTTTCGAGGGAATGACATAAATACGCGTAACCATGTTTTTCCAATCTCGTTTCACTTAGGGAAATAGTAATTGCGATAGCTTTATCTAAGGAGTTATAATGCGCTGGTTAGTTGTTATTAAGTATAGTAATTTAGGAAAGATAGAGAGTATAAGTCGCCTACGCTTTTAGGAAGCTACGGCGTACCAAAGCGGACCGTAGTATAATGGTCAGTATTTGCCCTTGGGGTGGGTAAGAACCGGGTTCGATTCCCGGCGGTCCGACAATGAATGCCGAGATTAATCCAATAGAGTTTTCTAATAAATAAATTCAAAAAACGCCCAAAAGGCGCTTTTTGAAGCTCCTCCGTAATCAGATTTCCCCGGCTAAAGCCAGATTGGTGAACCGCAATCATTAACCCGCAGGCCAAGATGCTTTTGGTTCTCCTCGAAAATTCATTCGATCCGGAATCTAATATACGAAGGAGATAACTTAATTATATATCCCCTGCTTCATAGGGTAAAATGCGAAAAAAAGAGGCTTTCAACACCTCTTTTAAAATTTATCCACAAACACAATAGAAGACCGCCGGCAAGGGCGGTCTAGGTCAAGTTTTCTATAAGCTTCTTCGGTTAAATACGGAGATTACAGGCCGATTTAATATTTTAATCTGCAGTTTTTCAAATTCTTCGTCTGTCAGACAATCAAATGCCTGGCTTTCCAATAGCATCTTTCTTTCATTTACTTCAAGAGAGTTCATTAGGTCATAAATAAATTCTTCTCTTTCGCTGTTATTAAACCCGCTTAGAACATTTTTTAATGGATCATCAAAATTACGAGAAAATCCCATTATTAAGCTAGTCCTTTCGTCGCTGTTTAAAGATTCCATAAAAATAGGTATTTCGGAAGCTCCCATCCCATCGATACTTATCGGTTGCTTACACATATAAATCCTCTCCTTTTTATTTGAAAGTAAAAGTACAGGTAAATAATAAAACAAAATCCACCCGCTTACCAACGCCTGAAGCGCAGCAATGGCGGGCAGGAATTACAAATTTCAAAAAAGCTTAATACAGATACAAAAAACGCCAGATCTATGTTTCGATCTGACGTTTATATAAAAATTATTTACGCTATTTACTCTAATATTCCATCAAGATTGACGTCGTAGAGCATTGCCTCATTAATAAGGCGATATTCATTAATCTCCTCCGGATGAAACCAAAGGGCTATTTCTTTTTCTGCTTCTTCAGGAGTGCCGGAAGCATGAATTAAGTTTCTTATAGCCCGGCCGTCAATATCAGCCAAACTATAAGAATCAATTGTATAATCGCCCCTTATAGTTCCGACATCAGACGTGAGAGGTTCGGTTGAACCGGTAATTTTTCTTATCAAGCCAACAGCATGTGCTCCTTGCCAAACCATTGCTACAACCGGTCCGGAGGAAATATATTTTTTAAGATTATCAAGAACTTTTCTGGTTATTTCCAAAGGATCTTCAGATGGAGGATTTTCTCCTTTATCTTTGTAAGATTTAATCGTTTTAGTACCAGTCTTAATCGGCCATTCAGGGTCCACTAAATAATGTTTTTCTACAAAATCAGGAGCAGGAATAAACATTTTTAAAGCAACAAGCTTTAATCCGGTATTTTCATATCTTTTAATTATTTCGCCTATTAACCCTCTTTGGATTCCATCCGGTTTTATAACTACCAGAGATTTTTCTTTAGCGAACTCATTTTTCATTTCTGCCATATTAAAATTTTTTATTTTTTTCTTTTTTTATTTCTATTCCCAGCTCATTAAGCTGTTTAGGGCCAACTTCTGCAGGAGCATTCATCATAAGGTCGCGTCCGTCTCCCGTTTTCGGAAAGCCGATTACTTCGCGGATATTAGGCTCGTTTTGCAATATCATAACCAAACGATCCAAGCCTGGAGCGATTCCTCCGTGAGGAGGAGCTCCAAACTTGAAGGCTTCGAGAATATGCCCGAAATTCTCCTGTATTTTTTCCTCGCTATAATCCATTATCTCAAGAACCTTTTTTAATGCTTCGGGCTTGTGGTTTCTGATACTGCCGCCACCAACTTCATAACCGTTAAGCACTATATCATATTGGTCGGTAATAATATTTTCAATATTCCTTTTTTGCATTAAATCATCCATAAAATCCTTTCTTGGCGAGGAAAACGGATTGTGAGTAAAAGTCCACTTGCCTTCGTCCGTTTTTTCGAAAAAGGGAAAATCAACAACCCAGCAAAAAGCGAGAAGATTAGAATCTTCTTTATTTTCTCTAATATCAGGCCTGTCAGTGCCGTATTTTTCCATAGCTTCTTTATAAGCAATTCGCGGAAAAGGACGTTCCTGTATTCTTTTTTCCGGATATAGTTTTCCGACTATGTCAATTATAAGTTCCTCCGTAAGAGACATTACGTCTTCTCTATCAACAAAACTCATTTCAAGATCAAGCTGGGTAAATTCCGGCTGTCTATCGCCTCTTGTATCTTCATCCCTAAAACAGCGGGCGATTTGGAAATATCTTTCTATGCCGGCAACCATAAGGAGTTGCTTGTATTGCTGGGGAGCCTGGGGCAAGGCATAAAATTTGCCGTTATAAAGCCTAGATGGAACAAGATAGTCCCTTGCTCCTTCAGGAGTCGACTTAGTAAGAATAGGCGTTTCTATTTCAATAAAATCCCGAGCACCTAAAAAATCTCTGATATATTTGGTAACCGCATATCTTTTTCTTATATTATTCGCCATCCTTTCGCGCCTAAGATCCAGATAGCGATATTGCATACGGCTTTCTTCATTAATGTCTTTGCCGTCCGCATCTATCGGAAAAGGAGGAGTTTCAGACTCGTTTAATATCTCAATTTCGGAAACTTGAACTTCAATTCCGCCTGTTGGGATATCAGAATTAACCATTGAGGCAGGCCTTTCAGATACTGTTCCTTTCACAGATATAACCCATTCCGACCTTAATTCTTCCGCTTTTGCGTGAACGCCGCCGTTTTCTCCTTTTTGAGGAACGAAAACAAGCTGAACAATACCCGAACGGTCACGCAAATCTATAAAAATAAGCTTTCCGTGATCTCTGCGGATATGGACCCAGCCCTTCAATTCGACTTCTTCCCCTATTTTATCGGGAAGCTCCGAAATAATATTTCGCATTTTTCAAGTATAATGCCCATTCTGGGAACTCACAACTCTAAAAAGCCTGCTTACAAATAAGTCAGTTTATTGATTTTATTATTAGTTTTTCTTCTTTTTTCTCTATCGTTATAGAGCCTAGCTTATCGGTACGATAGAGAGGTATGCCAAAAGAAGCATATCTTTCGATGATTTCTTGTTTAGGCAAGCCGTAACTGTTTCTACCTACGCTAACCACGCCGACAGCGGGACGGACAGCGGAAATAAAACCCTGTGAAGATGATGAGGATGATCCATGGTGGGGAACCTTTAAAAAATCAATATCTGGAAAATTAACAGCTGAAAGAATAGATTCTGGATTTTTTTCAATATCTCCGGTAAACAAACCTGCCATATTATCAATTTTCGCCAACACTACCAAAGAGCCGTCATTATCTTTTAATATTTTTTCCTCGATTTCTCGGGACGGATAAATTATCGACAAATTAATACTTTCTGATTTTATCAAGCTTCCGGCAAAGAGATTTATAGAAGGAATACCAACTTCATCTATTTTTTTTAAAATATCTTCAAACCCGGCATCACCAGAATTTGCGCCATTCCAAATAAAAGCTCCTATATCATAATGAGAAAGAATATATTCCAATCCTCTATAATGGTCTTTATGGGGGTGAGAAATAATAATAAGATCAATATATTTATCATTTTGGCCCAGCTTGCGCTGAAGTTCGTATAAAATACTTTTTCCCGGTCCGGCATCTACTAAAATATCGATACCATCCGAAGATATCAGCGAACTATCGCCTTGGCCTATATCCAAAAAAGAAACGGATGCGGGAGAATTCTTTTCAAGAGGAAACAAAAAAACACCCGCATTAAAAACCGCCAGCAAAAATATTAATAATCCCAATCTCATAAGAAAGAATTGCTTCTGCCATTATTCTAAAAGGAAGAATAAGCGCACTTCCAATTATAAGAGGTCCTGCTCCAGATATAAAAGATAAAAGCATTACAAGAGGGATCGTCCATATAATCAAAGCATTAGGTATGAACGAAAAACAATTTATAGAACCAAAAAATAAAAATATTGCCGGCATAGCGGTTAATTGGGCAGATACGCACTCAATAATCATTGAAACCGCGCCTCCTATCTTATCCGTTATCTTTGAAAGAATGTTTTTAATACGGGGAGCAACAAACACTATCCCAAACAAAGCAGAAAAAGAAAGGATAAATCCAGCATCAAAAACAATAATAGCCGGATTCCACAAGACCATTATTCCGGCAGAAAAGGCTATAGGTCCTCTAATATCGATAGACCTGCCAATATTTTTGCCAATGACCGCGAGCGAACCCATAATAGCGGCTCTTACAACCGAAGAAGAAGGACCGACAACCATAATAAAAATAAAAATGCCGGCAATAATAGCAGGCAGGCGAAATTTATAAGGAATAAAAAAAAGCAACGTCCCTATAAAAGAAACTATAACCGTAATATTAAAACCGGAGAGAGCGACAATATGGGTAGTACCTGATAAAGAAAGATTTTCATTAAATTGTTCTGTAAAGCCAGACCTATCACCGAATAAAAGACCTAAAGCGAGAGCAGAAGATGCGGGAGAAAAGCTTTTCCTTAAATTTTTAGTTATTAGCGACCTGGCGCTAAAAAACGGACAAAGGATGCCTGAACAGCCGTTTTTGCCCATAATCAAGTTGCGGCAAAAAAGAACTCCCTTTTCAAACCCCTCATCGCAATCCATTGATACTTTATTGCCGTAAGAGATAGAAAGCCTGGTATCTGCAAAAATTTCTACTTTCCCAATATTCTCCGTCTCTATTTTAAAGTTACTGTATCCAGACCTATCAACAGGATAAGTTACAACCTTGCCAATTATATGAATGGGAAATTTTTCTATTTCAGGAACACGATTTAAGACTTTACTGTAAAGATAAGGATAAAAACAGCCGAAGGAAAAAATGAAAAATAATAAAGAAAAACCGCGCCTTTTCTTATTAAAAAAGAAAATAGCGCTGGCAAATATAAATGAAAGAATAAAAAACCAGCCTGTATACAGATTTAAAGAGGCAACAACACAACCTAAACAAAAAACACCTACAGATAATATGAAAAACCTGCGATGAACCACTATTGATTAACAAGCAAGCGGCTTAATTCCTTTCCAAAATTGACAGAAGAACTAGGCCCTATTGCTGTAACTACGACACCATCGGCAACTACCGGCTCATCAACGTATATGCCTCCCCCTCTCTCGATTATTTCTGGAACATTATCTGATTCCCAGCCAGTCGCTTTCTTGCCGGAAAGAATGCCCGCTTCGGCAAGAATTGCAGGCGCAAAACATATTGCTCCAACAATCTTTTCTTTAGACATAAACTCTCTGGCAAGATTTGAAGCAACAGCATGACCCATATAATTTTTCGATCCGGGACCGCCAATAAAAGCAATCCCGTCAAAATTATCCGCTTCAACTTCGCGCAATAAAATATCCACTTTGGCTGATCCTCCCTTAACTCCTTCAGCGTCAGATATATCCGTACTGGCAACAGAAACAGAAATGCCGGCTTCTTCAAGAGCTTTGCGGGTTAATTCGTATTCTTCATCCCTGTAGTCTTTATGCGCAATCACAAGGACTATTTTTTTCATTTTTTAATTATAGCAAAGAGAATAGCTCAAATTAGAAAGCTAAAAAATACAAAAAAGGAGGATACCGGTTTATTAAAAATTCTGCCTGTAGAACACCATGTTTCTACAGGCAGAATTTAGAAACGATAAGTAAATAATTACATAATAACTCCGCCACCAAGCATATCGCCTTCAGGCAAATAAAATACCGCTGATTGGCCGGGAGCTACAAATTTACAAGGTTTATTAAAAATTATTTCTGCCTGATTGCTTCCTTTTATTTTTAGCTTTCCTTTCATAAGAGGCTGGCGATACCTTACGCGAACAAAAATATCAGATTCCTTTTCCATATCTTTTACTAAATTAATATCTTTTAAGAATATTTTTTTGGTAAATAATAAGCTGTCTTTTTCAGGCGCGACAATAAGGGTATTATTTTTCTTATCTTTTTTGGCAACATAAAGAGCCTCCTTATTACCTAATCCTTTTATGCCGAGATGGCGCTGACCGAGAGTATAGAAACATAAACCCTTATGCTCGCCCAAAACTTCACCATTAGCTGTCATTATGGGGCCCGGAGTACCGGAAATGTACTTACTCAAAAAATCAGGCATAGATAATTTTCCCAAGAAGCAGACTCCTTGAGAATCTTTTTTGCCTGCATTTGGCAAGCCTGCTTTTTTAGCGATGGTTCTAACTTCGGATTTAAGCAGATTTCCTAAAGGAAAAAGTGATTTTGATAATTCATTTTGACCCAAGGTCCACAAGAAATATGTCTGATCTTTAGAGCTATCTTTTGCTTTAGAAAGACAATAACCGCTCTTATCTTTTTTAAGTAAAGCGTAATGGCCGGTCGCTATATAGTCAGCTCCGAACTTCAACGCCTTATTAAGAAAAAGACCGAATTTTATCTCCTTATTGCACATTACATCAGGATTTGGAGTAATGCCTTTTTTATAGCCGTCAATCATATAACCGACAACCGACTCCTTATACTCACGTTCCATATTCCAGACATAAAAAGGAATATTTAAGTGTTCAGCGGCTCTTCGCGCCATAAGGGCGTCACTCTCGGCACAGCCGTCCACGTTATACCCGCGGATATGGATACCGGTCACGTCATAACCTTCTTTAAGCAATAAAAAAGCGGCGACGGACGAATCCACGCCTCCAGACATACCGACAAAAACTTTTTTGCTTTTTTTTGCCATTACAACGGAAAAGTTAGGATATTATGTAAGGGATGTCAAAAAATTATTTTCCGGCGTTAAAAATTAATTGGATTTCAGATACTGATAGAGCTCGGTTATATATACGCATATCGTCTATTTGACCATTATGATATCTATTTTGATGTTTACCTCCAATAGATAATTCGTTATAAGACATAATGCTTCTTGAAACTGTGTTTGAATCAACTAACAAACCATCTTCGTACAGATAAAAATCATCACTATTTCTAATTAAGCCAATATGAATCCATCCCTTACCTCTTATATCAGAACCAACCACAACTTCCCCAAGAGAATCATCATAAAATCTGATTTGGTTGATAGCGCTTCCATAGTTAGCATTTGAATAAAAATATAAAAATCCATTAGATGAAAGAAATTGCGTATTAGTTCCGTCAGGAACAGCACTCATTTGACCCCAAAAAAATAATGAAAAATCAGTATCTCTCGGTAAAATATCACCTGAATATATATCCACATAATCATCTATCCCATCAAAAGAAAGACAAGAACCATCCTTGCATGATCCTGAAGATTGCCAGGAAGGATTATTTATCAATGTCCCATCATTCCCCTTCCCGGAAGAATCATAAGCAGTGATTCCAGAACCTTCATCAAAATCCCAACAGCCGACAAGTCCGTATATATCGTCCCATAAGGAAAGATCAGAGCCTATTTCAAATCTTTCCGGATCAAAACCTCCATCATTTTTTGATCTAGATTGGGTATATTTTTCAGATTCAAGCAAGGAAGCTAATCCATAGCTTCCTCCAGGAATGTATTGGTAATACCTAAGAAGAGAAGCTTCATTTGAAGGATCTATAGGGAGATAAGGTATGGGGCTTCCTCCGTATATGGATGAGAGGTTAAGAGGTATCCAGCCTGTGCCATCCGTATTCTGGAGGTTTGCTTCTGTTGTACAGTGGTGTATGCCCAGCCTGAAGGAAGAGCTGGGAGATCAGAGATATTGGCACAGGTAGAGCTGGTGTCAGGGATGGAGATATATACTGTTTGAGATATGCCCATGGATACATTGGGATTATCCACTACCCAGATATCTACGGAGTCTTTGAGAGTCTTCATATCTGTTATGCGCTGGGAATCCCTGGCTTCTGCCAAGAGCTCTGCCGGGTTCAAGACGATGACTACTGCTGCAGCCAAAACG
>JALOAR010000027.1 GCA_023228665.1 Candidatus Colwelliibacteriota bacterium | reverse complement strand
TGCTTTGCCTGTTTTTTTAATTGCTGCTTCTATCGCCGAGCGAAAATATCTGCAGTGTCCTACATGGAGTAAATCCCAGGTTCCCATCAAGAAAACAATGACTTTGTCTAATATTTTGAGGGCTTCGACTTTTTGCTTAATGTCATCGTACGATAGACACATTTGGTTGCTAGTCTTTGGATTGCATCCGTTTGCCATTACAAAAACTCCTTTCCTTTAATTTATTTTTTAAAAAACTTGCCCTAGTTTAGGCAGATGCCGGCATAAAAGACAAGTTGACTGAATGTGCATTAATGTGTTACTGGGTAAGAAGGAGTTTTAATAAATATATAAGGGAGTTGTTGCTTATGTGCGGAACTATGGTGTTAGAGCGGGAAATGACAATGGATATAAGCAGAGCAAAAAAAATCATAATTATCGCTGCTGTTTCTCAAAACGGAGTAATAGGACTGAATGGAGGCATGCCTTGGAATTTAAGCGCTGATTTAAAAAGATTTAAGGATTTTACTATAGGAAGATCAATTATAATGGGCGGCAGAACTATGCGCGGGATACTGGGATCTAAAGGAAAACCTTTGCCAAACAGGCAAAATATCGTTTTGACTAGGTATCCTAACTTGTCTGATTGGCGAAAGCATAATTTAACGGTAGCAAGGTCAGTCGAAGAATCTTTAGAATTAGCGAAGAGCGATGATATTTATATTTGCGGAGGATCGCAGATATATTCCATATTTTTGGATGTTGCGGATGAAATGAAGATGACCGAGGTTTTAGCTGATATTCCGGGAGACACTTTTTTTCCTAAGTGGAATAAGGATTACTGGAGAATTAAATATCAAAAATTAATTCCAGCCGGACCAAAAGACGAATACGAAACAAAATTTATCATTTATCGCAGAAAATGGTAAAAAACGCCCTTAGTTGGGCGTTTTTTTAAAAAAAATAGTAAAAGTTTAAGGCAGGTAGTCCGTTATTAGCTTGCCGTTCAAATGATCGGTTTCGTGCTGGAATATCCGGGCGAGGACGCCGTAAGCTTTTATTTTAATTTTTTTTCCTTTTTTATCCTGTGCTTGGAGAACAATGCTTTCGGGGCGTTCTATATTGATAAAGGTATCGGGAACGCTAAGACAACCTTCTTCAATTACGATTTTTTCTTTCGAAGGCTTAGTTATTTTCGGATTAAATATTACATAAAACTTATTGCGGTAATCGGCGATAAACATTCTCCAACTTAAGCCGACTTGGTTTGCTGAAAGGCCAACTCCTTGGTTTGCCTTCATTATTCTCCTCATCGAGGATACTGTTTCTCTTATTTCTGCAGGGCTTGTTTTAATAAAATCAAAATCAGGCGTTTTTTGCCTTAATATTTTTTGATTTTCGCTTTTTATTGTTACTAGGTTTAGTTCCATTTTTATTGTTTTTTGTTTCCTTATTTTCTAATTGCCAAAGTCTCATAAAGTAAGCGCCTTTGTTTTTAACTTTAGGATTGTCGGCGATTGATTTTGCTATATAAAGCATTTTTTCGCCATTGTTGTCCCGAGCCATTTTTATATATAAAGCTTTGTGCTTGGGATCGTCGAGAGTTTCCGCGACCATCAATCCAATCATCTGATGTTTTGAATGAATGCGGGATTTTTTAGATCTTTCTCTTATTTTGTCGAGGTAACTGTCGAACTGGGTTTTTTCCATTTTCGTTTTGATTATATCAGTTTTGAAAAATACCTTCAGTGCCGTTTAGGCTTTCATTGCACCATAATTTTAATTAAGTGTCAATTAAAAATAAAGTAAAAATAGACTTGAAAGATGCTAGAATGTAAAATGCCAATGATGGTAGATAAGAAAAAACTTATTCGTTTTGTTGCCGCTGTCCTCTTGGGAGTTGTTCTTGTGGGTGCTTCTTATTATGGGGGGTATAAGACAGGCTATAGCAAAACAAAGACTATAGAGATAAAAGGCGTTACTGACATAGAACCGGGGAGCGAGGTAAGCGCCGATTTTGGCGTATTTTGGCAGGCTTGGAGCAAAATAAAGGAAAACTATTTGCGCAATTCGGAATTAAAGGAGGAGGATATGATGTATGGAGCAATACAGGGTCTTGCTGAAAATATAGGAGATCCTTATACGACTTTTTTCTCTCCTCTAGACGCGCAAAAGTTTGAAGAAGACATTAACGGAGAATTTGGGGGAATTGGCGCCGAGCTTGAGGAAAGGAACGGGCAGGTATTCGTGGTCGCTCCGCTTAAAGATACTCCTGCCGAGCGCGCCGGTTTGAAACCGAGAGATATAATAATCAAAGCCGGGGATACCGAACTTTTTGGAAAATCCGCGCAGGATGCCGTAAAAGCAATAAGAGGAGAACCGGGAACAAAAATAAAATTAGTGGTAACGAGAGAAGGAGTTGAGGGGTCAATAGATATAGAGATAACAAGGGAAGTGATAACTGTTCCGGTAGTGGAATGGGAGTGGCAGGACGACCGCATAGCTTATGTGAGGATAGTAAGCTTTAGCCAAACAGCTCCTTATGCTTTCTATAATGCGATGAGAGAAATAGCGGCAGAGGGCCCAAAGGCTATGATATTAGATTTGCGCTTTAATCCTGGCGGATATTTAGAAGTTGCTGTCAATATAGCCGGCTGGTTTGTGGATAGAGGGGATATTGTCGTAAAGGAAAGGTATGCCTCGGGAGAAGATACTGTTTTTCGTTCTTACGGCAATGCCTTGTTTAAAAATTTGCCTGTAGCCGTATTGGTTAATGGAGGCACTGCGTCAGCTTCGGAAATACTTGCCGGAGCTTTAAGAGATAATAATGGAAGCAAACTTGTCGGCGAGCAGACATTTGGCAAGGGAACGGTGCAAACTCTTGAAGAGCTTAAAGACGGATCAATGCTTAAGATAACTGTGGCAAACTGGGTGACTCCGAATGATTTTATAATAGAAGGGGACGGATTGGATCCTGATGTGGAAATAGAGCTGACAGAAGAAGATACGGAGGATGTGCAGCTTAAGAAGGCGATTGAATTATTACAGTAGAGGAACTTTCAAAGGATAGACTCACAACCTACAAGAGAAAATAATAAATTTATAATTTACAAGAGATGAAAGTAATATTTATCCAAGATGTTAAAAATGTCGGTCGGAAAGGCGATGTTAAAAATGTTTCTGACGGTTACGCTAAAAACTTTCTTTTGCCTAGAGGAGTTGCGAAAACGGCAACCGGAGATAACTTGAAACAAGTGAAAGATAAAAAGGAGGCTGTAGAGAAAGAAAAATCCGAGTTTATAAAAAAAGCGGAAGATTTAAGAAGAATGCCGCCGCTTGAATTTAGTATTAAATCGGGAAAGAACGGAGAAATTTATGGCTCGATAGCCAAAAATGATATAGAGAAAAAGCTAGAAGAGCTGGGTTTGAAAAATGTTTCGGTTAAGCTTGATAAGCCGATACGCGAGACGGGAGAGAAAGAAATTGAAATAACAATTGGCAGGGGAATTAGCTCTATAATAAAAATATCTGTTTCAGCTGAATCTGAATAAAATAAAACGGCCTTTGAAGAGGCCGTTTTGAAGAATAAGATTACAAAAATTCCGGAGCAAGTTCTAGATTTTTTTCTCTCAAATCGGAAATTATATCTTTTTTTGATTTTTCGGTTATAAGCTGGAAATTATGTTCCGGAAAGGGAAACACTTGCTCGCATTTGGCGCAAATTATAAGACAGAAACTGGTGTGGCCTCCGCATTTGCAAGGTATTTTTTCGAGAGGATATATTCCTTTCACTTGGTCGTGCTCGTGCGTACATTTTTCCGCATTTTTAGGAACAAGCATTTTTTCACCTCCTTTTTAAAAAACTGGTAGCAATTTAATATGTTGCGGTAATTGAAGTCAAATAAAACCCCGATTAAGGGGTTTTATTTTTTAAGCTTTTGCTTCAGTAACTCTTACGCAGGTTGTTTTTCTGATGCTGGAGTCGAAGCTGATTTTTCTTTTTTTATAGAATTCGACAACGCCCGGTTTTTTTGCAAAGAGAGTATCATCTTTTCCGCGACCAACATTGTTTCCGGGCATATATTTAGTTCCGCGCTGGCGAAGAATTATTTCTCCGGCTTTTACTGCTTGGCCGTTGTTCCTTTTAATTCCAAGCCTTTTAGATTGCGAGTCTCGGCCGTTTTTTGTCGATCCTAGAGCCTTTGTATGTGCCATTGGTAATTGTTATTTATAGGTATAATCCTTCGACGCGCCTTTAAATAAATTTAGGGCGGATTCGGGATTTTGCTGTGAGCAACAGGGGAAATGTTATTATAATTCGGTATTTATGTCAAACAAAGACGAAGGTAATAATCCGATTTTTCTATGGCACAGGCTGTCTTTTAAAAACAAGCTATTACTATGCGTTGCAGCCGTTTTATGGACATCTTTTGCGTTTGGGTTAGGAACACTAATGGTTCAAAAAGGGGATAGGGCGCCGATAATCATAGAGCAGTGCGGAAACTTTGATTAAATATTCCTTTTTGCGGTATTCTTCTATTTCAGAGTTTTTTAAAAAAGGAGATGTTAGCAGATGCGAGAAAATCCAACGCTTATACATGCTTTTGAGCTTGATGGCGTTATATTTCCGCCTGTTGAAGCAAAATGCTTAAACTGCATGTATTCTCGTTCTTCCATTTATTTTGATCCCCAAAGCATATTAGTTTGCGGATTGGATAAAAGTTATGTCGAAACAGATGATTGGTGCGGAAGACATGATCTTGAAGAGTGGCGGACAGATTTAACTTATGAGGCGATGGAATATTTAGAAGATCATCTTGAGTTCATTGAATGTGCTGAAAATAACCTTCTTCCAGGCGATCGGCTATAGAGCTTTAAATAAGCTCTATTTTTTTATTTATATCCCAATTGTTTAAGCCAGCTGATATTTTCCCATTCCCAAAGCTTTTTTGCTCCCAAAAAGGCTTCATAATCTTCAGCGAAATTCGGGAATTCTTTTATTTCTATTTCGCCTTTTACTTCGCTCCATTCATGATCACAATTCCTAGCAAAGGGGTTTTTCCAAGGGAGCTTTATTTTTTCTCTACCTCCTTTTATTCTTTTTATTGCTCCGCATTTGCGGCAAGTTTGGTTTTGATCTATACGGAGTATCCATCTGGTAGATATTTCCGGGATCTCGTATTGCAATGGGGCCATATAGGCGGAAGTTTGCAGGCAGTAGTCGCGGTATATTGCTTGAGAAGTTTTAATATCGAGTACGCCAACTTTTCCATTTATTTCTGCTATAGCATCTACAGTACCAGAATATCTTTCGTCGAAATTTATAATTCTTTTTTCTATATATTCCTTGCGGGTTTTTATATTTAATTTTTCGTTAAATTTGATATATGCCTCGGCGGCTGGCTGATTTTTATCAGAGAGTTTTGGCGTTTCACCAACCATGATTGCTTGTACGACTTCGTGAATGAGAGTGCCTTCATCAGCTGATTTTTGTTTTATCCTTTCTCCTGCTTCGAAATTAGGGAGAGAGGCATAATATCTGTATAAGGCAGGCTTGGCTTTAATGCCGACAATACTTGTTACGCGAGGATACCAAATGTCGTTGATTACATATCCGCAACTATCTTTAAAGTCTTCTAATTTCCTGTATTCCATTTGGCTTATGATTATAACACTCCTCCTTCGTCAAAGGCTACGAAAGAGCGCGGCGTTAAAATAATCAATTTTTATTTGTTATAAATTAGCGGTAAGGCTTAATTTTTTATAGTTATAATTTATTCAGAGCAAAATTGGAGGGGTGTGGATATGTAGTGTGTGTAAATTGAAGGGATAATGTTTTATAATAAGTCATCGTCAATAATTAATAAAAAATAAATTAATGAATAGTTTAAAGAAAGGTTTCACTCTCGTAGAGCTCTTG
>JALOAR010000005.1 GCA_023228665.1 Candidatus Colwelliibacteriota bacterium | reverse complement strand
TTAAGCAGCTATTAAAATGAAAAAACTGAAATTAATTGCAATATTACTGTCTGTTTGCGCGGGCTTTCTTTTTGCCGGCACAGCTTTTGCTGAAGAAAATTTAAATCTTTATTTTTTCTGGGGAGTCGGGTGTCCTCATTGCGCTAAAGAAGAAGCTTATTTAGAAACTTTAAAGGATAAATATCCTCAAATTAATGTTTATGATTTTGAAATATATAATCATCCGGAAAATATAGAGCGTCTTCAGAGATTAGGTATGGAGATGGGTATAAGGATAGACGGCGTTCCTTTGACTATAATAGGAGATACTTCTTTTATCGGGTTTTCCGAAATAAGCACTCCAAGCAAGTTAGAAGATCACATTAAGTATTGCTTGGAAAATCCATATATGGACAAAGCGGGGGAAGTTCTTGGAGTGTTATCAAATGAAGATCCGCACTCTTCCGGACAAAAAGAGATTATTGAAAAAGAAAACAGGATAGGCAAAATAAATATTCCTATATTGGGCGAAATAGATCCCGCTACTTTTTCTTTGCCTGTTATAACTGTTGTTATGGGAGCTCTTGACGGCTTTAATCCTTGCGCTATGTGGACGCTGCTTTTTCTTATTAGCTTGCTATTAGGGATGAAAAACAGGAAAAGAATGTGGGCTCTCGGAGTTGCTTTTATTATTGCTTCAGCGGCAGTGTATTTCTTATTTATGGCAGCATGGCTCAATCTTATTCTTTTCCTCGGACTCGTTATTTGGGTAAGGCTTGCTATCGGCTTTATTGCCCTTGCCGGAGGCGGGTATAACCTTAAAGAGTTTTTTGTAAACAAAGAAGCGGTTTGCAAGGTTACGCAAGGTGAAAAAAAGAAAAAAGTATTTGAAAAGATAAAATCAGTTACCCAGATGAATAGCTTTTGGCTCGCTCTGGGAGGCATAATCCTTCTTGCTTTTGCGGTTAATCTCGTGGAGCTTATCTGTTCTGCCGGCCTGCCAGCCATATATACCCAGATACTTGCTTTAAGCAACTTGCCAGCCTGGCAATATTACTTGTATATAAGCCTTTATATTTTTGTGTTTATGCTTGATGATCTTTTTGTTTTCTTTGCGGCAATGATTACTTTAGAAATGACTGGCATTACCGGAAAATATACCCGCATTTCTAAATTAATAGGCGGAATACTTATGCTTATTATCGGTCTTCTGCTTATATTAAAGCCGGAAATATTGATGTTCGGATAAACATTCGCGAAACTAAATTTAAGAGGCGCTTAGCGCCTTTTTTAAAACTTTTTTCGGCAAAAAATGCTCCATAAAATGGTATAATTAAAGAATAGAGAACTTATTATGAAAAAAGAAAATAAAATTATTTATTGGTTGCCAAGAATATTAAGCATTGCCTTTGTACTGTTTCTTTCAATGTTTTCTTTTGATGTTTTTAACGAATATAGCGGGTGGGAAGCGATTCCCGCACTGCTTATTCATTTATTGCCGGCAATAGTGCTAGCGGGATTTATTATCATTGCTTGGAAAAAGGAATTAGTCGGCGCGGTAGTTTTTATAGGTACGGCTATATTATATGTCATACTTGTCGGCTTTGACCGGCCATGGTCTTGGTACTTATCTATCTCCGGACCGGCAACGGTTATCGGTTTTCTCTTTGCGCTTAGCGCTCGGTATAAGAAAAAATTAAGTTTTAAAAAAGCGCCTCTAAACTAGGCGCTTTTTATGTGTTTTCTGTATCTCTTTATATAGTAACCGAATGCTAATGTGCTGGTGATAGCAGCTATCCACATTATTATTATATTCCATGGTTTCGATGTGTTAGGAATAAAAGATAGGAATATTCCTATAAACGTAAACATTGCTGCAAGTTTTCCAATGAATTGCGCTTTTAATTCAATTCTCTTTAGCTTGCCTGATATAATCAATATGCTTCCTGATAAAAGAAAAGCGCTTAAGAATAAATAAATCAAGAAAAAATGACTGGGTAAATAGCCGATATGAGCTAATGAAAATAGCGCTGCCAGCGTTATCAGCTTATCGGCTAGCGGATCGGCAGCTTTGCCAAAATCGGTAATAGAGCTTGTTTTTCTCGCAATATATCCGTCTAAGATATCTGTTGCTTCCGCAACTAAAAACATAAGCAGTGCGGTGTTTTGGTCTTTAACGACCAAAAATGTGTATAGAAAAATAGGCACCATTAAAAGCCGGAATATGGTTAGGCAGTTCGGGACAGTCCATTTCATACAATCACCTCCAATATTTTTATATATCAATGAACTGCATAGTTATATAATGAAAAACTTCATAAAACAAGGAAATAAATTTAAAGTCGCAATTTCATAAGCGAGCCTTTTTCCTTTTTATAATGATATAATTACCCTTAATGGCTTCTTCTAAAAAACATCTTGCCGGCCATCTTCGTAATTTTGTCTTCGGAGTAGAAGACAGTATTGTTTCAACAGTCGGCTTGGTTTCAGGTATAGCTATAGCCGGTCTTCCTAAAACTGAAATACTTCTTACTGGAGCCGTTCTTATATTTGTCGAGGCATTTTCTATGGGAGCCGGAAGCTTTCTTTCAGAAAGGTCAGCTGAAGAGTTTATGGAAGAAGAAGGAATGTCTTCAGCTTATTCTTTAGAAAATGGGGCAATAATGTTCTTCTCTTATTTTGTCTCCGGATTTATTCCCTTGTTCCCTTATTTAATCACTGATGTTATTTCGGCATTCAAGCTTTCTGTCGGATTATCTCTTTTATCTTTATTGGCTCTTGGTATTATAAGCGCCAAAATTTTTAAGACTAATATGCTTAAAAGCGGCATAAGGATGTTCTTTATTGGAGGCATAGCTATTGGTATCGGGATATTGGTTGGGCAGTTAATCGGATAAATATTTTAAAAAACGGAGTTATACTCCGTTTTTATTATGAAACAGTTTTTTCTTTCTTAGCTTTTTTAAAGGCTGTTTCCGATATGACCCGTTCATATATTTTTTGGTAGCCGGCAACCATCTTATTTACGGAAAAATATCTTTCGGCTCTCTTGCGAGTTTCTTCGCGGCTTATTTTATCGACAGATTTTATCGCCTTGACCATTTCATTCACTGTCTGGACAACATAACCTGTCTGCCCGTCTTGGATAACTTCAGGTACTGCTCCGCTCCTCCAGCCGATTACCGGAGTACCGCACGCCATTGCTTCGATCATAACGTAGCCGAATACTTCGTCATATTGGGTGGGGAATAAAAGTGCTTTGGCGTTTTGTAGGTATTCTATTTTTTGCATAAAATTTGCTTCTCCGACATAACGGATATTTTTACCGTCTATGTATTTTTCTATCTTATCATGCCAGTAGCTCTCTTGAGGGTAGCTCCTGCCTGCGATAAGAAGGGGAACTTTTGCCGCCCTCGCTGTTTCAATAGCAAGGTGTATGCCTTTTTTTTCCGTAAGCCTGCCGAGATAGAAAAAATAATCCTGCGGTTTAGGGTTAAAAGAGAATATATCCATATTAACGCCGTGGTATATATTTCCGACCCAGTTCAGCTCGGGTATGATTTTTCTTTGCGCTTGGGAAAAAGAAATATAATGGGCATTCTTAAATTGAAGAAGTAAAGGTTTAGCGTCCTCATCGATCGGAGAATGGATCGAATTCACAGTAGGCGTTTTAACCAATCTAGAATAGAAAGAAGAAAGCAAGTTAAAATGAGAATGGATAATATCGTATTTTTCGGCATCTCCGTAGCACTTTGAAATAAGGAGATGTAGATAATATTTTTTTATATTTTCGCTAAATCCTAGCGAATCAATTGCTTTTGGAAGAACTGATTTTACATCGCAGGTAACCTTTGAATCTCCCGAAGCATAAAGAGTCACATCATTATTCAGCTTTTTTAATCCATTAGAAAGCCACGCGGCATGAGAATAAATGGCATGGTAGGCAGTAGGGCTGGTTGCGTAAAAGTTTGAAACTAATTGAGCTATTTTCATTTTATTTTAATTTTGACAATCTTTCGAACAGTTTTAGGTATTTTTTAAAAACAATTTCAGGATTGTGATTAGTTTTTATATATCGGACAAGCCTTTTAGGTAATGGTTTGTCTTTTAATTTTTTAATTTTGTTTATTATTTCTTTAGAATTCTTAAAGTCAGCAACATAATCGCTTGCACCCTTCTTTTTAAATAGAGTGGAAAAACCGACAGTCTCAGATATTAGCACGGGAGTTCCGCAATAGATGGATTCAAGAACCACGTTAGGGGATACATCAAATAATGAAGGAACAAGCATCATATCCGCTGATCTTATAAAATCAAAAATCTCTCTTCGCTTCTTCGCTGGCAATACAGTTATTTTTTCTCGATATATTTTTTTAAATTCTTTATTTGCATCAGTATCGGGTATTTTTGTTACCGAACTTATTTGCCACTCAAGATTTTGGCGTTGTATTTCTTTAGCAAGGCGGAGTAATGCCAAATGGTTTTTAATTCTATCCCAACGGGCAATTGACCCTAGCTTAATTTTATCGCTAACTTGCTTTTTTCTGAAATTGAATTGGGGCATACTAAACGGAAGAGGTATAATTACTGAAGATTTTTTAACCTTTCCATAAACATTATTAATATAATAATCTCGGCTCCATTCATTTAGAAAAATATCCTTATCGCTTAGAGTACTTGATTCCTTTTCCATCTCTTTCAGCATTTTGGCTCCAGCGAGGGAAAAACGGTCACTATATACGTCAATTTCTTTACTAAATACTCCTGCGTGCTGTATTGCTATCGGTACGCCTATCTTGTTTGCTGAAACAAGCAAAATCCATGCATATATGGAGAATCCGTTCAAAAAAACAAGATCTATATCTAACTCCCTTATCAAGCTGGTAAGTTTTTTTATTTCTTTCTCAAAAATATCTCTTGGTTTTAATTCTGCTTCTGCTTTGGTTATGGATTGTATTTTTTTATAAGGTATAGTCAACTTATAAAAACTTTTTAGCCCCTCGTTGCCGATTTTAGATAAGAGGGAGCGTGTAGCGGTTAAAGAGCTCTCTATAATAATGCCGTTCCAGTAATAACCTTCGCGACATGCGTATGAAGAAAAATTATTTGCAAATACTGCTGGCCCACCTTTAGATGGTTTTTGAGCTCCAGGTATATTAGAAAGATAATCGTTTGATAATATTTTCATAATTACTTCATTACAAAAGAGCTTTGCGCCAAAGCCCTTTAATGAACTCTAAGCCTAAAAAAAGGCAAATTGCAACCCGAAATTATAAAAATCCGCATTAAAATTGACTAATTTAAGCCTTTAATGCTATTTTCCTGGTAGTTATTTTTAAAAAAAATATAAGGAGGCAGGGTTATGATCGATATTGATATGGACGATATTTTGGCTGAAAAAAGCGACAGCAAATACTTTCATATTAGGCCTGAAGATATTCCAGACGAGAACATCTGTCGATTCGGTAAAGCTGAAGTGGAAAGCGCCGTAAAAAATCTTCTTGGTTTTTTTAAGGCAAAAGGGTATTGGTCTCCATTCACAGTGACTGAATTATATGAATACTCAAAAGAAGCGGGATTTGATCCGAACGGAATGCTGGCGGGGCTTATTGGCTATTGGACTGATGAAGAAGATACGCCGCTTATATGTTTTCGCGGACCGGCCCATTATTTAATTATGGGAGAACAGGGGAATTTCTATGCGAGCAAGCTTCTTATCGGCAGGCTTATTGTTCCCGAAAATATTTGGGAAAGAGAAAGAAAGGTGCTCTTAAAAGGAGTTCCGAATGGAGATGTATGCCCGCCTCAAATGGATTACTGCTGGGAATGCGGACATATTGCTCCCGCCGAAGTATTTTATGGGCGCGATATTTGCCCGAATGAGAAATGTCCTTTTCCAAAAAAATGGAATGATTAAGGAGGTTAATAATGAACAGTAAGAAGAGAAAGAAGATGAAGGAAAAACTGGCAGAGGAGATATATGGCAAAGGGTACGACAAATTATGTTGGCGGCAACAGGCTGCTGTCGACTGCAGGGTCGAGGAGGAATCCAGAAAAAAATCCTAAACATCAAAAAACCGCCGAGAGGCGGTTTTTATTTAAAGGTATAATTTGTCGGCTTATTTTCTGTCTTTAAGTAATATTCCCAATCAGCATGCATGCCCTTTATCGAATTCATATCAAACGCAACTCTTTTTCCGGGACCGTGCCGGCATCTCTCAACACCCGAATTGCAATCTATAACAGAAAACTTATAACCCTTATTAAGAGTTTCTTCTATTATGTCGTATACCTGGCCTTCATCATAAAAATGTATAAAATAATCCTGGTATATTCTCCCGTCTGGAAACATCCTGTTTAAAGCATCTCTATTGAATTGGGTGACTTGGCATTCTACAAGATCCAAGTGTTTTACTCCAAGATCATTTATTCGCGGGAGCATTTCAAATAATTTATCTCGATAGTGGGGGAGCGAAGGCAATTCTACTGTTCCGGTAAAACCTTTCTTTATAGTAAGCTCCAAATTTTTATAAACCTCCTCCGAAAAACCAGAAGCAGCAAGATGAAATCTTAATTCCTGCACGCCCCAATCTTTCAAGCGGGAAAGATTTTCTTCGTTTGCAAGCAGGCCGTTTGTATATAGATAAAGATAAGTGTTTATTCCTTTCTTTTTTTCCGCTTTTCTTATTATTTCCACGAACTTTTCAAGCTGGTCCATGTATAAAAGGGTCTCTCCCGAGCTTTGTAACGCGTATATAATAGGCCTAAAGTCCGGGTTTAAGGACTTAAGGAACGTGTCTGCAAGCATGCTGTCTATCTCAAATTGGGTATTTTCCCTGCGATGAGGGTCATAATAACAATAAGGGCATTTGCACATGCACTGCGTGCCTACCTGTACGCCCACAGACGGTTCTGGGGTGAAACATCCTCGGCAACCTGGAGATATCTTCCCTATATGCACGCAATGACCCGATGCGTGGAACTGAAGCCCTTTTATTGATTGCTGTCTTTTTAATTTTTCGCTAAGTATCTCCTGGTAGGGAACAAGTCTCATAATATACATATATAAGCTTTTTAATCGGCTCGAAGCAAGTCTTTTACCGGCATATTGATGTTTTTGGCTATTATTGCCTTATTTTGGTAACTTTTTCATACGCAAAAGCGTTTAAACTTGCTGTATGGACAAAAAGAAAACAACAAATCACGCCAAAGACACATTAGCCATTTATTGGTCGGCAGCTTTTAAATACAAATTTGCTTTCTTTTCGGTATTAGTATCGGTTGTCTTTGCTTCTCTGGCGGGAGTTTTTGTGCCAATTTTTTTGAAGAAATTTTTTGACATACTCTCTGGTTCGTCTATAGCTACCGGTCCGCTTATAGAAATAGCTGCTATTATAGCCGTTCTCAAAGGAATAGAGTGGTTCTTCTGGCGCAGTTCTTCCTTTATGGCTGTTTTCTTTTCCACAAACGTAATGGCGGATCTTTCTAATAAAGCTTTTGCTTATCTGCATAAGCACTCGTTTGCTTTTTTTAACAATAGTTTTGTTGGTTCGCTTGTTAAGCGTATGCGCAATTTTTATCATTCTTTTGACGAGCTTGCTGATAATCTGTTTTGGGACTTTATACCGCTCGTGGTTAATATTGCGGTTATTTTTACCGTTTTATTCAAAATGGATATTTTGCTTGGAACGGGCGTGGCTGCGTGGCTTGTCTTATATGTTTTATTAAGCCTTGTTTTTGCAGGATATAAATTTAAATACGATCTTAAAAGGACTGAAGTTGAAACTGCCACAACGGGTTTTCTTGCTGACACGATAACAAATAATGCCAACGTTAAGCTTTGGAATGGAACAAGCAGGGAAATTAAAGATTTTGCCGGCAAAAACGGCGAGCTCTGCCGGGTTAGGATGCGTTCCTACAATATGAACAATATCTATGATGCGGTTCAGGGATTTCTTATGGCTGCGTTAGAAGTGGGTATTCTTTTTGTCGCAATAAGCCTTTGGTCTAAAGGTTCTCTTACAGTCGGAGATTTTGTTCTTATACAATCATATTTAGTTAATATCTTTATGCGCATCTGGGGTTTTGGAAGAGTTATAAGGAGAACATACGAAGCTTTGTCTGATGCCGATGATATGACGGAGGTCCTTGTATCTCCTCACAGTATTAAAAATGTGCCCGGAGCTAAAGAGCTTAAGGTTTCTTCCGGCAAAATTTCTTTTAAAAATGTTTATTTTTGTTATGGCGATTCTGATAGAGAAGTTATCTCCGGGCTTAATCTGAATATAGCTCCCGGAGAAAAAATTGCTCTTATAGGAAAATCTGGATCAGGCAAGACAACTGTTACTAAGCTTCTTTTAAGAATGCATGATGTATCTGCGGGGAATATTGAAATTGACGGGCAGGACATATCAAAAGTTACCCAAGAAAGCCTTTGGAATAATATAAGTCTTGTACCTCAAGATCCGATATTGTTTCATAGGCCTCTTATCGAAAATATTAGGTATGGGCGCCCTTCAGCATCCGATAAAGAGGTTGTAGAAGCGGCAGAGGCTGCTAATTGCCACAAATTCATATCAAATCTTTCAAATGGCTATAATACCTTTGTCGGAGAGCGGGGTATTAAATTATCCGGAGGAGAGAGGCAAAGAGTAGCTATAGCTCGAGCTATATTAAGAAATGCTCCCATACTTGTTTTAGATGAAGCGACTTCAAGCTTAGATTCCGAGTCCGAGCTTCTTATACAGCAGGCGCTTGAAAGGCTCATGAGAGGAAAAACAGTCATAGTCATTGCCCATAGGCTTTCTACTATCAAGAGAATGGATAGGATTATAGCCATTGACGGCGGAAAAATAGCCGAAGAAGGCAGCCATTCTGGACTATCATCTAATAAAGAAAGTATTTACGGAAGGCTTTGGAAATTGCAGGCAGAAGGTTTTTCTTAGCCTCAAAAGCTGTTAAGGGTTACAATTTATAAGTTAAGAAAATGGCTTTTCGCAAAAGAATATTAATAGGGACAATATCAGTTGTTTCAGTCGCCATTATTCTTGGAGTTACGGTTTTTCTGCCGGAAATAGCCGATTTTCTAATACCTGACGAAGGATTAAATATTCCTTCGCTTGACGTATTTTCTGAAAAAAAAGTATCAAGTTGCCGATTTGATGAGATAACTTATCAAATAGGAGAAATAGATCCAGGCTTTGGAATATCTGAAGATGTATTTAAAAAAGCGATAGAAGAAGCTGAAGATATATGGGAGTCGGCAACAGGAAGAAATATATTTGTTGAAAAAGAAAATAATAATAGCAGTGAAGCGCTTGTTTTTAGGCTTATTTTTGATGACCGCCAAGCAGGCACTTTTGAGCTTAAGGAGTTATTTAAAGGGATATCTTCTGCCGAAGATAGGTACGTTAAAATTAAAGAAGAGTATGAATCTCTTGCCACGCAGATAATTCCCGTAGAAACGGAGCTTGAAAGTTTAAAAAGAGAATATTCTCTTTTACAGGAAGATCTCTTCGTTACTGTTTCCTTATATAATCAGAGAAAATCGGAATATGAAGAAGAGGTCGTTTTTTGGAATAACCAAGGAGGAGCTCCCGAAAAGGAATATGAGAGGCTGTTGGATGAAAAAAACGATATAGACATACTTTACAGGCAAATAATTGCTAAAGAAGAGCAATTTTTATCCCTGCAAAATGAATTAAATTCAAAAGTAGGGGAATATAATGAAATCGCCGGAAAAATAAATACCTTTGCCGGAATAATGAATCGTCTGGCCTCGTCTATAAATAAAGATGTTTCAGTTTACAATCGGCTTCAGGCGGATAGGGAAGAGTTTGTTACCGGGACTTATAGAGAAGAAGGCGGAACAAAATCCATAGAGGTATATCAATTTTTTGATCATAAGGAACTAGTCATTATACTTGCGCACGAAATGGGTCACGCTTTAGGCTTGGGGCACGCATTATCAGAAGACTCCATAATGTATCCTAAAATAACATATCAAGAGGCAAAGCTGTCAGAAGAAGATATTATGCTCCTTAAAAGCGTGTGCCAAGGCATATAGATAGCCCTTTTTCTCTATACTAAGTTTGGGTTATAGTTCTCTATATGGAAAAAAACCCTTTTATTCGCACAATATACCTGTATCTATTCACTTTAGTCGGTTTAGTTCTTATGGTTATCGGATCTGCCGGCTTAGTTAATCTGGGTTTAAGGACATTTGTATTTACCAAAGCAGATGAAGATGACCGCGCAACCATGAAGGCGCCAATGCCAACTTATGCCCCAATATCTGTAGATGAAGCTGAAAAAGCTGCTGAAGGCGAAGCTATTATTTTAACCGAAGACGAACAAGCCGCTGTTCAAAGGTGGCTTAGCGATTATGCTGATTGGCAAAGCGCTGAAGAATCAAAAGATTATGTTGCAGCGAGAAGAAGCCGAGAGGTTTCCCAGAACCTTGCTTTTATTATTGTAGGATTGCCTCTTTATCTTTATCATTGGGGCTTAATTAAAAAAGATCGGATTAAAAATGAAAAAAAATAATAAAAACCAAGAAAAGCCCAAAGTTCCGCCAACAGGCATAAAAAGCAGAATTAAAAAAGTTGGCAACGGAATTAAAAAGAGAAAAAAATGGGCAATCATCACGACAATTTTTGTCGGGATTATTGCAATAATAGCGCTTATTACCAAGCCAAAGCCTCCGGAAATGGCCTTATTTGAAGCAAGAAAGACAGACCTTGCTCAAGAAATAAGCTTGACGGGAAAGGTAAAAGCAGCCGAAAGCGTTATTCTTAGCTTTGAGCGCGCCGGCAGAGTTTCTTTTGTTCTTAAAAATGCCGGAGATAAAGTTTATGCCGGAAATTTAATTGCTTCTCTTGATAACTCTTCTCTTGAAGCGGACCTTATGCAAGCAGAGGCATCTGTTCGTTCAGCTGAAGCTGAATTGGCTAATATTTTAAGCGGAACTCGACCTGAAGAAATAAACGTTCAGGAAGCAAGAGTTTTAAGTGCGAGACAATCTTTTGAAATAGCTGAAAAAGAGCTTTCAGATAAGCTCGATGATAATTATGGCAAGGCGGATGAGCTTGTAAGGAATAAGATAGATAGGTTTTTCTCCGCGCCGAAAAGCGTTTCTCCCCAATTAGTCTTTAATGTTAATGATTATTTTTTAGAAAATGAAATTGAATCTAATAAAAAGGAATTGGAAGATAAATTATCTGCTTGGGTATCTGCTGGAGATATTTCCGCCAAGGCTTCAGCGGCAGTAAGCGCTTTCGATGCTTTAAGAATTATTTGCGATAATCTCCTTATCGCTTTTGGCGGAGATATTACCTCCATTTATTCCCAATCTACTATTGACGGCTGGGAAACAGATACTATATCCGTTAGGTCTTCTGCCAGTACGGCTGGAAGCACTATTACCACTGCTAAAGAAAAATACCTTTCTGCTCTTAATAATCTCGCTATAGAAGAAGAACAGCTCAATCTTAAAAAATCAGGTCCTACCGCTTACCAGATTGAGTCTTATTCTGCCAAAGTTGAATCGGCTAAAGCGGCAGTAGATTCCATAAAAGCAGGAATAAGAAAAGGAATGATTATCTCTCCTATAAGCGGAGTTATCGGCAGTACCGATATTACTGCAGGCGAAATAATATCTGCCGGCGTTCCTGCAGCAACTGTCATATCTGATAAGAAATTTCAGATAAAAGCCAATATACCGGAGGTGGATATAGCGAAAATTAAAGCAGGCAATCGTGCCAACTTAACTTTAGATGCTTATGGAAATGATGTCGTTTTTGAAGCAGAAGTGATATCCATCGATCCAGGCGAAACAATTATTGAGGGAATTACCACTTATGAAACAACTTTGGAATTTATAGAAGACGATGAGCGCATAAAATCCGGGATGACTGCCAATATTGATGTTTTAGGAGGTGAAAGAACTGATGTTCTTGCTGTTCCCCAAAGAGCGGTTATTACCGAGAATGGCCGAAAATTCCTTAACATCCTTAAAGAAGGAAATATTGTAAAAGTTGAAGTCAAAGTCGGCTTCAAAGCTTCAGACGGATACATAGAAATAACAGAAGGGCTAAACGAAGGCGATCAGGTTATTACATCCACATCTTTATAATGGCTCTTATAGAAGTTGAAAAAATATCAAAAGTCTATGGAATGGACGGTTTTGAAACAGTCGCTCTTCGCGATATATCTTTTAGCGTTAATGAAGGAGAGTTTGCGGCAATTATGGGGCCTTCCGGATCCGGAAAATCAACGCTTCTTCATATACTTGGGTTTTTAGATCGCGCTACAAGCGGTACTTATCATTTTGACGGCAAAACTATAGATGAGTATTCAGAGGAAGAACTTGCGGTATTAAGGAATAAAAAAATAGGTTTTGTCTTTCAGTCTTTTCATCTTTTGCCGAGAACTTCTGTTATAGACAACGTTAAGCTCCCGTTGCTTTATTCTGGAATAAAAGAAATTTATTGGAATGATATGGCACTTGAGGCTATTGATTCGGTTGGCTTGTCCCATAGAGTCAACCATGAACCTTCGCAATTATCCGGAGGAGAAAAACAGAGAGTAGCTATAGCTCGCGCACTGGTTAACAAGCCTAAATTAATTTTTGCGGACGAACCTACCGGCAATCTCGATTCTAAATCTGGAAAAGCGATAATGGAGATACTCCAAGACCTTAATGAAAAGGAAGGAAAAACAATTATCTTAATAACCCACGAAACATACACGGCGGAGCATGCGGAAAGAATAATAAAAATACTTGATGGAGAAGTAGAGCGTGATTTTAAGGTTGATTCTCGCAGGAAAGCGTCAATAGATTTTGTAAAATAATGAAATTTTTCCAGCTTCTAAAAATATCTTCTAAAGCGCTCCTTGCTAATAAGTCTAGGTCAGCCCTTACTATATTAGGCATAGTTATAGGCATTTCTTCGATAATAATGGTTATGTCTATTGGCAAGGGAGCTGAAGGGCTTATTCTCGGGCAAATACAAGGCATTGGTTCTAGAACGATATCCGTTGAGCCGGGCAGGGAGCCACAAGGTCCTGCTGATTTTGCTGAAATTTTTGTTGATTCCTTAAAAGAAAGGGAGCTTGAAGCTCTTATGAAGAAATCTAATGTTAGGGGTGCTTCATCTTTCAATCCTTTTGTTATTCAAGGAATGAATGTTGCTTATGGCAGCGAAACTAAAAGGGGTACTGTTATAGGAACAGCGCCGGCCCTTTTTGATATCTTTAATATTCCGCCGGACGAAGGCGTTGTTTTTTCGGAAGACGATGTTAAATCACAAGCTTCTGTTGTCGTACTTGGGGCTAATATCAAAGAAGACCTTTTTGGATTATCTGATGCGATTGGAGAAAAAATAAAAATAAAGAACCGCACTTTCAGAGTAATCGGCGTTATGGGCAAAAAAGGGCAGGTAAGCTTTTTGAATATGGATGATATGATTATCGTTCCGTATACCACCGCCCAAAAATATTTGATGGGAATAGATTATTTCCACAATATTATTGTTGAAGCGGAATCTGAAGAAATTATTGATTTTGTAGTATCCGATATCAAGGCAACTTTAAGAGAATTGCATGATATCACTGATCCGGAAAAAGATGACTTTCATGTAAGCACTCAAGCGGATGCCGCAGAAATTGTAGGATCTATTACCGGAGTTTTGACGGCGCTGCTTGTTGCTGTTGCAGCTATATCTCTTCTTGTCGGAGGCATAGGAATTATGAATATTATGCTTGTGTCGGTTACTGAAAGAACCAGGGAAATTGGGCTTAGAAAAGCTCTTGGAGCGACGCGCAAAGATATGATGAATCAATTTCTTTTGGAAGCAGTCATCCTCACGGCAACGGGCGGAGTAATTGGAATAATTCTCGGGGCCTTGCTGTCGTTTTTAGCCTCATTAGTCCTTTCTAGTCTTGTCGCTTCCGGCTGGACTTTTGCTTTTCCTGTTTCAGCAGCGCTGATAGGACTTTTCATTTCTGCCGCTATTGGTCTTGCCTTCGGTATTTATCCTGCTAAAGAAGCGGCATCTAAAGATCCGATAGAGGCATTAAGGTACGAATAATGTGGTAAAATAAAAACATTATGGAAGAATCGAAAAATAATGGCGAAAGTCTCAAAGTCACGGACGGCGATAGGTATAGGGCTGTCGGAGAGCTTATTAAGAAAAGCGCGCCCAGCACAGTTTATTATTCTCTTTTAATATTTTCTTCAATAATCGTCGGTTGCGGAGTGCTTCTTAATAATATGGCGATATTAATAGGGGGAATGCTTGTGGCGCCAGTGCTTACTCCGGCTCTTGCGCTTGCTCTCGGGGTATCTGTGGGAGACGTTAAGCTGATTAGTAAGGAGTTTTGGTTGTTGGTAAAATCCTTTATCATCATCGGTGCTGCCGCGGCAGTTATGACTATTATTTTCGGCAAGCCTGAAAATTTCTTCGCTGTTGAAAATACTCTGCGCGCTGCCGCTCTTTGGTTTACTGTTGCGGTTGCCTCTGGTGCCGGAGCTACTTATGCCTGGGTTAGAAAGGAGATTGCGGATGTTCTCCCTGGAATAGCGGTTTCCGTATCGCTTGTTCCGCCAATAAGCCTTACGGGAGTCCTTATGATGGCGGGTGATTTTTTCTCTGCCCGTTTTTATTTTCTTGTTTTTTCGTTAAACCTCTTAGGAATTGTTATTGGTTCTCTTGTTGTTTTCTCTATGTTGCGCTTCTATAAAGCCGAAAAAAGGATAAAATCTGTTGAGTCTGAAAGCCAAGAAGGGTAAATAATTAAAAATAAATAAAAAAGCGGCCGTTGGCCGCTTTTGTTTTTAATTAATAAATATTAATTTCTTATCGCAAGACAATATCCCGCTCGTTGGGTATTTTATCTGGCTGATTCCCAAGTTCTTTTTATCATCGAAAAAAACTCTTAAAAAATCATTGCCGATTTTTGTTGATTTTGCGATCAGAGACATTCCGGGTTTTGCTTCTGTTATACACCATGAAAGAAGCTCATGGATTGTTAAAAAACGTTTTTTACCCGATATTTTGTCTTTTTGTTCGCATGTATTGGTAATAAAGTAAGGCGTTTCCGGAGTCGGAAAAAGATTTTCAACTCGTCTTAAGTCCACGCTTGAAAAAAGCGGTGAACCGGATCCGACCATACATAGAATATCTGTGCATTTTCTGCAGCTTGGAGGAATTACTAGGTGTACTTCATACACATCTTTTCCTTCCAGGCTATTGATATATTTAGGCAGCTTTTCGGTTACAAGAAATCTAACATCATTCATAAATCCGTTGTTTTTGTATCCGAGCTCCTCAAGCATAAGATATTGTTTATATGCCATATCCATAACCTTTTCTTGCCTCTCTCCAAACACCTTTACATCTTTTTCCAATAAGTTTACCAACATTAAAAAATCACTCCTTTTTAAAAATTTTTTAAAGTGCGCACTGTTGATAGTGCTCTACAATTACACTACTAAGAAATATATTTGTCAAACAGACTTTTTAAACTAATATCTAACAGAGGTTTTTTAAAAGAAAAATTATTAAAAGCGGTTTAAAAATATAAAGCGTTTTGCTCCAAAAATTCTGCCTGTAGAAACGGCCGTTTCTACAGGCAGAATTATAATTGGTATAAAATCTCGCTTTTTAAAATCCGCCCAATCTGTGCGTATTTTATTTTAGATCCGTATCAATCCGTATTTTTGATAGAAAATTCGCATCCGCAATATTTCTGCCGATACATATCAAGTTCCCTGGATATTTTAAAAGATTCCTTCCATATTTCTTTTTTATTTCCTATTTTATCAAGAGGAATAAACAAAGATCCTTCGGCTTCTACTTCTTTAGCTTCTTCGTTTAAAACAAGTTCGTTTTTATAAGGGCTTACTGTTAGAGTTGTTGAAAAAGAAAAACCTTTTTTCTTTGCCAGCTCGGCTGTTCTAGCTAGCCTGTATTCAAAACATCTTCGGCACCTTTCTCCGCCTTCTGCTTCGGTTTCAATTTGGGAAGGCTGATTTTCTCTATTAAGCTTTTTTATATAGCGGAGCCAGTCGCTATGGTTATAATCATCTTCAATAAGCTTAATCCCTTCTTTTTTCGCCAGTTTTTTAACTTCAAAAAGCCTTTTATTATATTCTTCCCTGCTATTTAAGTTTGAATTGCTGAAAAACAGCAAAATTTCATCAAATTTTTCTTTAAACGCCTTTAAAACGCCTCCTGCGCAAGGCCCGCAACAAGTATGTAATATTGCTTTTTTCATTAATTAACAGCTACTCATATGCTATACTTCAAGCAAGACCATATCAATATAAAAAACAAATGAGCAAAAAAATATCCGAGGAATTTATCTCGTCAGAGTGCGAACATAGCCACACCAAATATCCTGTCAGATTAGGGAGGACTATTGCTTCTTCTCTAGCTGGTTTTATCGCGGGTTTTATAGTCGCTTCTATCGGCTGGGTGGCTATAGTTTATATGCTTCAGCCTTTTTGCGATAAGTAGAGCATGATTCCTTTTATAATATCTTTTTTAATTGCCATATTTACCGCTTTTATAGGCGGGAAGTTCACCGCTTCTTCTTTAGATTGGTATAGCACTCTAAATTTGCCCGCTATTACTCCTCCGGGCTGGGTAATCAGCTTGGTTTGGACATTGATATTTATATTGTCAGCTGTCTCTGCCGGAATATTTTTCAAAAAAGAAAAAGTTTTTTCGCGCAAAGGCAAAGCCGTTGCCTCTCTTTTTATGTTTAATATCCTTTTGAATATCAGTTGGAGTAAAATATTTTTCGGAGATCAAAATATCCAGCTCGCCCTTCCGGTAGCCGTTTTGCTCGGTCTTTCTGTATTATCGATTATTTTTGCTGTTGGGAAGAAAAGCATAAGCGGCATATTGCTTTACCCTTATGTTATTTGGGCGACTTTTGCCAGCGTGCTTAATTTTTTGATAATCAGGCTAAATTAATTTTAATAAAAAGGTCGTTTAGAAAATAAATTATTATTATGGCTATTATTCCATGGAGCAAATTTGAAGATATTGATGAGTTTTTTACCGGTTCTTTTCCGGCTATGGATGTTTACGAAACAGACAGCGCAATAGTGGCGGAAATTCAGGCATCAGGCATTAAACCGGAGGATATCGATATATCAATCTCATCCGGTTTTTTGAAAGTTAAAGGGGAAAGAGAGGAAAAAGAAGAAAAAAAGAAAAAAGGATATTGGAAAAAAGAAATACATCGAGGTTCTTTTGAAAGGATAGTAAAACTGCCTGTAGATGTTGATGACGGCAAGGCTGAAGCAGTTAGCGAAGATGGAGTTATCCGCATAACTATACCGAAAGCGAAAGGAGTTAAAAAAGAAGAAAGAAAAATAAAAATAAAAGAAGCTAGTAAAAAACAAAAAACTTCGGTTAAAAAATCCAAGAAATAAAAAAACCGCGGTACAGTCCGCGGTTTTTTAAGCTTTAAGCTTTAAGCTTTTTATTATCAGCTATTCTAGCCAGAGCTTTTTTTATAGGTTCGAGACCGTTGTCATAAAGTATGGATATAGGCTCGATTTTTATTCCTTTATCTTTAAAAGCTTTTATTTTTTTATTCAATTCTTCCTCGGAAATTTCGTCTGATTTGGATAAAAATACTGACTCTGGCTTTTTCTCTAGCTCTTCACTGTGTTTTTTAAGTTCAGCGCGTATAGATTTATAGTCAGCTATAGGATTATCAGATTCTGCTGAAATAAGATGGAATAATTCTTTAGTTCTTTCTATATGCCTTAAAAACTTAATTCCTAAACCTTTGCCTAGAGATGCGCCTTCAATAAGTCCCGGTATATCTGCCAATATCAAGTCATAGTAGGCTCCGAGATTAGGTTCGAGGGTAGTAAAGGCATAGTTGGCAACTTTTGCCTTGGCATTAGTTAGTTCGTTTAAAAGGCTGGATTTTCCGGCATTTGGCAAGCCGATAAATCCAACATCTGCCACCATCTTTAATTCAAGTCGTAAATTTCGGAAATCTCCCGGCTTTCCTTCCTCAAATTCTTTCGGGGATGTATTGCTCGGCGATCTAAAGTGGAAATTTCCTTTTCCGCCTCTTCCGCCTTTCGCCATTAATATTTTTTGTCCGATTGATGTTATTTCTTCCATCGTGTTTTTATCGAGATCGTGAATAACGGTGCCAAAAGGGACTTGGATTATAAGATCCTTTCCATCTTTTCCATCCCTGAATTGGCTGCGTCCGTCCATTCCATCTTCAGCTTTAACTTCTTTTTTATATCTAAACTGGTTAAGTTTTGATAAATCAGAAACTCCTTCAAAATAGACGCTGCCCCCTTTTCCTCCAGATCCCCCAGCGGGACCGAGACTCATTAGGTTTTTATTGAATGCGACAGCTCCCTTTCCTCCATTTCCGGCAGAAAGGCTTATTTGTATATCATCTATAAGCACAGCTACTTTATATCACTTAAAAATTACAAAAACCACCCGCTAATAAATTTGAAAATAAAAACATAATAATATAGCGGGCAGCAATTTTATGAGTCGAGAGTTGAGAGTTGTGAGTTGGGAGTTATACTTATATACATGAAAATATCGGAAAATTTTTACCAATTTAAAGATGAAAAAGCTCTGATTATAATTTCCGGAACCGAGGAAGCGAAAATATTTGAAGGGGAGAACGGAATAATGAATAGCCTTGGATCAATTAACGCGCAAGAAATAAAATACTCGGATAAGGAAGGTTTTTTTGCTTCAAGAGTAAGGGGTATTAGTAGCGCCCTTAAAGCCAAAGGCATCGGGCTTGGTTCAGGATCTACTTTAAAGGATGTTAACCGTAAAGAAAGGACAGAATTTCTTAAAATGCTGGGAAAAAAGTACGGCGAGCTCAAAAACAATGGTTATGACTATATTGCACTGACAGCTCCTTCGCATGCTCTGCCTGAAATTATTGATTGCCTTAATATTCCTAAGGGAGAAGTTGAAAAAACGGTTAATATTATCAAAAAAGGAAATTATCTTGATTATAGTCCCGAAAAAATATTAGGAATTATTACGGAAAAAATGGCACCGCTCGCAAAAAAATAGGGACTGCAAATCAATAATAAAGATTGACACCTGCCTTTAACTCCGTTCTCTATTTAAAATGGCTGTGGATAAGTCCGCAGTTATTTTTTACACTTTTGTCAAAGCTCCGCTTCTTTCCTTAGTTTTTATTTTTTTGTCCAATAACTTTTAAAGGGATAGAATTAAGTTAATGAAAGTAATAAAGAGAGGCGGTGAAAAAGTAGAGTTCGACAAAAACCGCATTTACGAGGCAATAATGAAAGCCGCTGATGCTACTAGTGAATTTGGAGCAGCGGAAGCAAGGAAAATAACGGAAATCGCCACTCATTACATTAAAAAAACAGAAAAATTCAAGCAGGAGATAACGGTAGAGGAGATACAAGACATCGTAGAGTTTGCTCTTATGAGTTCCGGATACTGGAAAACGGCAAAATCCTATATTGTTTATAGGGAAAAGAGATCTCAAGCGCGCTCAACTAAAGGAACAGTCATTGAAGTTGAAAAAACTATCAATGAATATCTCAATCAAGACGACTGGAGAGTAAAAGAAAATGCTAATCTTGGCTATTCTCTCGGCGGATTGATAATTAGGATAGCCGGAAAGATAGTTGCTAACTATTGGCTGAATTATGTTTACACGCCGGAAATAAGAGAAGCTCATAAATCCGGCGATTTTCATATCCATGATTTGGATTTTTTTGCCGGTTATTGCGCTGGGTGGAGCTTAAGGCAGCTGTTAGAAGAAGGTCTTAATGGCGTTTCCGGAAAAGTTGAGTCTAAGCCTGCCAAGCATCTTGAAACAGCTGTTGCTCAAATGGTTAATTTTTTGGGTACGCTCCAAAACGAATGGGCAGGCGCCCAAGCTTTTTCGTCTTTTGATACCTACCTTGCTCCTCTCGTTAAAAATGACAAGCTTGAATATAAGAGAGTTAAGCAAGCTGTTCAGCAGTTTGTATTTAGTATAAATACTCCTTCTCGCTGGGGAACGCAAACTCCTTTTACTAATATTACTCTTGATTGGGTTTGTCCTGAAGATATGAAGGAAAAACATCCTTTGATTGGCGGAAAAGAAGTTGATTTTACTTATGGCGATTGTCAGAAGGAAATGGATATGCTTAATAAAGCTTTTATCGAAGTCTTAGTAGAGGGAGATATGCATGGGAGAATATTTACTTTTCCTATCCCTACCTACAATATCACCAAAGATTTTGATTGGGACAACGAGAACGTCAAGCTCTTGTTTGAAATGACATCTAAATACGGCATTCCTTATTTTCAGAATTTTGTTAATTCAAGCCTTAATCCTTCAGACGTGCGCAGTATGTGTTGTCGGCTTCAACTCGATTTAAGAGAGCTTCGTTCCAGGCAGGGAGGACTCTTTGGTTCCGCTGAAATGACTGGATCTGTCGGTGTAGTTACTATCAATCTTCCAAGAATCGGTTATCTTGCCAAGACTAAAAAAGAATTTTTTGAAATGCTTGGGAGATTGATGGATCTAGCAAAACAGTCTCTTGAAATGAAGCGTAAAGTTGTTAGCGAAAACTTGGAAAAGGGACTTTTACCTTACACAAAAAGATATTTAGGAGGGCTTCAAAATCATTTCTCGACTATTGGTATTAATGGTATGAACGAGGCCTGCCTTAATTTTTTAGATAAGAATATTGCCGCGCCAGAGAGCAAGCAATTTACTTTGGAGGTGCTCGATTTTATGCGCGATAAATTATCTGGGTATCAGGAAGAAACTGGTAATATGTATAATCTCGAAGCGACTCCCGCAGAAGGAGCTAATTACCGTTTTGCTAGGGAAGATAAAGCTAGATTTCCTGGCATAATTCAAGCAGGAGGATCCGAGGAGCCTTATTACACCAATTCTACCCACCTTCCAGTTGGTTTTACGGAAGATCCTCTCCTAAATCTCGATCATCAAGACGAATTACAGACAAAATATACCGGAGGAACAGTTTCGCATCTTTTCTTTGGAGAAAGTATTCCGAGTTGGGAAGCCTGCAGGGATTTTGTTAAGAAAGTGGCTTCAAATTACAAGCTTCCATACTTCACTATAACGCCGACTTTTAGCGTTTGTCCGAATCACGGCTATTTAAGGGGGGAAATTGAAAAATGTCCCGATTGTGGCGAAGAATGTGAAATTTGGTCAAGGGTTGTCGGTTATTACCGCCCAGTAAATCATTGGAATAAAGGGAAGCAATCAGAATTTAAGGAAAGAAAAGAATATAATATTAGCGAAAAATAAAAAGATGATAATTGGCGGATATCAAGGGGTTAGTCTTATTGATTACCCAGGTGTTATAGCCAGCATTATTTTCTTGCGTGGTTGTAATCTAATGTGTCCTTATTGCCATAATTCGGAACTTATACCTTTTGAAGGAGATACGGTTTCAGAAGAGGAAGTCTTTAATCATCTTGTAAAAAATAAAAATATAATTGACGGCGTTTGTGTTACAGGAGGAGAGCCCTGCCTTCAGCCGGATTTGCCGGAATTTTTAGCCAAGATAAAAAAGCTTGGCTTTAAAATTAAGCTAGATACTAGCGGGTCAGAAATTGATACACTCAAGACTTCTCTTTCAAAGAAACTAGTTGATTATGTAGCTATGGATATTAAGCATTCCTTTGATAAATATGGAGAAATAGTCCGCGGAAAAAATTATAAAGAGGTAGTGGACTCTGTTCGTAAAGCGATGGATGTTTTGCGTTCTTCCGGAATAGATTACGAATATAGAACCACTATCTGGAGAGGCGTTCATATGGAAGAAGATATTATGGATATAGCCTCTATTTTAAAGCCGAAAGAAAAATATTTTTTACAGGATGTTAAAACAGAAAAAACTTTAGTGCCGATAGAATTAGGCGAAGGGCCTAGCTCCAAAGAAATTGCTCGCGCTGTCAAAGAAAAATATCCGGAAATAATTATAAGCTCTAGAAATTAGTGTTATAATCGGTATATGAAAAAGGCCTTGCCGGTTCTTATTTTCTTTTTGATAGCTATGTTTGCTTTTTCATTTTTTTTAAAAACAGAAAAAGAAATAACATCCGGCAATAAAGTTAAAGTCGGCGCTACGATTATTCCAATTGACTCCATTGTTCGCGAAATAGGCGGCGACCGCGTAGAAAGTATTTTAATAGTGCCGGAAGGAGCCTCTCCCCATACTTTTGATCCGGATCCTGAAACAATAAGAAAGCTTTCTGGATCAAGCGTAATTTTTAAAATTGGCGTTATTGATGATTGGGTTTTAAACATCGCTGATTCTCTTGAGATTGAAGATTTTTTTGTTGGCAATAATATTTCTCTTAAATCGCACGAGAAAGAAAAGGCAGTTGTTATTGGTAAAAACGAAGAACACAAAGAAGGGGAATTTGATCCGCATTACTGGCTCTCTATTCCTAACGGAAAGATTATTGCCGAAAATATCGCTAATAAGCTGATAGAAGCCGATCCTGCCGGGAAAGAATATTATAAAGGCGGGCTTGAAAATTTTGTTTCTGCAGCTGATGAAAAAGACACAGAGATAAGAAGCATATTATCTGGCGTTTCCGGAAAAAAAATAATAACTTTCCATAATGCCTGGAGTTATTTTGCCGACGAATACGGTTTTGAAATAGCGGCGGTATACCAGTCTTCTCCTGGAAAAGAGCCTTTGCCAAAAGATGTTAAAAACCTCGTTGATGTAGCTCGCGAGAACGGGATAAAAGTATTTTTTTCTGAAGCCCAATCTTCTCCCGCTCCGCTTGAAGCCGTAGGAGAGAGCGCTGATATTGAAATAATTCCCCTAGACCCTCTTGGAGCCGAAGGATATTTAAGTTCTTTAGTTAATAATGCCAGGACCATACGGGATTCCTTTTCATTATGAAAAATATTCTCGAAATAAAAAAATTATCGGTATCTCTTGGCGGAAGGGATATTTTAAGAAATGTTTCTCTTAGCGTTGCTCCCGGAGAAGTTGTTGCAATAGTAGGTCCCAACGGCGCCGGTAAAACGACTCTTCTAAAGGCCGTTCTCAATATTGTGCCTTACTCTGGAAAAATATCTTTATTAGGAAAAGAAATTAACCTTAAAGATATTGGTTATGTTCCCCAATATTTTCGATTTGAACAGGGATTTCCTATAACAGTTGCAGAATTTTTAAGTATGTCTTTTCCGGTACCTGATAAAAATAAGATAAATTTTATTATGAAAGAAACCGGAATATTAAAACTTGCTAATAGGATGGTAGGAGAGCTTTCCGGAGGGGAGCTTCAAAAAACTCTTATAGCGCGCTCTGCTATAAAAGAGCCCAAGCTTTGGCTCTTAGATGAGGCTACGAGCGGCATAGATATGGCGAGCGCTTCGGAATTTTTCGATCTGATAGAAAAAATAAGGAGAAAATGGGGAGGAGGTATTATAATAATTTCGCATGAAATAGATGTTGTTTACAGGCTTGCTGATAAAGTGGTTGGGCTAAACGGATCTCTTGTTTTTGAAGGAGAGCCTGAAAAAGCTTTTTCAGAAACGTCGCTTGAAAAAATATATGGAAAAGATTTTAGATTTATATCCAAAAAATGATTGAGATATTCCAATACGCGTTTATGAAAAACGCAATAATATCAGGAGCCTTTTTAGCTTTACTGCTTGCGTATATAGGCGTATTTGTTGTTTTAAAAAGGATGTCCTTTTTTGGTGACGGTATTGCCCATGCATCGCTCGCAGGGGTCGCTGCCGCAATTCTTTTCCGGGGAGATCCTATTGTCGGCGGAGTTTTAGCAGCGCTTTTCTTTGCTTTCGTAATTTTTATTATGGAAGAAAAAATGAAAACTTCGGGAGATGCTGCTATTGGAATAATATTTTCTTTTGGTATGGCGCTGGGTATTCTTTTTCTCGGTCTTGTTCCAGGCTATAAGACGGAGCTTATATCTTTTCTTTTCGGCAATATACTTGCAATCAGTTCCTCTGGAGTTTGGCTTTCGGTTACTGCCGCAATAGTATTTACGGCGATTCTCTTCATATTGCGGAGACAGCTGGGCTTGCTTTCTCTTAGCGAGGATCTTGCGAAAGCGGAAGGCATTAATGCCAAAATGATAAAACTTGTCTTATATCTGATTATCGCCGTTTCTGTAGTTCTCGGCATTAAAATTTTAGGCATAATACTTGTATCAGCAGCAATGATTATACCAGCATCTTGCGCTAAGCTAAGCGCTAAATCTTTTGCTATGATGGGTATTCTTTCAATTGTTTTTTCTGAAGTTTTTATGCTCGGAGGAATCGCTGGATCATATTTTCTTAACATACCTACCGGATCATTTATTGTCATAATCGGCGCATCAGCGTTCTTTGTGTTGCAGGGCATCAATTATCTGTTTAAAGGTCCTAAAAAGGCTATAAGGCGATAGTTTTAATTTTGTATTATAATCAAGATAAGTCGAATAATTTATTTCAAAAACAAAAATGAACAATAAGATAAAAAATGGCCTCGGATTGATAGGGATAGTCCTCGCCGCTGTATTTGCCTGGAGCGTTGTTTCGTACACTAGTACTTATTCCAAATCAATAGAGCCGTCTTCGTTTAGGAATTTTTCCGTAACAGCTGAAGCGGAAGCAATAGGCATTCCTGATATTGCTGAATTTACTGTGGGCGTGCTAACCGAAGGAGGTATAGGAATTGCCGACCTTCAAGAAGAAAATAACGAAAAGATAAGTGCTATTACATCTTTTATAAAGGAAAAAGGCGTTGAAGAAAAAGATATCAAGACCAGCGGCTACAGCATTTCTCCTCGCTACCAATATCATGAATGTTATGGTTCAGACAGAGATTGTCCTCCTCCTGAAATAGTCGGTTATTCGATAAGGTCTAATATTGCGGTTAAAGCCAGAGATTTTGCAATTATCGGAGATATTCTTTCCGGAGTGGTTGATAAAGGGGCTAATGTCGTTTCTGACCTCAAGTTTGCGATAGACGATGAAGACTCTTTAAAGAGTGAAGCAAGAAACGAAGCTATAGAAAAAGCAAACAAGAAAGCCGCGGAAATTGCTGAATCCGCTGGTTTTAAAGTTGGCAGGCTCCTTTCTATAAGTGAGGGATATTATAGTCCTGTCTCTTATGATTCTTATCCACTTGATGAACAAAGTCTTGTTAGGGCGCCTGCGGCCGCAGGACTTACTCCTGTAAGCGTAAGCCCAGGATCTCAAGAAATAACTTCTACGGTAACGCTTGTGTACGAAATAAGATAATTAGGCGATAATGTCGGAAAGAAACAAAATAATTTTTGTTGGAGTAGGGCTGGCGGCGGCAACAATCGCCGCCATACTCCTATTCGCCCCTATTGGTAAAAAAATCTCCGAAGATCCCGCCAAAAATGGCGGTGAAGTTATCCAACCTCCTAGCGAAGGGCCGATGGTAAGAAAAGGGGAAGTTGATTTTATTTCAGTGGAAGGCACTGATGTTTCCATATCTTCAGAAGAAGGGATTTACTCTTTTTCCGTATCCGAAGCGGACATAACGGACGCAGACGGCAATCCTTTTAATATTAAGGATATTGTTGTAGGCGCTGAAATAGAGGCAGTTGTTGAACGTGGTGTAGCCTCTTCTGTAAAAGTGCTGTCTATTCCGGATATAGCCATAATATCGCCTGAACCGAGTTCAGTAACCGACTTATCTTTTTTCATAAAAGGTATTGCTTATAACATAACCGAAGGCGATATCTGTCTTTCTCTTAAAAACAGAAGAACCGGCAAATTATACAAAGACAATTTTTCATCACCGATCGATACAGCAGGAAATTTTTCCATACCTGTAGATTTATCTATAGCGCTCGACGCTATGTCTGGAGATATGCTTGATGCTGAAATAGGCATTTGCGGGGATAGCGAGGTTGCTAAAGTATCTTGGGGCTACTACGGCGGACTAACGTCTAAAATTAAAGTTTATTTTCTGAACGGGTCTTGTTCTAACCTCTATTATGTAGAAAGGGTTATCAGTGCTTCGCGTTCCGCCGTGCGAGAAGCTATTGAATGGATATTAAAAGGTCCTAGCGATGAAGAAAAAGAGGATGGGTTATTCACAGCTGCTTCGCCTGGCAATAATATTAGATCTGTTGATGTTCAACCGGGCGTTGTTTTTATCGATTTTTACCCCTCTATACTGCAAACTTCCCGTTGCGGCGTATCTTCTCTTAAAAGGCAAATAATTGATACAACAAGCCAATTCCCTCTGGGAGATATAGTAATCACTATTGAAGGAGACGAAGAGAATCCTTTAAATTAGGCATATGGCGTCTCCTAAAAAAGAAAATACATCTTGGGGAAAAGTTGCTAGCTGGTACGATGAGGCTGTCTCCCAAAAAGATTCTTATCAAAAGAGCCTTATTTTGCCGAATATATTAAGAATGTCGGAGGTTAAAAAGGGGGATAATGTTATAGATATTGCCTGCGGAACAGGATTTTTTAGTATTGAGCTTTCTAAAACAGGAGCCTCGGTTGTCGGCGTTGATATTTCCCAAGAATTGCTTGAGATGGCTAAAAGCAAAAAATCTGCTGTTGAATTTATAAAAGCTTCGGCTGAAGACTTATCTCTAGTGAAAAAAACCGGCTTTGATAAAGCTTTTATTGTGCTCGCTCTTCAAAATATAAATAATGCAAAAAAAGCACTTTCGGAATGCTCGCTTAAGCTCAAAACCGGAGGCAAGCTTTATATTGTATTAAATCACCCGTGTTTTCGGATACCGGAATTTTCAAGCTGGGGATGGGATGGAGATGTGCAATATCGCAAAATAGAGCGTTACTTATCTGAAACAAAAACAGAAATACAAATGCACCCGGGCGCTGATCCTAAAATTAAGACGTTATCATTTCACCGCCCGTTGCAATATTATTTTAAGTCTTTTGAAAAAGCAGGCTTCGCGGCAACTCGCATAGAAGAGTGGAACTCGAACAAGGAAAGCGAGCCGGGTCCTCGCGCCGGAGCAGAGAACAGAGCAAGAAAAGAGATACCTCTTTTTATGGCGATAGAATGTATGAAATTATAAAAAAATCAATCCGTTATTTCCGTAAATTGCATTATTAATATGAAATTACATCGTTTTATAGGAAGTTTTGATGTTCGCTTAAAAGAAGTTTGTTCTAGCGATGAAGGTCTTATTCATCAGTTAAAGGATGTCTTAAAAATTAGGCAAGGTGATAAGCTTATTCTCTGTGATGGTAATGGAAATGAAGCAACCTTCTCTTTCTCACTTAAAGGAAATAATGCTTGTTTTAATAAGGAAAGCGAGGCTAGCAAAGCATGGGTTCCTCAAAAAAAGCTTACTCTTTGTATGGCGATTGCTAAAAAAGAAAATTTTGAGATAGTTGCGCAAAAAGCAACAGAACTTGGTGTTTCTGAAATAATCCCTATTATATCTTCTCGAACCGTTAAGAAAGGAGTACGCATGGACAGGTTGCTAAAAATTACTAAAGAAGCTGCTGAACAGTCAGGTAGAGGCGATGTTCCAAAATGTTTCGAGCCGATTGCTTTCAGTGAAGCAATATCTCTTGAGGGGAAAAAAGTTATACTGCACCCGGAAGGCGCTAGCAGGAGAGATGCTCCGCAAACAGATATTATTTTTATCGGTCCTGAAGGAGGGTGGACCGAGGAGGAATTATTTCTTGCCGAAGAGTTTGGTGTAAGCAAGGTTTGTCTTGGACCTATGATTATGAGAGCGGAAACCGCCGCCATAGTTGCTTCTTATTTATTTTCAGATATAGGATAGATACCTATGTCGGATTATCTATCGGAATTTGATTTTAATTTTCCATTAGAGCTCATTGCTAAAGAGCCCGCATCCCCTAGGGATTCTTCAAGGCTTATGGTTGTAAGCCGTGAGTCTGGAGAAGTGTCTTTAAATAATTTTAATAATATTGGCAAGCATCTGCCGGCTGGTTCGCTTATTGTGTTTAACGACACAAAAGTAGTTCCTTCTCGTTTTGAGGTTAAAAAACCTTCAGGAGGGAAGGCGGTTTTAACGGCTGTGGATATTTTAGATGATTCAATAAAGGTAATGTCAGACCGTCGGCTTGATCTGGATATGGAATTAACTATCTCTTCTGAAGATGTATTCAAAGTATTAAGGCAGGAAGAAAAATATTTTTTTATCGATCCTGGTGAAAAGTTTAAATCGAGCGGGATAATTGAGCGGGAAAAAATATATAAGCTGTTTGGATTGATTGGAGAAGCTCCTCTTCCTCCATATATAAAAAACTCGCCATTAAGCAAGCAAGACATTAAAGACAAGTATCAATCCGTCTTTGCCGATAAGGAGGGTTCATATGCCGCGCCGACTGCGTCCTTGCACTTTACCGAGGAGCTGATAGAAAAATTAAAAGCCGACGGCCATAGTTTTTGTTTTGTAACTCTCCATGTGGGCTTAGGCACTTTCGCGCCTTTAACCGGAGATAATATTGTTTCGGGAAAGCTTCATAAAGAATTTTGCGAAATAAGCAACTTATCTGCCGAGATGATTTTAACCGCAAAGAAGCAAAAAAGACCAGTTATCGCTGTCGGCACTACGGCAATGAGGACATTGGAATCTTTTTATCAAGATGGAAATATTATTTCTGGCAAAAAAGAAACAGACTTATTTATTAGGGAGGGTTATAAATTTAAGGTCGCTGACGGGTTAATTACCAACTTTCATATTCCAAGATCAAGCTTACTAATGCTTGTCTCCGCCTTTGCCGGAAAAGAAAAGATAATGGCAGCTTATGACCTGGCTATAAAAGAAAAATTTCGTCTCTTTTCTTTCGGCGACGCTATGTTGATTATCTAAAAAATTAAAAACTTCACCTTTTTGCAGCCAAATTTGCTATAGTTACCAAGTAAAGCTTGTCCTTGATAATTTATAATATTAGAATCGAAAAATATGGGTATTAACGAAAAATTGACAAATATTAAGAAAAAAAGCGCCGAGTTTAAGTCATCTGTTCGCGAGCGCGCTGTTGGGTATATTATGGCCGCTTTTGGCTTAGTCGCAGGTCTTGCTTGGAACGACGCTATAAAAGCGCTTATAGAAGAATTATTTCCTTTAAGCAAAGAAACTCTTGTCGCGAAATTTATTTACGCCGTCATTATATCAGCTTTAGTCGTTTTAGTTGCTTATATTTTAGTTAAGGCGTCAGCTAATGAAAAAGATGAGTCTTAAAAAAGGCCTTAAAGCGCCTGTTTTAGGCGTATTTTTCGCGCTTCTGATTCTTCTTTATATCGTGCTTGAAGTTAACGTACCAGCCATTAAAGAAGTGCCGATAGCGGTTTCCGCCGATATGGCGGGTACAAAAATAGTTCAAATAAGTGATGGGCATGGCCGAGGCATAAAAGAAAATGGCAGGTTAATGCGGGCTATCCGCTCGTTTTCTCCGGATATGATTGTCTTAACGGGGGATATGATAGATGAATCAACTACAAACTTTAGCCCGCCCCTTTCCGCTATTAAAACTCTTTCAAGTATCGCGCCGACTTTTTTTATTCCTGGCAATCATGAGAGAGCTAATCCGAAAGGAGATGATTTTATTAATCTCGTCAGAAAAAATGGAGCTTCGGTAATGCTTAATGAGTCGGAGATGGTCGGCGATATAGCGTTATGCGGCATTGATGATATTAGCTTAAAGCTTGATGATGTCTTTCAAGCGATGTCTGGCTATGGAAAGTGCGATATTCTTCTTTCCCATTCGCCGGCAATATATAAGAGTATTGAAGGGCTTGGAATACCGCTTGTTTTTGCCGGCCACACTCACGGAGGCCAAGTTAGGCTCCCTATTTTAGGGGAGCTTATACTTCCTGATAAGGATATTCCCGATTATTTGGTTAAGGGAGTTTATTCAAACGGCGAAACTGTTTTTCATATTTCAACCGGTCTTGGAACAAGTGTTGCTCCTATCAGGTTTATGTGCAGAGCTGAAATAAATCTTATAACTCTTGTATCGGAATGAAAAATATAACTGCCAAGGTGTATCCTAATTCCCGCGAAGCATCAGTAAAAGAAACAGAAAAGGGAATTTTAGAAATTAGAGTAAAAAGCGTTCCTGAAAAAGGAAAAGCAAATAAAGAAGCAGCTGCTGCTATTGCTGATTTTTTAGGCATTCCAAAATCTGCTGTTAAGATTACTAAAGGAAGCAGGTCTAAAAATAAAGTTTTTACAATAGATGAGTAAAAATATTGATGGCATATATGCGTTTTGGAAGCCTAAAGGCATATCGTCAAACGGGTTTTTAAATTGCATAAGAAAAGCTTGCGGAATAAGGAAAGTCGGCCATTCGGGAACTCTTGATCCTCTTGCTGAAGGCATACTCGTTGTTGGTATTGGAAAGGGGACAAAAAAATTAGCCGAGCAGAAAGGATCAGAAAAGGAATATGAAGCGGTTGTCCGCCTTGGCGTTTTGAGTTCCACTGACGACGAAGAAGGAGAAAAAGAGGAATATAAATTTTCAAAGAGGCCGGAAAAAAATGATGTAATTGATGCCCTTGATTCTTTTATGGGAATTATCGATCAAATTCCGCCCGTATACAGCGCTATTAAAGTAAAAGGGAAAGAAGCATATAAGCGTGTTCGCAAAGGGGAGAAAATTAAGATGGAACCGCGAAAGGCGGAAATAAAAAGCGTTAAGCTTTTATCCTACGAATGGCCTTTTGTAAGTTTTAATGTGGTTACCGGCCCAGGCGTTTATATTAGATCTATAGCGAGGGACCTCGGAGAAAAGCTTGGTACGGGGGGCTATTTATCTTCTCTTAAAAGAATAAGGGTAGCCGATTTTTCGATTAAAGAAGCTGTATCAATAGATGAAATTTGTGGATAGTTTTTCAGAAAGGTTATAATTAAAACATGTTTGAAATATTGAATACATTTAATTTTTTAAATGGTTTGGATGAAAATAATGCTGTAATAATTCCTCTTATTATCTTGTGGTCGCTTGCGTGGAAAGGCGTCGCTCTCTGGAAATCTGCCCATAAAAACAGCAAGCCGTGGTTTATCGCCCTTCTCTTAATTAATTCGGTTGGTATTTTAGAAATGTTTTATATCTTTGTTTTCAGCAAGAAAAAAAGAGAAAAAGAAGAAAAAAGTGTTCAGTAAAATATCTATAATTGGCGGCGGGGAGCTTGGCAAGGCAATAGCTTATATTGCCGAAAGAAGCGACATTAATTTTTCAATATGGGACAAAGATCTTGAAAAGTCTTCTGTTTCTTCTATTGAGGAGTGCCTCAAAGGCGCGGAGGCGGTTTTTTTCTGCGTTCCTTCCTGGGGTTTAAGAAGCGCCTTATCTTCGGTAATCGAGTTAAAGCCAGAAGGAGCGCCAATAATATTATTTTCAAAAGGATTAGAAGCTGATACTTTCTTGTCTGCTCCAGAAATTGCCGCATCTGTTTTTTCTAAAGAAGAAGTTATATTTATCGGCGGTCCTATGATTGCCGAAGAAATAATTCTTGGCAAAGGCTGCCGCGCTGTTGTTAGCGGAAAAGGGTCTTCTGTTGAAAATGTTGCGGAAATTTTCCAAGGAGACAATATTTCCTTTGAGCTGGCAGAAGACGCTTTTTCTGTGGCTCTTCTTGGCGTTATGAAAAATATATATGCTATGGTAATCGGCGCTGCCGAAGGAGCCGAAAAAGGCAGAAATATCAGGTCTTATATTTTTTCCAAAGCTATATTAGAAATGGCGGGAGTCGTAGATTTGCTAGGAGGAGACGGGTCGCTGGCTTTTAGTTCGGCCGGAACCGGAGATCTGATAGCGACTGGCACAAGCAGGGAATCAAGCAATTGGTCCGTTGGTTTTGCTCTCTCTTCCGGAACGGCATCTGAAAAAACAAGCGAGGGAGCCGCCTCTATTGAAGGCGTTTGCGCAAGGCTTGGCGAAGTGGTGAATGAAATGGCGTTGCTCTCTTTTGCGCGCAATATGCTGTCTAAAGGATCAGTTTCGCCTGAAGATTGGGAAATTATTTTATAAAAATGATTAATTTTGAAGATTTTAGCAAAATAGAGCTTAAAGTAGGAAAAATAATGTCAGCCGAGAGAGTAGAAGGCTCTGAAAAACTCCTTAAGCTGGCAGTTTCTCTAGGGGCAGAAGATAGGCAGATATTGGCGGGAATAGGCAGAGCTTATTCTCCTGAAGAGCTTGCTGGCAAAGAAATAGTCATAGTTGCCAATTTGGAACCTAGGATTTTAATGGGTTTTGAGAGCCAAGGCATGTTGCTTGCCGCAACTGGCGAAGATGGCTTGCCCGTGCTTATTCATCCGGAAAAGGCTGTTGAACCCGGAATTTCCCTTAAATAAAAAAATGAACATAAATTATAAGTCGATAATTTTAATTGGCGTTATTGTTTTGTTAGTCATTTTGGCTCTTTCTTGGAAGTCTGAATATAATCCTTTTTCTCCAGCTGAAGAGAATCAGCCTCAAGAAAACCAAGAAGAACAAGTAGTTTGCCCGATGATTTATTCTCCTGTTTGCGGGATCAACGGAGTGACATATTCCAATTCATGTTTTGCCGAAGCTGCCGGCATTGAAAGCTATTCCGAAGGAGCTTGTTCTGAAAAAGAGGCCGTTATGCCCGCTCCCCCTTCTCAAAACGGAAACGGGTTTTGCATAGAAATATATGATCCCGTATGCGGAGTTGACGGAAAAACTTATTCTAACGAATGCAAAGCTGGTGTTGCGGGCGTTGAGGTTAGTTATAAGGGAGAGTGTAAAGATAAATAAATTTTTAATACAAATTATAAAATCCCCTGTTCAAGCAGGGGATTTTTTTTAATGCTTTATATAAGAAAGGTTTTCAAATTGCTTTATTTTTTTCCACAGCCTGTCAGCCTCTTCGCTATTTTTTTGTTTTTTTATGTTCGGTATAAAAGCAATTACGGGGTAAGACCTAATGATAGGGTTGTATATTTCTTTCAGAAAAAAATCAATAACGCCTTCAGGAGAACTTTTTACTTGTATGCCTACCATTTTCCCTGAATTTAAGATTACTAAAAAATCCGTCCTTAATTTTTCATCCTCTTTTCTGCTGGCATGGCGAAATTCTTTAATCAAGCTTCTCTCAAATAATAAATTAATTATTTCTCTTGCGCGATTTTCCGTTATTTTTCCCCATTCGTATTGATTTATATTTCTGGGCGCGCGTCGCGAATAATCTTTTAAAACCGAACCTTTCTTTTGGCAACGGTATTTATTCGCCATACTTCTCCCTCCTTTCTATTTTTAAATTTTTAATATGCTTCCTGATTCCATTAAAAGGGAAGAGGCGTTTATATGTCAATTTTTCTTTATTTACTCATAGGGATAAAATAAAAGAATGGAAAAATTGGTAATAAAAGGAGGCAAAAAACTGTCTGGAAGCATTCGCGTAAAAGGATCCAAAAACGCTATTGGAAAAATGTTGGTGGCAAGCCTGCTTACTGAAGAAAAGATTGTTCTTAAAAATGTTCCTCGAAACGGGGAAACAGAAATTGCTATGGAGATATGCCGCAGTATTGGTTCTGAAATAAATGTGGAAGGTGATGTTATTTCTATTAAAACCCCGGAAATAAAAAATCATCGCGTTTCAGAGCTATCGCGAAAGAATAGATTGCCGATTCTGGCGTTAGGACCTCTTTTGGCGCGCGTAGGGCAAGGCGAAGTCCCAATGGTCGGCGGTGATAAAATAGGTCCTCGGCCGGTTGATTTTCATACATCTGCTCTTGAAAAGCTCGGAGCGAAAATAGAAGTTAAAGAATCTACCATAGTCGCCAAAGCGGATAAGTTGAAGGGAGTTACTATCTGCCTTCCATATCCTTCTGTTGGGGCTACTGAAAATATTATGCTTGCTTCGGTTCTTGCCGAAGGAAAAACCACCATTAAGAATGCCGCGAAAGAGCCGGAGATATTGGATATGATTAAATTGCTTCAAAAAATGGGGGCAATTATAGAGCTTGGCGCGGAAAGGGAAATATATATTGAAGGAGTTCAGTCGCTTCACGGTGCCGAACACTCCTTGCTTTCGGATAGGATAGAATCAGCCTCTTTTGCGATTATAGCTCTGGCAACAGACGGCAACATACTTGTCGAAGGCGCCGTTCAAGAGCACCTTATTACTTTTCTCAATACTGTTCGCAAATTAGGAGGGGAATATCTTGTTGAAGAGAACGGAATAAGGTTTTTCAGAAAAAACGGATTAAAAGCCATTCATATTGAAACGGACACTCATCCCGGATTTGCCACCGATTGGCAGCAGCCGCTTGCCGTTCTCTTAACGCAGGCAAAAGGCAACTCTGTTATTCATGAAACGGTTTATGAAGATAGGTTTGGCTATGCGGAAGATCTTCGCCATATGGGCGCTGATATAGATATTGTTACAAAATGTTTTGGCGATCTTCCATGCCGCTTCCAAGGAGAAAGCCATTACCATAGCGCTATCATCCATGGCCCTACTCCTCTTAAAGGCGCGAATCTTGAGATGAGAGATATCCGCGCCGGTATGGCGCATATTATTGCCGCC